>JBPBQB010000023.1:0-25504 GCA_050954545.1 Janthinobacterium lividum | reverse complement strand
CGACCACCGTGCTGGCAAGCGCCGCCGGGATGTTCAGGTAGCCCGCCCCGTATGTCAGCGGGTCTTCCGTGCCGTCGGCGGCAAACCACTTGTCGGCGGAGAGCATCAAGCGGGCTTTGATCGTGTCTGGGGTCAAACTCGGGTTGGCCTGCAAGAGCAGCGCCGCCGCCCCGGCGACCACCGGCGACGCCATCGAAGTACCCGAAAGCTGGAAGTAGTCGGCGGAAGAGCCGTTCAGGCCCAGGGCCATAGTCGCAAATGGTCCGACGTAATATGAATAGGGGACCTGGTTGGCTCCGCCGCCATACGTATCCAGCATGCTCCCGTGGGCATCCAGTGAGATGACTTTGTTGCCGGGCGCGATGATGTCCGGCTTCATGATCAGATCAAGCCGGCTCGGGCCACGGCTGGAATAGGTCGCGATCTTGTCGTCCGCCCGGATGCCGTCCATGCTTTTGGTCGCGCCGACCGTGATGATATACGGGTCGTTGCCTGGCGACTGGACGGAGCCGTAGGCCGTGCCCCAGCCTTCGTTGTCGAAGCCAGGCGTGTTGACATCGCCGTTGACGCGTCCGTCGTTGCCTGCGGCGCAGACCACGACGATGCCGGCATTGTAGAGGGCTTCGACGGCTTGGCAGATGGGGTCGGTGGTGTAGCTTTCGCCGACGGGATGGCCGAGCGAGAGGTTGACCACCCGGATCTTGTACCGGTTCTGATTATTTAACACCCACTGAAGCCCGCTGATGACGGTGCTGACGGTGCTTTCCCCGTTGACATCAAGCACGCGGACATTGACAAGGTTCGCCTGGGGGGCGATGCCGTTACAGGTCTGGGTGCAGTAGAACGCGGGCGAACGTGAGCCGTTTCCGGCGATGATGCCGGCGACATGGGTGCCGTGGCCGCAGGGATCGGAAAGGTTGTTGCTGCTGCTCACCAGAGGCAGTGCGCCGAAGAAGTTGAATGTCGGCTTAGTCAGGGCCGTCGAAAAGTTGACATTGGCAAGCACGCGAGATGCCGAACGGTTGTAGATGTCTCCCGCCTGGCTGCTCAGGTCTGCCACAGGCGTCACGCCGCTGTCCAGCACGGCGACTGTCACGCCCGCCCCGGTGAGCTGATAGGTCTGCGAAAACCAGCCGTACTTAGTCGTGACTGTTGCTTGGCTCGCTTCGCTGGAGCCGACTGTGAACGCGTCGGTCTTCTGCACTTTACCGTCCAAAGACAGATGCGTGGCAAACGGCAGCGCGGCAAGCTTCGCCAGATTATGCGCCGGAACCCGCACCGTCACCGACCCGATGATCGGCAGGCGGCGCACGATGTCCGCTCCCAGTGCCGACATCTGCGATTCCTGTGCCGATGTCAGCGGAGACGCTGTCTTGAAGATGACGGAAACCCAGCCCGTTTGTGTATTCGTGTTCAGCGCCTGCGTAATCGGTGCGTCGGTCTTGGACACTGACGCAGGACTTGCCTGTGCTGTGAGTGGCAGTGCAGCGAATGATAAGCCGGCCAAAAGAACTGGTAGCCGCCAGGTGTGGCCTGGCGGTAAGTGAATGTGTTTCTTTGTCTTGTCTTGAATAGACATGGTTATGCTCCCTCGTAATCGCCGCAGTTCGGCAGCTCGGCGGCCATCTCGGACTTACTGTTCTCTAACTTGCCAGGAGGAAGGCCCGTAGCTTTGCGTCCCGTCGTTTCCAACGGTTTGCGTTTGTCGAATGCAAAGGATGGTTGATGTGGTTCCAGCCCGTCCACGAGAGAGCGCCCGTCGGCAGCCCGGCCGTCTCCATTGCTTTTGTGAGCGTCAGAGACCCGTGGGCTTTGCGTCCCGTCTTTGCAGCCGGTTTGCCTTGATCGAGGGCGAGAAGAACCATCATTTGGGATTATGCCATTCCAGGTGATGGGTATTACTGTGCAAAATACGAGAAAAAGAGGCAGCAGTATGAGTGAAAAGATCGAACGGCGTGACGATGTCAATCCAGAGCGGGGCGAACATGAATACGGCGATGTTGAATTCGCCGACACGACCAACAAAAAATACCCCATCGACACCCCGGAGCATATCCGGGCCGCCTGGAGCTACATCCATCACAAAGACAACGCCGCCAAATACAGCGGCGAAGACGGGGAAAAAATCAAACACCGCATCGAGCAAGCGGCAAAGAAGCACGGGGTCGAGCTCCACGGAGAGTAGGGCAGGGGCTACTTTACAGACTAGACCTCTTGCATAAGTCCATCCAGATTGTGTTACCCGGATTGGAAATCCGGGTCTTCGGTAAAGCGATTGTCCGCCTGCGCGGACATAAGAGGTTCAATCCGTCTGTTTCTTATGTCCGCGAAGGCGGACAATCGCACTTCAAAAGCCCTGGTCTTCAGACCAGGATACTTCTTCTCTCCACCCACGCTTTCCAGCGTCGCAATCCCCCCCTACGCCGCCCGAGGCAAATTAAATTCCGCACCCAGGCTGTGCAGATCGTGGGAAGCCAGGCCCGGCGCAGCCCGGTCAGGCCCGGCGAGGCTGCCCAGCTTGCGCTCTGTCTTGACACGGTACATGTGGGCGTCGGACGCGGCGATCAGAGACGGGAAATCGGTGCCGTCGGCAGGATAACAGCCGTAGCCGATGGAGACGCCCAGATGCAGCGCTCCGAGGCGTGGATGGATCAGGCCAGGCTCATAAGACTCGACGGCGGCCTGCAGGCGAACGGCCAGGGCCTCGGCTTCGGCAGCGCCGCCGCCCTGAACATAGACCAGGAACTCGTCGCCGCCGTACCGAGCCGCCACATCGACGTCCCGCAGCGCCGCCAGGAAAAGCGCGGACAGATCGCGCAGAACCTGATCGCCTTTCTGGTGGCCGAAGTTGTCGTTGATCGGCTTGAAGCTGTCGAGGTCCAGGCAGAGCATGGCGAACGGCGTTTCTTCCCGGCAGCATTCTTCGACATGCTGGGTGATGTGCCGGATATTGTACAGGCCGGTCAATGGGTCGGTGAACGCATGGCTGCGAGTCCGGTCGAACAAGAGGCCGTTATAAAGCGCTGTCGCGGCTCGGTCCGCGATGGTCTCTAAAAGCTGCTGGTCGTGGGCGCTGAAAGCGTTCGGGTTTGGGTGATACAGGTTGATCGTTCCCAGCACTTCGCCTTGATGGACAATCGGAACGATCAAAGCGGTCTCCAGTGCAATCCACTGGGTTGTCTGCGACGAAATCAGCAGCAGGTCGTCCGCGTCATACTCGCCCAAGTAGGTGGTTCTGTCTCGTCCGACAGTTACCGATGTCTTGCCCAGCGTGCGTGCGCCCGCGAAGAACTCCCGGTTGATACCGACTGCTGACCGCACGACCATGTCTTCACTTTTTGTTTTTTCATCCTCAGTCTGGCGCATCAAAAAGAGTGCAGCGGTTCCCGGCAGAAGCGCTTCGAGCTTGCGCCCTAAAATATCCAGCGTTTCTCCCAGGCCGACACTCGACGACAGTGTCTGAACAACTTCGTAGAGGGCCCAGAGCTCTGAAGATGCCCGGTGGATCGCCTTGGCGGCCTGATCCGCCGGACTGACTGTGGCGACTGCCATCGGCTCGGCGACAAACAGCGGGCCTTCGCCTTCGCGTGCCATTTCTTCGACGACGCTCGTGATGATCTCTAAAAACGCATCTGCGATGATCGGATCGAAATGGGTTCCACGATCTTTGTGGATCACCTCGCAGGCCCGCTCGTGGGTCCAGGCATTACGGTAGGAGCGCGAGGAAGTCAGGGCATCGTAGACATCGGCGACGGCGAGAATCCGCGCAGTCCGGGGAATGTCTTCCCCGGCTAGGCCATCGGGGTAGCCTGTCCCGTCCCATTTTTCATGGTGTGAACGGACAACCGGCAGGACCGGCCAGGGGAACTCGACCGGGTCCAAAATCGCTGCACCGATCTCCGGATGCTGCTTGATCTTGGCAAACTCTTCATCCGTTAAACGTCCCGGCTTGAGCAGCACATACTCGGGGACTCCCAGCTTGCCGATGTCGTGCAGCAGTGCCCCGGTGTTGATTGCTTCCAGCTCGTTGCCGGTGAGTCCTAAATGTTTGGCGGCAGCGACGGCGTAGCGCTGAACCCGCAGAATGTGCTGATGTGTGTACTGGTCTTTGGCATCGATGGCCAGCGCCAGGCTTTTGATAGTCGCCAGATACAAATCGGCGAGATGCTCCTGACTGAGCTGCAGTTCTTCGATATGCTGCTGCTTTTCTTCCGTGCGGGCTGTTGTCGTCGCATAGTTCTGGTAGAGCACCCAGCCGAGCGGCGACAGCAGGATCAAGACATAAACGGAATGGCTATTGAACAGCAGCAGACCCAGCGTACTGACACACGCCCCGGCAAAATAACTGGGTATCGTCCACAAAAATGTCTTGCGCCAGATCAAAAACGCGTTCTGTCCTGTGCAAAGGCCGATAACTATGGCGACCCCGCCTGTGTTGACCAGGAAGAATGCCAGACTGGCGGCTGCCACGCCGGGATAGCTCTGCGGGCTGCGTAAGATCAGTGAATTTTCATTTAGACCCAGGAAAACAAAACTGGCTCCCAATGTTTCCAGCATGGTCAGCGTGACATTGAAGACCATCTGATGCATTGGCTGGCGCTTCGGGTACACACAGTTGGAAAGGCTGCCGATCGCGCCGACCAGCATAGCCGCCGAAGGTCCAAACCGCATCATTGCCGTAAATGTCAGGACATAGGACAGCGACATGGAAACCTGGTTTTCGGCGTTGCGCTGCATCAGCTGTATCTTTGTCCTGCCGGCGAGGGCCGCCAGCACCAGGTATCCTGCAAATTCCCAGGGGCTGTCCTCCGCCTTCGGCGACGGTGTCCGTGCTGCAAAGAACGCGGCGTAGATTCCCAGCAGGTAGATACATACCAGATAAAGCTGGGCAAGTTTTGGAAGGTTTTTCATAACACTTTCTAATAAAATAGAAACAGCACCGAAGAGCTCCCTTTTATCTTTGGCGTCTTGCACACGAAACTAGAGCAAACTCTTATCATACGCCTCTAAAGTAGTGAGATATATTTTGTAAAATCTTCTGAAAAAAGTATGGTAGAATGCATTATCAGCGTCTTCTTGGCACAGGAAAAGAGTCTGAACCGCGCCATAATGAAACCACGTCAGTGAATGCCATTGTCGGGAAAGTGCCTTTAGGAAAGCCCCTTGTCCAATCCCCCGGTCCCTGATAATGAAAAAGAGCGGCTGTCCAGCCTGCGCCGATATGCCATTCTCGATACCCCGCCGGAGGCCGCGATTGATCGGATTGCCGCGCTTGCAGCGCGTTTATTCGATATGCCTCTCGCGCTGGTGAGTTTTTTGAGCGAAGACCGGCAGTGGCACAAGGCCTGCCAGGGTTCGCACCGTGAAAGTTTTGCCCGAGAAATTCCCCGCGACATCGCGTTCTGCGCCTATACCATTCTTACTTCTGAAGTGCTTGTTGTCGAAGATGCACGTCTTGATCCACGATTTTCCGGCAACCCTCTGGTAACCGGCGAGTTAGGGGTGTGCTTCTATGCAGGAGCGCCGCTGATTATGGCGGACGGTACGGCGCTCGGTTCGCTCTTCCTTCTGGATTTTCAGCCTCGCTCTTTTACCGCCCCGCAGTGTCAATCTCTCAAAGACTTAGCGGCAAGTGTCGTCAGCGAGTTGGAACTGCGTCGCGCCCAGAGTGCGTCGGCGCAAAGTGAAGGGCTTTACCGCCAAATGTTCGACGATAATCCGCAGCCGATGTGGGTTTATGATAACGAGGATTGGCGCTTTCTCGCGGTCAACGACACGGCAGTCGCGCATCTCGGGTACTCGAGTGTAGAGTTTTTGTCGATGACGCTCTTTGACATTCGCTTGGTGGAAGACGCGGAAGCTCTGCTGCAGACATTGCAATCAAGGCCCCATGGGACTCGCTTTGACGGCCTGCACCGCTGTTTGAAAAAAGATGGCAGCCTGGTCTGGATGGAAATCGCGTCCCATTCCGTTGAGTTTGAGGGGCATCAGGCACGCCTGGCTGTTGCTGTCGATGTGACGGAGCGTAAGGCCGCAGAGGACGCCCGCCAAAAGTCGGAACAGAGATATGCGCTGCATATTCAGCAAACACCTCTGGCCGTGATTGATATCGAGCCGGACATGACTGTGACGACCTGGAATCCGGCGGCAGAACGTACTTTCGGCTATACCAGTGCTGAGGTGGTGGGGCGGAATGTTGCGGAACTGATCGTTCCGAAAGAAGAGCAAATTCACATAGATCAGCTTCGGGTCGGTATTCTAACGGGCACGGGTGGGACGCGCAGTACCAACCGTAACCGGACAAAATCGGGCGAGATCATTCTCTGCGAATGGTACAACACGCCGCTGACAGACGAAACCGGTCAGATTATCGGCATTGCCTCGCTTGCGCGTGACATCACCGAAGAGGCAAACGCTCAGGAGCGCCTGCGCCGGAGCGAAGCGCATAAAGCCGCAATTGTCGAAACCGCGATGGAGTGCATCATCAGCATCGACACTAAGGGATTGGTCACGGACTGGAACCCGGCCTCGACCCAAACCTTCGGTTATACGAGGGCTGAGGCGGTCGGGCAGAATGTCGCAGAGCTGATTATGCCCCAGGAGATGCGTGCGGTCTATTACGAAAACATGGCGCACTATTTCGCCACCGGCGAAGGCTCGATCCTGAATCAGCGTCTGGAAATGACAGCGCTGCACCGGGACGGGCGTGAGTTTCCGGTAGATCTCACGGCAACGGCTGTAGAGATTGAGGGCACTCCGGGGTTTACGGCTTATATTCGGGAGATCACCGAGCGAAAGTCGCTGGAGCTTGAGCGTGAAGAGCTGCTGGCTCAGACAGAGTGGCTGCTGGCGGATGCGCTGGAGCGGGCGGACCATGACTCGCTGACCGGCCTGCTGAATCATCGAGCGTTCCACAAACGGCTTCAGGAAGAACTAGAAACTGTGCCGCTCACGGGCCACACGGGAGCCGTGCTGCTGATCGACCTGGACAATTTCAAGTTCTTCAACGATGCTCACGGCCATCTGGCCGGAGACGATGTTCTGCGGCAAATTGCCCTGGCTTTCGGGGCAACCTGCCGCGTTCAGGACACGCTGGCCCGCTTCGGGGGAGATGAGTTCGCCGTGCTGCTGCCGGGTGCCGGAACGGCTGACGCTCAGGATCTGGTCGAAGCCCTGCGCGAAGCGGCTTCGCTGGTCGGCTACCATCCGCCCGGCTACGAAACAGTGATCCCGTTCAGTCTTTCTATCGGGATCGCGTATTTTCCGGAAGATACTCGTACCCGAACCGCCCTGCTCGAAACTGCCGATGCGCGGCTGCGTGTCTCGAAATCCGGCGGGGATGCCGACAGCCATGCGCTCCGGGTGCGCCGCAGCCTGGCCCGCTCGGTCGGCGGCTTCACGATGCTGGATGCGCTGGTGACATCGGTAGATAACAAAGACCGCTACACGCGCCGTCATTCCGAGGATGTCATGCATTACAGCATGCAGATCGCTCAAGCGCTGGGGCTGGATTCCGCTGTGCTGCGCGTCATTGAAATCGCTGCGCTGCTGCATGATGTCGGAAAGATTGGTGTTCCCGATGCGATCCTGCGGAAGCCCGGCCGGCTGACCGAAGAAGACTATGAAGCGATCAAGCAGCATCCGATGATGGGCTCGATCATTGTCAGCGCTGTCCCTGGGTTCGAAGAAACACTCGATGCGGTCCGTCACCACCATGAGCGCTGGGACGGCGAAGGCTATCCGTTCGGCCTGCGCGGCGAAGAAACCCCGCTGCCTGCCCGGCTGATGGCTGTCGCCGATGCGTACTCCGCGATGACGACTGATCGGCCTTATCGCAAGGGGATGGACCCGCAGAAAGCCCTGTGCATTCTGGAAGAGGGGGCGGGAAGTCAGTGGGACCCGCTGTGTGTGAACGCTTTTCTCCAAGTCCGTTGCCGAAATGAAACCGACTCTTGGGCATGACCTGCCTTCGTGCATCCGACCTACCGCATCGCTTCGCTGTGGTCCTCCCTGAAGGGAGGATTCGGATAGATCATTTCCGGCATCTTATCACGACATCACCCGCCCGGCCTCGTTTCAGAGGCCGGGCGGTTTTCGCTTCGCTCTGGCGGGGTAAAGTGCGTGAAGGGAGAACTACCAGTGGCGAAAGGAGAAAAGAAATGACTGACCCGAAAGACACCGAATTCGATGATGAGACTGAAATGGACGACCTGACCGACGGCGACCGTCAACTGACCACCGACAGCGAGGCGATTGACGAAGACGGCACGAATGACAGCGACCTCGGCGCAGATGTCGCCGGTGATATTGGACCGAAACACAGCTAGCCTGTCAGCGCCTCACGAAACCTCATTCTGATTACCAGGCTGGGGTTTTGTGATTTTAGAAGGTATAATTGCGCTAATATGCCTCCTATTCCCAATAGTCAGACTTCTTCCCCTCTCATTCCTGTGCTGGAAATGCAGGGCATCCGCAAAGCATTCCCCGGTGTCCGTGTCCTTGATGACGTTTCGCTGCGCGTCTTGCCCGGTCAAGTCCATGCGCTGATGGGCGAGAACGGCGCAGGCAAATCGACGCTGATGAAGATCCTGGCGGGGGCGCTGAAAGCGGACGGGGGAACCATTCTTTTGAATGGTCAGGCCGTGGAAATCTCAACTCCGCAGCAGGCGATGGACCTGGGGATCGGGATCATCTATCAGGAACTGAACCTCGCACCGCATCTTAGTATCGCCGAGAATATCTTTTTAGGCCGGGAGCCGCGCCTCGTGCCGGGCTGGATCGACGGGCGAAAGATGCGCCGGGATGCCTCTGCGCTCATGACCGATCTCGGCATGACGATGGATGTCCGCACTCCGGTCGGCAGCCTGTCGGTGGCTCAGCGGCAGATGGTCGAGATCGCGAAAGCCACGAGCCGTCAGGCGCGGGTGCTGGCGATGGATGAGCCGTCGGCCACACTCACCGCCCATGAGCTCGAAAACCTGTGGCGCTTAATCCGTCGTCTCCAAAGCCAGGGCATCGGCATCGTCTATATCTCCCACCGCATGGACGAAGTCTTCCAGATTGCTGACGCCGTGACTGTCCTGCGCGACGGCAAAATCGTCGGCAGCGCCCCCATCAACGAGATAGGCCGCGACGATGTCGTGCGCCTCATGGTCGGGCGCGATCTGGATGAAACCTATCCCAAAATCGTGGTCGAAGCAGGCCGCCCCGTGCTGGAAGTCAGCAACCTGAGCCGCCGGGGCGTGCTGGAAAATATCAGCTTCACGGTCCATGCCGGAGAAGTAGTCGCACTGGCCGGGCTGGTCGGCTCAGGCCGGACAGAGATCGCCCGCTGCCTGTTCGGAGCCGACAAATGGAGTGCAGGCGAGATGCGTCTCGACGGCAAGCCCTTCCGGCCCGACTCCCCCAACGACGCCATCGCGGCAGGCATCGGCTTCGTCACCGAAGACCGCAAAGAGCAGGGCGTGGTGCTGAGCCTGACCGTGCGGGAAAACATTTCTTTAGCATCACTTGAAAAAGTGGCCCAGCTTGGCTTTATCCGGCGCGGCGCAGAGCGGACAGAAGCCCAGGCCAGTGTCGCGCGTCTCCGCGTTCGTACCCCATCGGTGGAGCAGCAGGTCGGCAACTTATCGGGCGGCAACCAGCAGAAAGTCGTGCTGGGCAAGTGGCTGGAAACGCCCTTAAAGCTGCTGATCTTAGACGAGCCGACCCGCGGCATCGATGTCGGGGCCAAACGCGAGATTTACGGTATCATGAACGATCTCGCTGCGCAGGGTGTCGCAATTTTAATGATCTCCTCCGAGCTTCCCGAAGTGCTGGGCATGGCCGACAAGATCATCGTCGTGCGTGATGGCCGCATCGCCGGGCAGTTGTCCCGCGACGAAGCCACGCAGGAAAAAGTCGGGCAGCTTGCGCTGGCAGGGTGAGAACCCACCTCCGACCTACCTCCTTGCTTCGCAGGGTCCTCCCTAAAGGGAAGATGAGGATGATAGCTATAATCCCGACCTTCTGCTCTTAATCCTCCCTTTAGGGAGGACCACAGCGAAGCGGTGCGGTAGGTCCAATCCAAATAATTGAAACGACCACAAGGAGTATATTCATGCAGAGAAGCAGAGCGCAGAAAAACATCATCGGGAGCAGCCTCGTGGCTGCCGCAGGGCTGGCGGTACTGCTGGCAGGCTGCGGGCAGCACAACGCGACTTCGACCGGCGGCGGAAGCAGTACCGGCCCAGGTGCGGGCGGCGGAAGTGCATTGCAGATCGCGGTCATCCCCAAGGGAACGTCGCATGAATACTGGAAATCCATCCATGCCGGGGCCAACAAAGCGCAGCAGGATCTGCAGAAGCAGGGGACAAACATCAATATCCTCTGGAAAGGGACTGAAAGCGAAGGGGACCGCAACGGCCAGGTCAACATTGTCGAGACATTTATCACCCAGCATGTCGCCGGCATTGTTCTGGCTCCCCTTGACAATCAGGCGCTAGTAACCCCAGTACACGATGCCGTCACCCACAAGATTCCTGTCGTGATCGTTGACTCGTCTCTGAAAAGCGATGACTACACTTCGTTCTGTGCGACCGACAACGAAAAAGGTGGTGAGCTTGCCGGCGATGAGATGGGTAAGCTGCTGAACGGCAAAGGACGTGTGATTGTCCTCAACTACGCGCAGGGGTCGGCCAGCACGGAAGCCCGCGAAACGGGATTCTTGACGGCAATCGCGAAGTATCCCGGTATCGCGATCCTCTCCGACAACCAGTACGGCGGTCCAACGACGGACACGGCCAACAAGACTTCCCAAAACCTGCTTGCCCGTTTCGGCACCAAGACCGACGGCGTGTTTGCGTCGAATGAAAGCAACACGCGCGGGATGCGCCTGGCGCTTAAAGATGCCAACCTGCTGAAGAAAGTCAAGTTCGTCGGCTTCGATGCCGCTCCCGATCTGGTGGATGCGCTGAAAGCAGGCGAGATTCAGGGCATCGTTGTCCAGAACCCGTTCAAGATGGGCTACTTAGGGGTCACAACCCTGGTCGATGCGATTCATGGCAAGACGGTTCCTAAAAACGTCGACACTGGGGTCGCTTTGGTCACGGCAGACAACATGAACCAGCCTGCCATGCAGGAATACCTGAACCCGCCGATTGCTCAGTACCTGCAGTAGTCATCTCGAAAGCCCATGCCCTGAAGGGCACGGCTATTGGGCGCAGACGCCACAAACTACGCCTTCGGCGCACTCAGAATGAAAGTCCGAGCCTCGCGAAGCGATGGGTTCCCGGCGTCTGCGCCCAATAGCCGTGCCCTTCAGGGCATGGTTCACGAACGTATAATTTAGTAATCTCTTCCCTTGCGAGAAAGAAACAGCAATGAGCGTTAGCACGACCTCCTCGACCACGCCCGATTCGGAGACCGCCCCGACTATGCGCTCTTCCCGGCAGCTTTTAGCCGTGTTAGGCCCGTTTATCGGCCTGGCCCTGGTGGTTGGTCTATTTTCGCTCTCGCCGGCAATTCGCGGGACGTTTCTGAGCCTGGACAACTTCCGGGGTGTCGCCACTCAGACAGTCATTGTCGGGCTGGGGGCGCTGGGAATGACCATGATCATTATCAGCGGCGGCATCGACCTCTCGGTCGGTTCTGTGTTTGCCCTGACCAGTGTCGTAGTCGCTCGCCTGCTGAACCTGCATGTCTCTCCCGTGCTGGCTGTGCTGGCCGCGATTGCTGTCGGAGGCGTAGCCGGTGCAATCAACGGAACGCTGATTACGAAGCTGAAAGTCACGCCTTTTATCGTAACGCTTGGCATACTCGGAATTGTGCGCGGCCTGGCGAGCTGGCTGGCGAACGAACAGTCTGTCGACGCATCGGGATATGGGGCCGGGATCGAAAAACTGGCCGCGACTTTTCCCGAGCCGGCCTGGCTGCTGGTAACACCGGGTGTCTGGATCACGATTGCACTGGGCATCGTGACGGCAGTAATTCTTCGGCAGACCGTGCTGGGCCGCTATATTGTCGCCATCGGCTCGAACGAGATCACGTCTCGCCTTTCGGGCCTGCGCGTGGACCGGCTGAAGATCACGATCTATGCCCTGGCCGGTCTGTTTTTCGGTCTCGCGGGTGCGCTCCAATTTGGGCGTCTTGGCCAGGGCGATCCGACCGTCGATGTCGGTGCGGAGCTGGACGTTATTGCCGCCGTCGTCATCGGCGGCGGCAGCTTGTCCGGCGGTGAAGGCTCCGTGCTGGGGTCGCTCCTCGGCGCTCTGATCATGGCTCTGCTCCGCAACGGCTCTCAGCAGATGGGCTGGCCCGCGTATGTCGAGCAGATCATTATCGGCATGGTGATTATCGCGGCGGTTGCTTTGGACCGTCTGCGCCACCGTGTGCCAAGCAAGTAGGGCATAGGGCAAGCCAAACGGCATATACGAGTGACTAAAGTCACTCGCTGAATGGCGCTCAGAAGCGCCGCCTGTCCAGGCGACAGAAGAGTCAATATAGAAGAGCAAACAAAATGCCATTGGCATTTGCGTCCCCTGGACGTGCGGCGCTTCGCCATCTAGCGAGTGACTTTAGTCACTTGTGCGTATCCGAACTGCCGAGAATATTTGTCAGAAAGAACGTCTATGGAATTTGATATTGACGCGATGGAGATGGCCCAGTCTTATCGCCTGCTGGCGAGTGTCGTTGTTCCGCGACCGATAGCACTGGTGACCACTTTAGACGCAAACGGCGCGGTCAACGCCGCCCCATTCAGCTTCTTCAACATGGTCGGCAGCAGCCCCCCGACGGTTGTGCTGGGGGTGGCGAATAAAGAGCCGGGAACGCCGAAAGACACGCGGGCAAATATTGTCCGTACTGGAGAGTTCGTAGTCAACTTAGTCCATGAGGCTTTGATGGACGGAATGAACCAGTGCGCGATCGATTTCCCGGCAGGAGTCAGCGAGCTTGAAAATGCCGGTCTGACTGCTGCACCATCATCAAGAATTGCCGTGCCGGGCATCTCGGAGTCGCGGGTGCGGCTGGAATGCCGCCTGCATTCGGTGGTCGAAGTGGGAGACAACCGCATCGTGCTGGGGCAGGTGGTCTTCCTGCACATCGATGATGAGTTTGTGGATTTAGAAAAGATGCATGTCCGGGCCGAGGCTCTGGACCTCATCGGGCGGATGCACGGCGGAGGCTGGTATACCCGGACCACCGAGCTATTCGATCTGCCGCGCCCTACCTATGCCGACTGGCTTAAGAAAGAAAACCAATGACGACACTCACCAGTTTTTACCACTCGGTCTACTTCTGGCTCCGCGAAGGTGGCACAGACGAAGACGCTCACAAGATCGCGACCGGCTGCCGGACTTATCTTCCGAGCATTCCCGGTATCGTGACACTGACTGTCGGCGTTCCTGCCGGGACGCCGCGCGATGTCGTGGATAATTCCTACGGCGTCGCACTGCTGATTGAATTTGAAAACAAAGTCGCCTACGATGTCTACGAAGACCATCCCGAGCATTTGCGTTTTATCACCGAATGCCATTCCTTCTGGAGCCGGGTCCAGGTCTATGATGCCGTTCCTGCGTAATCCAAATCTGACTTAGCCGAGGCGCTGACGCGTCCACGCAATCATCTGCTGAGTCTGCATTTCGGTCAGGTCCAGAGACTGGCAGATGACACGAACTTGAGATAGGAAATCCAAAAACGAGCAGAGCGGCTCCATCCGGGTTTCATCTGAAAGGCGCAGCCAGACCAGGCCTTCGGCGTTGCGCCGGACTTCGGCGATGGAGGGCTCGGTCGGAGTCGCGCAAAGCCAGCCGATCACGGCGAGGCAGAGCGGCGTGGCTTTGATCCCGCGCAGCAGATGATCTTTGAGGGCAGCCAGGGTCTCATCAGTCAGGGAATCAACAAGCATAGTAGTTCAGGCACTCTTTTCGAGGACACGATCAGTTCCAGGGCTGCGGCAAAAAAGCAGAGTTCCTGCAAGGAATCTCTGCTTTTTTCTGCCTGTGATACCGGAGGGAACATGAATTTTTTGACGGAGACAGCCTGCTCCGCCTGCCTTGATTATATCCTGTTTTGCCTCAAAATACGCGGGTTTTGTGCGGGCGTTTTTCGATCCGTCATCACTTATCGCACAATTCCTACCAAAAGGCACATATCGTCACGCGCTCCCGATTGGGCGAACTCATTTACCCCGGCGATTAGGTGTTGAGCCGTTGCTTCTGCAATCCCATCCGCCGCCAATAGGCTTGTGAATGCTGTTCTTTGCTCCAGCAGTGCGGCTACGCCGTCGATTCCCAGCAGATCTGTTCGGGAAGCCCCGACTTCCGTCAGACCGTCCGTAAAGATCGCCAGTGTGTCCCCGGAATGAAGCGCAACGCTGGACACCTCATACTGTGCGCCTTCGAACGCACCCAGTATGGGACCTGTCGGCACAAGCCGCTCGGTTTCATTGGTCGCCGCTCTTCGCAAAAGGGCAGCCTCCTGACCGCAGTTCGCGTAATTGACAAGCCCCGTGGCGCTGTCATAGACGCCGACAAAGAGCGTGGTAAAGCCGGTCAGCAGATCGTGTTCGGCCAGGACACGGTTCAGCTCCGTCACTGCCTCGGCCACAGTCGGCAGGGAATGCAGGAAGGCGCGAAGCATGCTGCGGACGGTGCTGACCTGGCTCGCCGCCGCCAGGCCCTTGCCCGAAAGGTCGCCGACGACAAGGGCGGTGCATCCTATTTCCACTGGAAACACATCGTAGAAGTCCCCGCCCACACCCTCGCTTTGTGCCAGCGCAGGCTTGTAATACAGGCTCAGTGCCAGCCCCGGCACGATCTCGGGCAGCTTTGGCTGAAGCGCTTCCTGAAGCTGGGCGGCAATCCTGTGTTCGCGCTGCGTGACCCGTGCGATCTCCAGCGCCGTTTGTGTCTGTGTCAGGACCGCTTCCATCAGCACGATCTCTTCGGGAGTCCAGTCAC
This sequence comes from Janthinobacterium lividum, assembly GCA_050954545.1. Taxonomy (GTDB): domain Bacteria; phylum Armatimonadota; class Armatimonadia; order Armatimonadales; family Capsulimonadaceae; genus JANXMY01. The sequence continues at coordinate 10,565 of JBPBQB010000023.1, read as the reverse complement.
GCGGCCCGCTGATCATGGAAGCCGTCAGCGCCGCGACGAATCTTCCATTGTCGTAAAGAGGCACGGCCAGGAATGCCCGGATACCGAAGCTGCTCAATACCTGCCGAATGATCGGCGAAACTTCCGGGCTGAGAGCATCGGTGATGACCGCCGTGCCGTCTTTGTAAAACTCGTCCACGTAGTTTTCGCACCCCGAGAGAAGGTATTCGCCTGCGAATGAGGGTAGGTGAGGGCCGTGCCAGTCCCGCGATACTCGCACGGTGTCCCGCTGCAGGGTATACATGGAAAAAGAGCAGCGGTCTACTCCGAGAGCCTTGCCGACCAGACAGGCTGCCGTTTCCTGAATCTGCTCAGGGTCTGTGGTCGCGCGGATCGCTTCGTTGATACGGTTGATCAGCACTTCACGCTTGTTGCGGGCCTGGGCCTCTCTCAGCAGGCGCTCCCGCTCCCGTTCCAGCGCTCGCCGCTCGGTCAGGTCATGCCAGACCACCAGCAGCACCGGGCGGCTCGCGACTGTCGAGTAAGTCAAAGTCACTTCGACGGGAAACTCATCGCCATCAATCTTCCGGTGGGTCCATTCGAAACGGTGGAACCCGTTCTCCCGCGCCAGGGCATCCATCTCAAGACTTTTTTCCTCTGAGCGTCGCCCATCAGGCTGGAACTCAGGAGATAGACATGCAGGGTGTATTCCCTGGATCTGGTTTTTGTCTGTGCATCCGAGCAAAGAAAGTGTCGCCGTGTTGCAGTCAATGATGATGCCATCGTCGTCAAGCAGCAGATGCGGGTGCGATGACTGCTCGAACAAAACGCGGACGCGCTCCTCAGCCAGAACCCGCTCCGTGATGTCCTGACAGACTCCGATCATGCGGACAGCCAGACCGGCCTCATCGTAAATCGACTGGCCGTGGCTTTTCAGCCAGTGAATACTGCCATCCGGCCAGACCGCCCGATACTCGGATTCAAATACGCGGTGCTCCTCAATCGCCTGTTCTGCGCTGTTCAGGACACGGGCCCGGTCATCGGGATGGATTATCTCCATGACTGATTCGAGGGCCAGCGTGTCGCCGGGCATGAGGCCGAACTGCGCCTTGTAAGTATCGGAAACTTCCAGGTACTGACTCGTGGCCTGCTCAAATTCGTAAGACCCCAGCCGCGCACTTTCCAGTGCCAGCCGTAGCCGTGTCTCGCTCTGACGCAGGGCCTCGCGCTCAAGACGCAGGATCTCTTCCTGCTTTATCCGCTCGGTAATGTCGCGCCCATAGATGATCAGCCCATCTTCAGTCGGGTAGGCTCGCATTTCCAGCCAGACCCCGAACTCCTCAAGGAAGTCTGTGAACTCGACGGCAGTCCGCTCCTCCATCGCTCGGCGGTACTCGCGCTCGGTCCGGGTGCCGAGTGCTTTTGGGAATACGTCCCAAATGCTTCTGCCGAGAATTTGTTCCCTGGATGTATGCGAAATCTGCTCGGCCCTGGCATTGACATAAGTATAGCGCCACTGGTAATCCAGAGCGAAGAAGATGTCTGTTGTGCTTTCCAGGATCCGGGTCGCATGCGCTTCCGCCCTTCTTCGCGCCGCTTCGGCTTGCTGACGCTCCTCAGTCAAGCGCTCCTGAGCCGCAGCCCGACGGGAAAGCTCCATCTTTCCCACGACCTGGCGGGCAAGCGTGCTTAGAGCAGTCTTCTGCTCCCCAGTCAGATGTCTGGGCACTCTGTCCATAACACACAAGGAGCCTAGCGCATACCCATCTTCCGTGATTAGAGGGGCACCGGCATAGAAGCGGACATTAGATTCACCTGCCACAAACGGGTTTGCAGCCAGCCGGGTTTCGGCCCTAGTATCGGGAATAATCGTCAGGCCCTGATGCTGAATCGTCTCGGCGCACAAGGCCAGGCTGCGCGGGGTTTCTTTGACATCAAGACCCAGAATGGACTTAAACCACTGCCGGTGAGCATCGATCAAGGACACGGCAGCAATAGGCGTGCCGCAGATAAAGGCGGCGAGGCGAACGATGTCGTCATAGGCATCTTCCGGCTCGGTATCCAGAAGCCGGTACTCTGCCAGTGAGGCGAGCCTTGCTTGTTCGTTGTCGATCATATCGGCAGTTATTGCGGGGCCAGATTTTTCTGCCGACGCGAGTTGTGCCGCCGGTACCGGTATCTTCGGTAGAAAGCGTGCTGAACAGGAGGCTTGAAGATGCAGAGGGATCAAGCGGGCGACTGAAGTCGCGGCAGCAAGTTCGCAAATAAGGCCTTCTGCACTGGTCAGCACTGGCTACCTGGAAGGCGCAGGTTAATACAGATAAGCTTAATAGAAACAATTCTGTATTAGTCCGCGAAGGCGGATTTGTGCTTTTGTTGCCGCGACTTCAGTCGCCCGCAAACGGGCCTGCGATTTATTTAGTAGACGTCTTGGGTAAGTTGCCTGGTCTGGAAGACCAGGGCTTTTGAAGTGCAGAATGTCTGCTTCGCAGACGCAAGAATGGGCAAGCATTACCGTGTCTTTCGCCTGTCTTTCGTCCCGCAGGGACATTTTGCTTTTCTAAAGCCCTGGTCTTCCAGACCAGGCAACTTACGTAAGAGGTCTAGTGATGTGACGCACTGGCAGACGAGGGAGTAAACTCCTCTATGCCTACGGCATTACTGCGTATCTGCTGATCAAGGTCGTCCTTCGAACGAAAGATTTAGAGAAGAAACTGACATCCACTATTCTTTCGTCCGAAGGACGATTTCAACGGAGCGAGTGGAGTTTATTCCCTCGTTTATTCTGCCGCAATACAGCACTGCGTAACATCAGTTAGTTAGAGTGCCGCCGGGAAGAATCCCGGAACTTCAATCAACAGCCGGCCCTGAGCCGACGGCAAAGTAAATGTCCCGTCGGCTTCCCGGATCAGCGCTTCTCCCGTACCGAAGACACGCGCTTCCTGTGCTTCCGGCGGCAGGCGCAGGGCCAGGCCGCCAAAGCTCATGCGCTCCTCGATGACATCGATATCCAGTGCTTTGCGGACTGGGATATAATGCAGCAGCGTGAGTAGTAGGTCTGCCCCGCGACGCCGGGGGATACTCAGCACAGTGGTCGGCAGACCTGATCCGAAGGGCGGCACACCGACAAGGCGCTCGGTCGCCAGCTTCCAGACATCGCGGGCGGCTAAGTTGCCTGTCTGCCGGTATTCCCGGAACAGTGGGTCGGCAAAGTAGACAAAACGCTCCCCGGCGATCACTGCCGGATACTCGCCTTCCTCGGCGACGGGAGGGGTTTGGAAGTGCGATGAAAAGTGGATGTCCGTGCGCTGGAAGTAGGGCGGAACCCGGTCTGCCAGTATCTCTGTCCCATCGCCGCCGACAGCGTTGAGGCCGCGCGTGTAGAAAACCCGGTCGCTGCGGTTCAACTCCGGCGAGAACTCGGGACGCACACGCCAGTAGTTCGGCCACCGGTCAGTCTCGCCGTGGAACGACAGCGGCAGGAAGTCCAATGCCCATTGACCATCGGCGTCGAAGCCGGACCGGTGCGAAAGAATCAATTTGCCGCCATCGGCGTAGTAACGGGCCAGCTTTTCCCGTAGAGGCAGGGTGATGACGACCGAGTCCGGCAGCATCAGCAGAGGGACTGCACTCAGGTCGGAAACATCGTCAAAGACCGTGCATTCATAATGAGCTTCCTCGCACATGAGCACCGCGCCTTCTTCGCTGACACTAGTGGCATGGTTGTCAATGCCGGGAAAGTGCGGGGATACGATGCCGATCTGCGGGAGCGCAGAGGAACCGATATAGAACGGCTCGGCAGCCTCACACTGAGCGTAGACAGCCCCGACCAGTGAGTAGGCCGCCGGGTCGAGAGTACCGCGCGGCGGAAGCTGGTCACCGACGGAGTTTGCGCCGCCCAATGCCTGAGTCCGGAAGCACTCGTATTCGAGCGCCGCCTGCGGCTTGATGCCGCCGAAGTCGCCCCACATGCGCTGGAAGCGGCCTGTCATTCCAAGCCACGGCTTGCCGGTGGCCGCGATCTGTCGTGCGAGGCGCGGAAAGTGCTGGTAGCCCCAGAAGCCTGACGGCAGGGACTCGACCTCGAAGTGGGTGTAGTCTTTCAATCGGGGCCGGACCCCGACCGTGCCGTCCACGAAAGACGTATTGGTCGAGTTGTAAAACAGTGTCGCTTCCGGGCGCAGACCATGGACAAGCTGAGTGAAGCGTTCTGTGAAAGCCGCCTGAGCCGCGCTTTCAAAGCGGGTATGGGTCGCGGCATCGTCGGCTAAAAAGCCGTGCGACGTGCGCCATTTGATACTCTCGTCGCTCCAGCAGGCGTCCGGGTGGAAAAAGAGAATATCGAAGAATAGGCCGTCTACTTCGGAGCCGTAGCGGCCCATAATCTCGCGGACATGGGCTTCGATATAATCCAAATAGTCGGGATGCAGAAAGTTGTTGTACTTCCAGCCGCCCGGCTGCTTTGTTTTATTGTCCGCCGCTTCACCGCCCGCGAAATTGCCCTCGCGCGTGATCTGACGCCACTCCGGGTGCTTCTGTGCCGCGTCTTCTTCCCAGACCACCGTCGTATAGATCGGTGCCCGGATGCCTGCCCGGTGCAGCGCCTCGATCTGTTCGCCCAGCAGGTCGCGCCCGTCCCAGCTCACGAGGCCGGGATGCTGAGTGCCGGTTGAAGTCGGGTAGTAGCACATGCCGTGATGGCACTTAGCGAAGACAGTCACACTGTTGACATGCGCTTCCGCAAACGTCTGGGCGAAGGCCGCCGCGTCGAACTCCGCGCTGACATCGGGGATATGCGGGCTGGTGTGGAAGTCCAAATGAACCTGGCGTCCGTGCGCGGTCAGAATGTCGGTGGGGGTCATGGCTGGAAATATCTCCCTGTGAGGTGAAGCTGTTGAGGGATTATGGCACGTTAACGTCGCCTTTGAGGCCGTCAACGCGCGTGGCATACGAAGAAATTGCGGGCAGAGTGCCGGCGGGTCGGTCCAGATAGAAGTAGGCGACAGCCGACCAATCATCAGAGCGCTCAAAAAGCGGTGAATCTAATTTGGTCTCGGCATCACCTGGTCCAAGAATTCGTGTTCCATCACCAGTCAATACTACCTGTTCGCTTGTGCCTGATTGCAGCAGATTTTTCATCTGCGAGGCGTCTGCGTAGCCGATCTGCTGGATGGTCACTCGAACTGCTTTGCGAAAGTAAACAGGGTCCGGCCCGTGCAGGCGATAAAACGAATACTCCATCCGCTCGGCATCGGCGATTGGGCAGCCGTGCCACTGCTGGGCAAACACTCCCTGGCCCCAGCCGGTTGCGAGATAGTCTTCCGTCCCCGTGCCGCACAGTGTCGGACGCTCATCGTCATTGTCCAAATAGACTTTGACTTCCCCCTCGCCCCACCAGAGGTCGCCGTAGGCGGCTTGATTCGCGATCACGCCCAGAGTACAGCCGAGAAACCGCCCCCGGCCTTTGACGCGGGGCAGAATTTGAAAATCTTCGCGCAGCCGGGTCGGATTCTCGCGGCGGTAGGCGGCATGAAGATAACCGGCGTTCTCCGGGTGCTCGTCCCCTAGCGTGAAATTGACTTCATAGAACAGCAGGTCTAAATCGGTCGGGGACTCATTGGTCAGCGTCATGCGGAAGCCGTTGCGGAACGGCATCGGGAGGCAGCAGTGAAACGAGCGTCCTTCCGGGCTGGAAAACCAGGCCGATTCAAAGGCAGCCGTCCGGCCTAGAGCGACTCCGAAAAAGTCACCGAGAGGCGCTTCAATCGCCGGTTTTTCCGCGCCGTCCCACCAGGCACGTAGGACAAGGCCGCGCAGCATGGCCGCCGAGCGGTCATTGATGGTCATCCAGATTCGGCGCACGGTTCCAGGACCGGACCCATGCGCCAGGACACATGTCGCGCCCGCCGCAAGGCTGGTGGCCGGTGCGCCTTTTCGCCCGGAGTTCGCGGTTCCCCCAGCGCCCGGCAGAGCGTCGGGGTTCTCAGCGGTAGCCCAGCGGGTCGTGACACCCGCTGGGAGTAGAAACATCTCGTTGTTCATAAGCTGCGCCAGACGGAATAGTTGGCCCCCCCGCCCCAATTCTGGGGAGCCATATGGAGGGAAGTAGGGGCGCTGCTTGCCGCGCCCTCATATTCATGCAACGCCGTTTCCCATCCGAACTCCGGCTCCCCTCCATATTGCTCCCCAGAATTGGGGCGGGGGGCCATTTCACTTACAGAATGCTCCAAGTCGCGGCAGGCTGGACGGTGCTGTTTGCGAGTGTGCCGCTGGTTCCGGCAGCCTGGCCGCTGTTGGACTGGGCGGTCGCACTGGCGGCGTTCGACCCTGGAGAGATCGCGCTGGGACGGAAGAATTTTGCGTGGTTGTCCGCCATCAAGTAGTTCGCGCCGTCCGTATGCCGGCCCGTCGGGGCCGCATAATGGACCTGATTGGCGGCGGGGATGCCGGGGAAATACCCGGTCGCATATTTGAGGTGTCCGTCTCCGCTTGTGCTGCCGGTCACGGCTGTGTCCCCGGTTCCATTTGGGTCGTAATCATATCCGGTGCCGTAACCGGCGGGGGAGCCGTTGCAGGTACCGCCGTTCTGAGCTTCCGTCGTGATGTCCAGTGGGTTTCCTGCATCGTAATTGCCTGTGACTTCAAACAGCAGGACGGTGCTGGCAGGGGCGTTAAACTGGGCCAGACTGACACCATTTGGGTGAGCGTTCGGGTCGCCACAGCCGGTGGGAGTGGTTGAAGAAGGGATCACGACATTGCTGTTCAAGCCGTAGGAGCTGCCCTGTCCCTGAGTAGAGTCATCGGGACACTTGAAGACCGGGACGCTCTTGACATAAGTGTACACTTGCCCGGCCCAGCCGACGCCGCTGCCGTAGGGACTGAGACCGCAGGGCGTTTTTTCGTCTGTGTCCTGCTCATACTGAATGATGGCAAGACCAGCCTGCTTGAGATTGGAGAGGCAGGCAGTTCGGCGGGCGTTCTCCCGGACCTTTTGGAACACAGGGAATAAAATCGCTGCTAGGATAGCAATGATAGCAATAACGACAAGAAGCTCGATCAGCGTGAAGCCTCGCTGTGAGCGGTGAAACAGTAGTTTGTTCAATATCATATTCTCCTTGACGGGTCCGATTACTTTACGTGTATAGTTACTGCGGACATTCTAGCATAGACGCAGGCGGTTGTCAAGCGGTATGCTGGACAGCTTTTACCCCCATGCTGCAATGCAGTAAACAGCCTGCACAGAACACGTAATTTCAGGGACGAGACTCCTTCATCCTTGTGCTCGCGGTGGACCCACGGAGCTTCTGACGACAAGCTCCGTCGGAAGCAGCGTCTTCGTGATCACCGCTGCCGGTTCTTGAATCTGGGCGAGAAGCATCTCGACTGCTTGGATGGCAATTTCGCGGTAGGGCTGACGCATTGTAGTCACGGGCGGGTCGATAGTCGCGGCCAGTGGGCCGTCATCAAAGCCGATCACGGAGACATCTTCGGGAACACGCAGGTTCATCTCATGCAGGGTACGCATGACCGGGGCTAAAACTTGATCACTCCATAAGAAAAGGGCTGTCGGGGGCATTCCAGATTCTGGAGTCATCAGAGCACGCACATGGGTCTCGATTTCGGTCTCCCTGAAAATGCCGGAACATTCCAGCGAAGCATCGAATGCCAGGCCGCGCCGCTCTAAGGCCATGCGGTAGCCGTCGCGCCGCAGGGACGCGCTTCGGACAAGGTGATACCCTCCGAGAAACGCAATACGCGTGTGCCCCTGATCGATCAGATATTCGACTGCCCGGCAGCTTTCGCGGAGATTATCGATGTCGGCTGAGACAAAGGTGTTGTCATCACCGGGATCGCCGACCAGCACCATAGGGATGCCGCGCTCTTTCAGCGCAGTGACCAGTGTGTTACCGATCAGCGGCGCGATGACCAGCAGACCGTCGCAGCGGCCGTCGCAATACACGCGGATGCTTTGATGCGGGTCTTTGTGCAGAAGACTGTCCGGCAGGACTGTCAGGCACTGTCCCAGGCGGTCCGCCGCCGCAAGAATGGCGTGCAAAATCACGCTGTAATAACCCGGCTCGGCCAGCGATTCTCCTGGAACCCCGGCGACTACGCCCAGAGTGAACACCTGGCGGTTTTCAGCCGCGATGTCTACCGCCGTAGGCCGGTAGCCCATTTCGCGCACGGTCTTGAGGACCCGAACACGGGTTTCTTTGCTGACCTGTCCGGGCTTGTTGTTGAGCACAAACGAGACTGTCATCGGGGAAACCCCGCAGGCTTTGGCGACTTGTCGGATCGTGGGCATGGAATTTCTTTCACTCACAAGCTGATCGCTGGAGCCATTCGTACCGTGACTGTTTGGGGCTTGGACGCTTCGGGGAACGTGACCAGGCGTGTGATTGTCAGGCCGCGCGTATCCGTCACCGTCACTTTGTAGTCGCCATAAAAGACCCGATGTGTCAGCGTCCCATTTCCATTGGCTTTCTCTGTGACGTTTGTCCACCACTGTTTGTGAATCAGCTTCATGAGACGCGTGTAGGCGGGTTTGGGGGACATGTCTTTGCGGACCAGCCCTGCCGGAGCGCCCTGCCAGGATCCCCGGTCGCTGAAGTCCCACCAGGTGATGGCACGCAGCGACGGGTGGCTGAACAGGACTGTGTAGAACTGGGTGACATAATCGGCTTGCTGCGTCTCGCCTTCAGGTGTCGTGTTCCAGTCGGTTAAAGTCGCATCCTTCGGATTGTCCCGGCGCGGGCCGCTGATGACGGTCGTTTCCGTGAAGTGGATCGGCGGGCCAAATTGAGCGAAGGTCTGGCAAACACTCCAGACTTTGGTCAGAGGCCATTCGCCTTCGTGCATATGCGACTGGATACCGATGGCGTCCGGCAGCTTACCATCTTTTTTAAGCTGCGTCAGCAGTGCGACATTGTCTTCGCCCGTGTCGAAGTCATTGTACAGAAACGTTTCAGGAGTAGAACTTGGCGGCAGGGTCTTCTGAGCAGCCCGCGCCCAGCCGAGCGCGGTCTCGACGACAGGAGCTGGGCCATCGCGCTTGATCCAGTTGCTTTCGCCGTTTGGCGGGGTCTCATCCGCCGCCGCGTTGGCTTCGTTCAGGACATCCCAGTAGTGGATCGTGTTTTGGTAGCGGGGAATCAAATCTAAGACACGGGCATGAAGCAGTGGAATCGCCTGATCGGGTGCCGTCGGTGCCCAATCCGGCCAGACTTCGTGCCAGACCAGCGGGTGCCCTTTCACGGTGATGCCGTGGGCGACACTCCATGAAGCCATCGTCTGAAGCCGGGCGTAATCAGGACTGCCCTGCTTGGTCTCGAAGGCCCCCCAGTAAAACGGGATCGTGGCGTAGTTGAACAGAGCCGTGAACTCGCTTTCATAGGCTTTTTGAGACGCCGACATATCGGACGGGTTCAGCCCGAAGAAGTTGCAGCCGAAGAGAAAAGCATGGCGGGTCTGAGCGATATGGACCGATGCGCCTGGCACGGGTTTTCCCTGTGCGTCCACCACTTTGATTGTCAGTGTGCCTTTGCGGTACTTCTCGATGCGGGCCTGGATTCGCGACGGCTCCAGCGCGGCCTGCGCCTCGGCAATAGCCGGGTCGACCCCTTCGTCGATGACCGTGATTGCCCGCAGCTCGATTGTCCCCGCCTGCTGGCCCATCTGAAGGTGCGCGTTCAGGCCGTAGCCCGGCGCGAGGCCTTCCAGCGTGTAATCCTGCCAGTTAGGGGTGAGAGTCAGCATCCGAAACGCGGCTGCCGTGTAGGGTGGTCCATTGCGTTCTATCGTAGCGCGAAGCGGGTTGTTTGTTTCGGAACGAGCTGAAAAGCTCATCCGAATCCGGTGTCCTTCAGGGACAATGCCCGGAATGTCCCGGATCATCTGGATCATGTAAAACGGGTCGGACGCCGTTTTGACCGTGACACGCTGTACTGCTGCCCCGCCTGCTGTGGCGGATGGCACGGTTTCCAGGGAAGCGTCCCCCGGATGTGGCGTTCCTAACGTCCAATCACCCGGCGCGAGTAAGTCCTGGGGCGCAGCGTGAACCGGTCGGGCAGCGGCAAGCAGCGGAACGAGCAGCAGCGTGAGCAGCAGTCGGGGCAGAGTGGTCATGGATACGCCTCCGTGGGGCACCGTCTTTGGAATATGATAGGCTGGGAGAAGATACGAGAAGCAGCCCCGGATTTCCTGCATTCGAATTCGGCATGCCAAACCAATCAATCGAACAGCAGCAGCCACTTCCATTCTGGGCAAGTGTTTGGGGCCGATAAGGTGTCTCATGCCAGATCAGGAGATAGTGGTGAGTTCAGTTTTCGAGTTCATGTCCACGATTACTTTGATGCTAACAAAATGGCACCTGTGGATAGTAAATCCTTCCAAGATGATGGCTTTCTAGAGCCACTCCATACGCCCGGAGGGACTTTCCATACACCGTTTTATGTACAGCGGTACCCCCCTAATATAGCACAAGATTAGGGCATCGGCTGGCTAGAGCCTGTTATGCACTTTGTAGGCTTGTTTGGTCTGATTTGCCCCTGGCGCGGCTGAATTTAGAGTATTTCGGCCAGCAACCC
>JBPBQB010000016.1:0-25961 GCA_050954545.1 Janthinobacterium lividum | reverse complement strand
CAACAAAGGCACAAAGTCCACCTGCGTGGACTGATATGGAACAGTCTGTATGATCTGGACTCTGTATTAACCTGCGAAGGCCTTATTTGCGAACTTGTTGCCGCGACTTCAGTCGCCCACACACATAAACTTCTGGTACATTACTTACTGATGTTACGCAGTAGGATCAAGTAGTTGAAAACTACTCGCTAGGAAAAGCGTCCTGCCGGACGAAGAAACGGCCTCTGGGGCTGATCTTTCACCGGGGCTGATCGTTTGGGGCTGATCTTTCACTCGCAGAGTGCCTCTCCTAGCGCGTAGCTTTCAACTCCTCGTACTCCCCCGCAACTGAGCGTGCGTAACATCAGTTACTTAGGAAACCGGCTGTTAGGGAACAGGGCGACTTTGCCGACGCCCTCAGCCAGCCTCCCATACGCTTCTGCTGCCTGGGACAGCGGATACCGTGCGGCGATCTTCGGCGGCGCAATAACCCCGGACTCAAACAGCGGCGTAAGCTGATCCATTATCCTTGCGCCCTGGACAATATCGGTGTCTACTGTGTTGAGGCCGACCAGTGTCAGTCGACGACGGTAAAAAGTCAGCAAATCCAGAGGCACTTCACGCCCGCCGATGGCCGACAAAACTACCATGCGCCCGCCATCTGCCAGGGCATCCAACATCGGCTGAAAAAGTGAGCCGCCGATGCCGTTGATTGCGAGATCACAGCCTCTGCCCCCAGTGGCTTCATGCACGACACCGGCGATGTCACTGCTGTCGGAGTGGGCAATCGCGGCGATCTTCGATTGGTCAAGGCGCTCATGGTCACGCTCGCTCTTGATCAGCGCAATGACTTTTGCACCCCATGCCGCAGCAAGTTGAACTGCCGCGCCTCCCACGGCTCCGGCAGCGCCGGAGATAATTACTCACTCTCCTGCTTTGATCTGCCCTAATTCCGCCAGCGCGGACCAGGCCGTCTGAAACGGGATACCGACCGCAGCCGACTCTTCCGCTGACAATCTTTTCGGGCGGAGTGAGACGGCAGCTTGCGGAATAGCGATATATTCCGCATGGGTGCCATCGCGCGAGATACCCAAATCCCCGCCCGCGCCCCAGACTTCTGCGCCAGTCAGGTCGGCAGAACCTTCCACGATGCGCCCGGCGAAGTCCCGCCCGACAATGCGCGGGAGCGGCGCATTTGGAAAGCGGCCCTCGACACTGACAATGTCGCTTGGGTTGATGGCGCTGGCTTCGATCTCGATCAAAACTTCGCCGGGCTGAAGTATCGGGCGCGGAACGTCGCGGGCTATCAGATCGGACGGGGAGCCATAGTGGTCAATTTGGAGGGCCTGCATAATTTGTACTCTTTCAGCCTGATTTCACGTATTTCTTGATGCCCTGCCGGAGCGGCGGACACCGTGCAATCGCCCGGCGCTTGCGAATGCTCTCTGCGTATCGATGCCGGCTCGCCATGTACCGGGCCATAAACCAGTGAACCGCCAGCGGTGCCCGCCACAGATCGGCGTCCACAGTCATACCTAGCTCACTCATCCATCCGATTACCTGTGAGTTGCGGCTAAGAATATAAACATGGCGCTGACGTGCTTGGACGCACTTCCATACTTTGTCAAACAGCATTTTCCCGACGCCAGCGCCCCGAAACTCAGGAAGGACATACAAAGCCGCAACCTCAGTCCAATTCTGCGACAGGTCTACGCAGAAACACACACCTGCAAAGTCGCCGTTGACTTCGGCCACATGAACGTCCAGCAGTCGTTCCAGCTCACGGACCGTGTAGCCCAAAATATTAGGCGTTGTCTTCAGTTCTTCATGCAGCCGCACGGCTTCGCCCCGCGTCAAAGCACGGTGAATGATCTCGATCATTAGTTAGAACTTTTCTGAATCGAGTACTGTTCCAGCCGCTCAACCGTCAGATACTGCCGCCATGTTTCGCGAACGGTCTGCTCCAAAGCCTCGGGGTACTCAAATCCTAAAAGCTCGGCAAGGCGACGGCCTACGGCAGCGACTTCGTTTCGGTTACATTCGATGGCCCGGATAACATCGGCGCGGTTGCCTCGCGGTGTCCCCAGTGTTTCGAGACTGTGTGCTCCAAAAGTCGCGGTGATCGCTCGCATGGTCGGTGTCAGAGTATGGATCGTCGCTCGCTGGGTACCCTGGTCGCGGCCCGTCGCAGCGACATACCAGAGGCGTATCAACACGGACTGCTCGATCCCCAGCCCGAACAGAATCAGCAGATCCAATTCGCGATGAAGCATTTTCACGTGCTTGTGTGAACCGATCCAGAAATCGGTTATCGCCCCGCAGATGGCTTTCGGATCGGCAGCTTCTAGTGACTCTGTTCCGGGCAGCTTCGCCTGCGCGAGAAGATCACCGAATGTTCGGTCACGGCATCCAAGAATTAGCGTGTAGTCAAGCGGCGGGTCTTTCTCGACGCTCTGCACGAGCAAATCAAGAATAATGCCATCTCCGAGTACGAGCTGATGAAACACTGTACCCCCACTCTGTCCGACGACAACTTCACCGAGCAGCGCAGACAGGTCGCAGGACGACCAGAAATCCAGACTGTCTTCTCGGACAGCGACGCGCAAGTCTAAGTCACTGAACTCATCTGCGGCCCCGCGTGCGAAGCTGCCGCCGAGCCAGAGGGCCAGCACTTCCTCGCGAGCCCAGAGTGCATCAGTGATCCGTCGCAAGGTCGCCACCTGAGGAAGCGGGGGCAAGGCATCGAATGCAGCATCAATCATAGGGTTCTATTCACCGCCAGCATCTCGATTCCTGCTATACTGGAATTCATGAGCGTCCCAAAACACATTGTCGCCGTTGCCGGCTTGGTCACTGACTCCCAGGGCCGGATACTGATGCTGCTGAGTCCGCGCGGCGATTGGGAGTTCCCCGGCGGACAGGTTGAAGAAGGCGAGACACTGACTGCGGCTCTGGTACGCGAAGTGATGGAAGAAACAGGGATTGATGTCACTGTCGGAGCACTTGCCGGTGTCTACTCGAATGTTCAGTCTCACATTGTCATGCTCGACTTCATCTGTGAATATATAGGAGGCGAGCTAAGAGCAAGCAATGAAAGCTTAACAGTCGAGTGGCTAGAACCTACTGATGCGCTGGCTCGGGTGAAGCGCCTCGTCATCCGTGACCGTCTGCAAGATATGCTGGAGTTTGACGGGCAAGTCGTTTATCGAGCCTATACGTTCAACGCAAACGAAATTCAGATCGAATACACAATTCACGAAGAAAGGCATATCTAATCAGTGGCTTTCACAGCTGACGATCTCGTTGACAATATGCAGGGGGCACTCAAGTTCTTTCTGGCACATCTCAATGGCCTGCTGCCGCATCAATGGGACTGGAAACCTTCTACCAAATGCCGCTCGATCCGCGAAATATTTTTGCACTTGTGTGAGACATACGAAGACAAAGCGGGACTGGAAGTAGAACTTACTGAGGCCGTTCCTGACGTGACGCGTGTTCAAGCGCTGTTTGAGGCAGCCGCGAAACGAGATTATGAACACCTGCGTGAGAAGTACGGCGAGACACCTCTGGAGACTGAGATTTCGGTCCCAGGCGGTGACTTTTTTCTCGGTCGGGATCGGGTCAAAGTCGGGACGCTTATCGGGCGTCGGACATGGGAAGAATGCTATCATACCGGCCAGATCGTCTATATCCGTCTGGCGACTGATCCTGATTGGGATCAGGAAGCAGAAGTCTATGGATAGGAAAAAGAGTAGGAGCGAGAATCCAATTTATGCCTGAGCTATTCACGATAGGGTACGAAGGGGTCAGCCAGGGCGCTCTGTTCCAGACCTTGCTGTATCACGATATTCAGACGCTTTTAGACATTCGGGAGCTGCCGCAAAGCCGTAAGCCAGGTCTCTCCAAAACCGCTCTAGGACTCGCAGCGGAGGGGTTTGGGATGCAGTACGCGCATATCCGAGCGCTCGGCACACCCCGGGATATTCGGTACAGGCGCAAGATCGATCACGATGAAGCCGCCTTCCGAGCGGGTTTTCTTGACTATCTGGCGACGCAGAACGAGGCGATGGAAACGCTTGTCATGCGGGTCCAGGCTGAACGCTGCTGCCTGCTGTGCTACGAGGCAAATGTCCAGGAATGCCATCGATTGCTCGTTGCAGGCCGGGCAGTCGAAATGAGCGACGGGATACTCACAGTCTCAAATCTCACAGTCTCAAATCTCACAGTCATAGACCGGTACGCCAGCTAAGTATCTTCTCGGCAGCTCTCATCAATCAACTTCGCCTAATCCTATTCAGATAACAAGTAGCTTTCAAGGAGGAACTTACCCTGCCAGCAGAGAAACTTCCGAGCGAAGGCGATTTTAAGTATGAACATCACTCAGTCTCTTGCTTATTTAGAGTGCGTTCTGGCGCACGGTCCGGCTGGATATGCGTTTGTCGACAATCGCCTGCATTATGTCAAGGTCAACACGCGTCTTGCGGAGATCAACGGCCTTTCTATCTCTGAACATATAGGGCAGCCTGTCAGCGAGATTCTCGGGCCGGAACTCTGGGCCGGGCGGCAGCTTCTTTTTGAGCGGGCACTCGCCGGAGAGGCAAGTGTGGACTTGCGTCTGCCCGGCCTCGGCCAGACGCCGGAGGGAAGCAGAGGAGTCGGAAATGACTGGGTTCGAGCCTCTTACTATCCTGTCAGGTCGGGGGACGTAGTCATCGGTGTCGCCGTGATTGTCCGAGACATCAGCGACCAGGCACGGGCAGAAGCGACTCTGGCGATCCGCGAACAGGAATATCGGCTGATTTTTGATGCCAACCCGCAGCCGATGTGGGTTTATGACATTGAGACGCTTCGGTTTCTTGATGTCAATGATGCTGCGGTGCATGTTTATGGATATTCTCGGGCAGAGTTTTTGGCGAGGACAATCGCCGATATTCGGCCGACCGCAGAGGTCGATGCTATGGTCGCTTCTGTTCGTCTGCCGCGCACTGGGGCTTGGGTGGATGGGCCGTGGCAGCATCTGCGTAAAGACGGGTCGCCACTTTGGGTCGAGATTGCTTCTAACTCTCTAGAGTTTCAGGGGTATCATGCACGTCTGATCCTCGCAACGGATGTCACTGAGCGCCAGGCCATAGAGCAGGAGCGGCAGGACACGACCCGGCGGCAGCAGACATTTTTGCGCGATGTCCTTGCATCGGTGACGGAAGGCAAGCTGCAATTGTGCGGCGGTCCTGACCAGCTTCCCTCTCAGCTTGACAGTATCGGCGGGGCGGTTCCGCTGACGCAGCAATCGGGCTTATATGACCTGCGGCATCTGGCGCAGGCACTGGCGGCGCAGGCGGGGCATGACGGTTCACGGCAGTATGACCTGATGACGGCAGCCTCGGAGGCCGGCATGAACGCCATTGTCCATGCCGGAGGCGGGACAGCCGAAGTCTCCGTCAATTCTTTCGGAACCGTGCAAGTTCGAGTCGAAGATCAGGGCACGGGCATTACCATGGAGAATCTCCCCCGTGCGACATTGTCGCGCGGATTCAGTACGAAGGCGACGCTCGGCCACGGACTGAAAATGATGCTGGAAACTGCCGACCGCCTGTTTCTGTTGACCGGACCGACGGGAACGACCCTGGTGCTGGAACAAGATCCTGTTGCCCCAACTCCTGCTTGGCTATAACCGACTAATTATGACGCGATTCTTTTCGACTCCACTGCTCGTGTGCCTTTTCTTACTCTGCCTAGCCGGAGGAGCGCAAGCGCAGGTTCCATCAATCAGCTCTGCATCCTCACCGACGGTAAAACCGGCACTGCTTCCGGCTTCGAGCATGGCGCTGATTCAGCTCAACGACCAGATATTGTTTACTGTGCATACGTCAGGCGACGAGTCGGCGCAGGACCGAGCAGATCTGGCAAACCTGCGTCTGGCCGAAGTGCTGCGCGGATTGTTTTCTGAACGCACGTCCGCGCAGGTGCCGGAGGCGACCATCGGTCAGCAGGAGGGTCAGACTGTTCTTCTGCTCGATCAAAAGCTGCTCATGACCGTCACCGATGCCGATGTGGATGCTTCCGGCAAACCCGCCGCTCTGCTGGCTCAGTCCTGGGCAGATCAGATCAATAATGCGTTCGATCAGGCCGTTCGTGAGCGCCAGCCCGCGTATATGCATTGGGCGCTGAAACAGGCAGCATTTTATTTCTTTGTTGGTATCGTCTTTACTCTCGGGCTTCAAATCGCTGCCCGCCACACGCACCATCGTCTTGGCTGGCCGACCCCGACGCTTCTCTGGTTCATTGTCATTCGCCAGACTGTCAATCTGTTTCCGCTGACACGTTCTTTCTACTTTCATCTTGTGACCGGCACGCTGCGCCCGCTCGTTCTGTGCCTGATCATCGGCCTGCCCGGCGCAATTCTAGTTCGGCTTTGGGGAATCGCGCTGCGAAAGCTGTTTCCGGCGATCCCAGAGGACCTATCGCTTCAGGATCGCACAGAGCGCACGTATCAGCGTCGTATCACCCTCGCTCGGGTCGCAGAAGTAACCGGGGCGACTATTCTTTGGACCGCAGCGGGCGTCGTGCTGATTAGCTGGCTCGGACTGAACTTGTCCGCCCTGCTGGCTTCTGCGGGATTGATCGGAGTCGCACTCAGCATCGTCGCGCAGGATTCACTTAAAGATCTAGTCGCGGGAATTTATATTTTGATGGATGATCGGTTTGGGGTCGGGGATACCGTGCAGATCGGGGCGTATGAGGGAAGGGTAGAAAGGCTGAACCTGCGGGCGACGCAGCTTCGGGACATGTCCGGCCGGCTGATCACGATCTCGAACCGAGGCATTGTCGATGTCGCCAATCTGACTGCACGCTGGGCACAGGTCGACTTCAAAGTCGGCGTGTCGTATTACGCTGATCTCGCTCAGGCGAGTAAGCTGCTGGAAGACACGGCGGCGGCGCTTGCCGAAGCCTGGCCGGAGCGTGTTTTAGCTCCGCCCGAGATGCTCGGGGTCGACTCGTTCACCGATCTGAGCGTGGTTCTGCGCCTGATTATCCGTACCCCGCCCGGCGACCAATGGGTAGTCGGACGGGAGCTGCGAGCACGGGTCAAAGCTGCTTTCGACGGCGCAAACATCGCGATCCTGAACAATCTTTACGCCCCGCCCCCTGCCCCAAATCGGATGCCCCTTGCAGCAGAGACTATGGAGGCGGCAATCCCTCACCCGCAAGCTGCCGAAGCCCCGCCGACACTGTCAGCAGGGCACGGCCCTGATGGTAGCCTTCGGTCCAGCGATCACTTTTGACACGGCCCGGTTTAGGCGTGCCATCCTGGTTCACTTCCGAGTACCAGCCGCCATGCCGGGCGTCGATTTGATAAGTCTGGATAAAGTCCCACTGCTGCCGAAACGCCGCCCAGTAACGGTCGGTCTCGGCACCGAAATGCCGATGCAGCAGCAGCAAAGCATTTAAGCCTTCCGCCTGCACCCACCAGACTTTGTCGCGCTGGAAAGCACGGCCAAACACTGCCCCGGCATCATAAAAACCGCCGTGCTCTGTATCCCAGCCGTAATCCAGCGCATGATCGACAATCCGCCGGGCAAGCGCCCAGGTGCGCGTCTCTTCCGGCTGTCCCAGCGCGGCAGCCGCTTCTACCAGCAGAAACGCCGTTTCGACATCATGCCCGAACGAATCATGGTCGGGCAGCGCCCGCCAAGCGGAAGTAAAGAACAGATTGAGGCAGCCGACCGATTCGACGGCAATTTTATCGCGGACGATCTCAAAGGCTTCGGTCAGGCTCAGACGCAGTGCCGGGTCGGGCCAGACCTCATAAAGTGCAGTCAAGCTCTCCAGCAGATGGATATGCGTGTTCATGGACTTGAACCCGTACTGCGTGATGACCGCGCCTTTTGCACCGTCTGCCGTCGGACCCAAAATAGAGACACCCTCCCGTGTCTGCGCTTCATGCCAGCCGCCGTTCAGAGCATCATGGGCGTGATCCTGAAGCCAGAAGTAGGCGTCCTTCGCAAGATCGAGAGCAGACTCATCGAGCGTAGCCTGGTATAAAGCAGCCGCCGCGTAGATCGCAAATGACAGTCCATACACATGCTTTTCGCCGCCACGCTCCGGCTCACCCGCATCACCCAGCGACCAATAGAAACCGCCGTGTTCGCTGTCCCATAGCTTCTCCGCTAAAAAGCTAAACCCATGACTAGCAAACCCGAGATAAGCCTCTGCCTGTTCAGGATAGCGCCGAGCGGCCTGTGATGCAAGCCAAATCAAGCGCGATTGGTAGACAACCGATCTGTCACCGGTGGGCAGGCGAGTCCAATCATCAGCGTAGTTCTGGTGAAAGCCGCCACTCGGATCGACGGCACGTGGAAACCATTGTCCCAGCACATGCCGCTCCAAATTGTCTTCGACTTCTTCGGCAAAGCGAATATAGTTTTCAGGAGTTGCGGAATTAGACATTAATTTCTTTATGGCCGGATGCAAATATCTAGCTGAAGTGACGCAAAGCCACGCACTCAAGTACATGGCTGAAGGGCGCTTCGCGCCGGCTGTCCTGCGGACAGAAGACTACTTTTGCCAGATCTTCTCTTTTGTCCGCAGGACAACCAGCCGCAGGCTCCTCAGCCCAGGATTTCAATCCTGGGCATGTTCGCTGCGTAACATCAGTTGTCTAACGCACCGAGAATTGATATACGGTCGTCTGGTGATATACCTGGCCCGGTTTCAGCAGAGTTGTCGGATAGCTCGGCTCGTTTGGGGAGTCGGGGAAATGCTGAGTTTCCAGGCAGAGCGCACCCCGATGCACATACGCTTTGCCGCCTTTGCCGTGCAGCGTACCATCCAAAAAGTTTCCCGTGTAAAGCTGTACGCCCGGCTGAGTCGTGTAGACAGTCAGAACACGTCCGGTGCGCGGGGCAAACACACGGGCGGCCAGGCTCAGTCCCGGACCAGTCCGGTTCAGGACAAAGTTATGATCGTAGCCGTGGCCGTTTTCAAGCTGCTGGTCGGGCTGATTAATTCGTGCTCCGACAGCGGTCGGTCGGCGGAAGTCAAACGGAGTGCCGACTACCGATCGCTGCGGCCCCAGCGGGATCGATGTCGCATCCATCGGTGTAAAGCGGTCGGCATTGATCATCACGCGATTATCTAAAATCGTTCCGCTGCCTGCGCCGTTGAGGTTAAAGTAGGAATGGTTTGTCAGATTAACGACCGTGTCTTTATCGGTCGTCGCCGTGTAGTCGATTTTCAGAGCGTTGTCATCTGTAAACGTATAGATGACTTTGACAGACACCGTGCCGGGGAAGTTCTCTTCGCCGTCTGAGCTGACATAACGCAGAGCCAGCCCGACGCCACGCGCGACTCTGACGGGAGCGGCGGTCCAGACTTTCAGATTGAATCCGACTTTGCCGCCATGCAGAGTGTTCGGCTTGTTGTTGATCGCAAGCTGGTACGTTTTGCCATCCACCGTCAATTTGCCCTTAGCGATCCGATTGGCGTAGCGCCCGACCAGGGCACCAAAATAGGTGCCGCCGGGGTTTGTGAAATACCGAGACGGGCTATCATAGCCTAAAACCACATCGCCAAGCTGTCCGCGCCGATCCGGCACTTTGATCGACATAACCGTACCGCCAAAATTGGTGATTTGAACTTGTGAGCCACGTGCGTTGGTCAATGTATACAGCAAGACCATTTTGCCGTCCGGCGACTGCCCCGCTGACTTCCGGGTAATCGTATCCGCCGCCCGCACTCCTGCCGCCGACAGGGACAAGGCTGCTATGCTCCCAACGAGCCCCCCATAGACGCAGGCGCGGCCCATCGAGCGTGTTGTTAACTTCATTGTAGTGCGTATCCTCCTCAGAAACTGAATACCTGCATGATACCTCAACACTTAGCCCGTCTGCGACATAAAATCACCGCACTGTACAGCTCACCGCAAAGGCGGCAGGCTGGAGTCGTTGCGGCCAATCGCTTTCTGAAGCTGGGCATCGGCGATGTAAAAATTGTACACGGCGGTGACGTACTGGCTCTGCGCCTGAGTCAAGGTCGCCTGAGCCGTCGTGATGTCCAGCACCGTGCCGATGCCTTCTTTGCGGGAGGCGACCGACGCATCATAGTTAACCTGCGCGGCAGTCACGGCGGACTGAGCGAGACCGGCAGCCTGCAGGTTTGTCTGACGTGTCGAGTAGGCCTGCTCGACATCAAGCCTGACCTGCTGGCGCACCAGCTCTAATTGGTCGAGCGCGGCGTCACGAGCTGCCTGAGCAATGTGAATTGCGCCGCGGGCACTGCCGGCATCGAACAGCGGATAGGAGCCGGTCACGAGAAGCTGGGAGTTGACCCCGCGTGTGCCGACATCGTTTGTGGCCTGGTAGTTGATAATGTAGTCGCCTTTGATGGTCAGACCTGCTTCGCGCTGTGCCAGACGAAGCGCGGCGTTGTTGCTCTGGACGACTGCCTGCTGCTGGCGCAGATCAGGCCTATCGGCAAACGCCGACGCGAGGGCGTCTTTCAGCGTGAGCGCTTGTCCTGTCGACGGCACCGGCGGAAGCTGATCGCCGGCAGTCAGAGGGGCGATCTCAACGACACCATCCAAGTTGACTCCGAGCGCGTTTTTGAGGGTCGCCGAGGCTGTCTGAACCGAGTTCTGGTTGTTTAGCAGTGTCACCTGAGCGTTTGCAAGATCGGAATTCGCCTGATAGATGTCTTTCGCCGCCGTCGTGCCCGCATCGATCTGAGCCTGCGTCACTTCGACAGTCTGCTGATAACGCGCGACCTGAGCCTGGGCGACTTTGACCAGATCACGGTTCAGCAGAAGCTGATAGTAGTCCTGGGTCACGGTCAGGATAATGGTCTGGCTCGTGTTCCGGTCGTTATAGACAGCAGCATCGACGGCGCGGCGAGCTTCCGTGTTGGCCGCTTCGCGCTGGCCGGTATCGAACAGGTTTTGACTGAGGCTGACAGTCAGGCCGCCCCCGCGCACGAGGCTGACTTCGTTGGCCGAATTGAGGATACTGGTGGTCGTGCCGAGGGTTCCCGTGGTAGTAGTCGTCCCGGTAGTAGTCGTCCCGGTAGTGGTCGTTCCTGTGCCAGTGGTTGTTCCTGTGCCGGTCGTGCCGGTACCTGCTCCCGTAGTCGTAATAATAGTGGGAGTGCTGGAATTCAGGCCATAAAGATTCTCCTGATTATTTTGATACTGATAGGCAGGGGTGAGTGTGGGAAAATACTGGGACTGAGCCTGGAGCTTTTGCCCCTGAGCCTGCGTCACCTGAGTGCGGGCCAAATACTGCTGCGGCTGCTGCCGGAGGGCCAGTGCGATGGCTTCCGGCAGTGTCAATGGTGTCGGCAGGGACAGCGGCGCAGGCGGCGCGACCTGGCACAAGGCCGGCAGGGCAGCAAAGAAAACCGAGGCGGCAGTCAGTCCGATCCTGCCGCCTTTTCGAGACGAATCACGCATGGGCAAACTCTTCCTTCGGCCTGTCTCTTGACGGACAGGCGCTGACTGTATCTCAACACAGCCGGGAATAGTTTACCATTTATTATGATGCACGTAAGACCCCTTGCTTTAGCTATGGGGATATAAGCGCAACGTCTTTCCTAAGACGTTCTCTTTCTGGCTGTATTTTATAGCATTTTATCTTTTTATGGCGTTTTCGGGCACACTATCTCTGTGAACGTCATTTGCTATAAGTTTCGGCTATATCCAAGCAAGGCGCAGAAAGCGGCATTAAATGAAACGCTTGCTGTCTGTCGCCTTGTCTATAACAGCATGGTACATGAGCGAACCGTACTCCATGAGCGCGGTGAAAAGTCGCCTACGTTCTACACACAAGTTCCTGCGCTTGTGCGGTGGAAAAAAGACCATGCCGAACTTAAAACCGTTCACAGTCAGGTCTTGCAGAATGTCGGTCGGCGCGTTGAACTTGCCTTTCAAGCCTTCTTCCGCCGTGTCAAGAAGAATAAAAGCAAAGCGGGGGAAACCCCAGGGTATCCGCGCTTAAAGGGTGTCGGGCAATACGACAGCATCACATACCCGCAGAGCGGATTCAAGGTTGGCGAGTCCTCGGTTTGGCTGTCTTTGCAAGGCAAGCAAACTCAAGTCAAAGCAAAACTGCATCGCACCATCGTTGGCACGGTCAAGACCTGCACTGTTCGCAGGTATGGCGCAAAGTGGTTTGTCTGCTTCTCCGTGGAGCAGGAAGATAGCCCCTTGCCGCCGTGTGCTGAGGCCATCGGCCTTGACGCTGGCCTCAATTCGTTCATGGCCCTGTCCGATGGCACGTTCATAGACAATCCGCGCTTCTTTCGCCATGACGAAAAAGCATTGGTGACTGCGGGCAGGCGGCAAGCCAAGACCAAGAAGCGTTCCAAAGAGCGGCGAAAAGCCAACCAGGTTCTGTCGCGTATCCATGAGCGTATCAGAAATCGCCGCCATGATTTCGTTCACCGGACCGCCCGCAGGCTCGTCAACCAATACGGCGTGATTGCCGTTGAGAAGTTGAACGTCAAGAATATGCTCGGCAATCACTGCCTCGCTAAGTCCATCAGTGACGCTTCCTGGTCACTGTTCCGAACTGTCCTCACGCAGAAGGCTGAAAGTGCCGATCGCGAGGTAATTGCCGTCAACCCCGCCTACACTTCGCAGGATTGCCACGCCTGCGGGTACAGGGCCAAAAAGAAACTCTCGGAGCGTTGGCACTTCTGCCCGAACTGCTCTGTCTTTTTGGACAGAGATACCAACGCCGCCATCAACATGTTGAACCTGGCAACAGGAACAAATCACACTGGGATTACAGTGTGTCAGGTCACACCTGTAGAAGCCCCGCCGTTTACGGCTGGAGAGTAATCACTTTGCGCTGGCGTATAACGCTGCCATCAACTCGGCATGACGCTGTTTGTCGCGGTCTCTTCGCCGGGCCATCGGCTGCGTATTCGGGTTCAGCGGATTGTAATCACGCGGAGCCGGGAACGAAGCGGGATCAAACGGAGGCCGACCACCGCCAGGGCCACCCGGCCCTCGTCTGCCGCCAAAGCCGCCGGGAGGGGGACCGCCGGGACTACCAGGAAGCGGGCCGCCAAAACCACGCCTGCCGCCAAATCCACCCGGCCCACCGGGGGGAGGACCACCAGGGCCGCGCCTGCCGCCGGGACCACCGCGCTCCTGAGCAGAAGCTAATTTAGCTAATTGTGCTGGGCTTAAGGAGTGCGTGAGCTGTGCGTTGACTACGAATGCCTGGGCATCACTCAGCGACGGCTTGCTTTGCCATTTCTTCATGACCGCGAGAACCGCATGGGCCTGCGGTTTATTCAGCTTTGTCTGAGGGTCCTGCTCCACCTGGACAAGTCCTCCGAGAGTACGCTCCAATGCGCCGACATTCTTGTGCGTGTCTCGCCAGGTCCGCCAGGCCTGGAACCTGGCCTGCATTCCCGGCGGCGGCGGAAATCCACCCGGCCCGCCCGGTCCCTGTGCCGAAGCGCTTGCGGTCATCAGAAAAACGGCTGCGACCGGCAGCAAATAAGAAAAATTGCGTTTCATTCATCCTCCATCGACAATGTTTATAAAAAAGCGGCCTGCTGGTCAGCAGGCCGCTGTGAGTGGAGCACCCAAGAGGCTCTCGTTTACTGATTAGGTGCGCCGGGAGGCGGACCACCCTGTCCGCCGTCGGGTGGAGGACCGCCGAAGCCGCCTTGACCGCCGCCACCGCCGAAGCCGCCACCACCTTGACCGCCTCCGCCGCGCCGACCACCGCCGCGCCGACCACCGCCCTGACCAAAGCCGCCGCGTCCCTGGCCCATGGCGCTCATGTCCATGTTAAGAGCAACGGTCGTGGCTGCGAAGCTGCCGTCATCATTTGCGGTTCCCATCGCGACAACTCTGTCACCGACTTTAATGCTGCTGATCTGCACTGTCGTGAACTTCGTGACTTTCGCGCTGGGGTCCATCTTGAGTGTCAGTGATGCCGTGCTGCTGAGAGAGATCGTCAGCGGGCTCGTTCCTGTGACCGTTCCTGTGGCGGATGCCGTGGCAGGTGCGGGAGTTGCAGAGGCTCCGTTGCCGCCGCCTCCACCGGGAGGGGGTCCGCCAAAGCCGCCTCCCCCGCCACCAAGATTACTTAGAGGGGACTGGCCGATAGCCAGTGTCGAGGCCGTGATGCCGGTGGGGACACCGTGCACTTCGATCTGGTCGCCTTTCTTCAGATCAGCTACAGTGGCAGCGCTCTGAGAGACAAACTGCGTCGCACCCTGTGTCTGGATTGTCTGGCTGGCCCCACCGAACGCTGATGTGATCGTGACTGTTCCGGCTCCCGTGTCAATCGCAGTTACGGTTCCAGTCGCAAAGGGCGGACGTCGAAAGCCACCCTGACCGCCGGGAAGGCCACCCGGTCCCCCCATTGGCCCAAAGCCCCCACCCTGCGGCCCTTGTGCCTGAGCCGTCGAGGTTAAAATTGGGGCAAACAAAATTGCGGCTGCTCCAAGAACAGCCAGCGTTGGTGTCTTCCGAAAAATGTTAATTGTTTTCATCCTATTCCTCCTGATCAATGTCGAGAAAGTATCTTTGTTACTGTTTATGATAACAAACGAACGTGAAAATCACATGAAAGCGCAAAAAGATTTTATTTTTTTGCAGCAAGCGCGGTGTGAAGCTCCAAATTTTTAGTTTCTACCACCGCACTGCTGTCACTGAGCAGCGTGACGCGTACTGTTGTTCCCACTCCTGCCGTGCTTTCGATTTTCAGGCTGCCGCCGTGTGCCTCGACAATGCTGCGGCAGATAGAAAGCCCCAGCCCGGTCCCGCCGTGAGCGCGGGACCGGGCTGCTTCCACCCGGTAGAAGCGCTCCATGACATGCGGCAGATGCTCCGGCGAGATGCCTACTCCCGTGTCAGCGACTTCAGCGACGATGTGGTTGCCTTCAGCATGAGCAGTCACTGTAATCCGCCCCTCTGAAGGCGTATGACGAACGGCATTTTCGAGCAGGTTGCTGAATAGTCGCACCAGGCTGTCGGCATGGCCTCGCACCAGGAGCGGACTTGCGGGCAGATCGAGATGAATCGGCGCGAGGTCCAGGCTGTGCAGGGAAGCGACTGCCTGGTTCAGCACTTCGGCAAGCGAAGTCGGCACGAGGGGGTAACCAAGCTGGTCAGCATCGGCCCTTGCCAGCAGCAGCAGATCCTGAACAATGCGGGTCATCCGATCAGCGGCAGTGTCGACAGCCCGAAGGGTTTTCTCGTATTCCAATTCCGTTCGCCGCCCGGAGAGGGCTAAGCTGGTATTCGCTTTGATGATCGTCAGCGGAGTTCGAAGCTCATGGGACGCATCCGCTGCGAAACGCTGCTGCTGCTCAAAGGCTTGCTCCTGACGCTCGAACCCTGCCTGAAGGCGTGACAGCATGACATTGAAGGTTTCCGCAAGGTCTGCGAACTCATCATGTCCCATCACCGGCAGGCGGTGCGATAGGTCCTCAGCCTCGATTCGGTTCGCTGCCTGCGCGATCTCGCGGACAGGACGCAGCGCACGGTCGGTCAGAAACGCGCCGCCGAGGCCGGCAAACAGCAGGACAAAGGGAATCAAATACAGCAAGATGCGTGTCATTCGCCCCAGAAAGTCATCGGTGCGGGTCATCGAATTGCCGACCTGAACGACGCCGGCAATATGACCCTCATGGACAACAGGCAGAGAGAAGACACGAATATCGGTTCCATCGGCGCGGACGGTCGCATAGACTTCTTCGCCTTGCTCAGCCCGGCTCAGACCCGCCGCATCCCAGGGTATGTCCCCAGCAGCGAAGGAGACCCGCTGAATATTGAACAAACGGGGGCGAAATTCCCCAGACGAATCCGCAGCAGTCTCTTGAACGGCCGGTGGAGATGGACGATGGAACTGCGAAGGATTATCAAAGAAGCGCTGAGCGTGATGCGCTTTCTCGTTCAGACGCCGGTCAATCGCGGCATTGATGTTTGCCCGGATAGTCACGCTGAAAATGATGCCCAGGCCTACCAGCACAAAGGCCAAGACACCGACATTCCAGAGGGCAAGCCGCACACGAACAGAATTCAGTGAAAGACGTGGTGTCATCATGCACCCTCCGTCTTCTGCGGGGCACGCAGGACATATCCCACCCCATGCACTGTCTGAATCAGCTTGACATCGTGCCCTGCATCGATCTTACGCCGGAGCAGGCCCACGTAGACATCAACTGTGTTGGAAAGGCTTTCTTCGTCGAGCCAGATCCGTTCCAAGATCACTTCGCGGGTCAGCACCTGCCCTTCGCGTCCGGCCAGCGCTTCCAGCAGCGTGTATTCGCGCGGTGTCAGCGTGATCTCCGATCTGGCGCGGGTGACTCGGCGCAGCCGGGTATCGATCTCTAAGTCCCCGACATGCAGCATCCGGGCCTTGTGGATATTTTCGCGACGCAGCAGGGCCTGAACCCGGGCGGTCAGCTCAGAAAAGTCAAACGGCTTCGGCAGGTAATCGTCGGCTCCCAAGTCCAGCCCGCGAACCCGGTCCTGCACCGCATCTCGCGCCGTCAGCATCAGGATCGGAGTCGCGTCCCGTTCTTCCCGCAGTGTCCGGCAGATTTCCCAGCCGTCCATGCCCGGCAGCATGACATCCAGCACCAGCAGCGCCCAGCGGCCTTCCCGTGCTTTCTCCAGCCCGGAAAGCCCGTCATGCGCCATGGTCACCGAATACCCGGTTTGTTCCAGGCCTTGCTTGATGACCTCGGCAATCGGCACTTCATCTTCAATTAGCAGAATACGCATGATAGCAATGAGTTTACCTTGCAGGGTGTGAAAAAGTTGTGAAAGAAAAAGCCTTGCTGTTTTAATGACAGAGAGGCTGTAGCGGATGCAAGAGTATTCAGTAGGCCTCTTGCGTAAATCTTCCTAGGGCTGAACCCCTGGGCTTTAGAAGTGCAATTCCCCGCCTGCGCGGGCATAAAAGTGGATTATTCTGTGCCCGCTGGGTGCAGTTGCTCCGCGAAGGCGTGGAGTTGCTTTATCAAAGCCCTGCCGTTTAGGGCAGGGTACTTACTGCTTTGGCATAGTCTTTTGCATCTCTTTGATTAGAAGTTTCGCTTGCTCCCGAAAAGGGTCATTCGGGCTAGCCATTTCGAGGTACTTCTGATAGGCGCGAACAGACGCCGAGCAGTTAGCGATGGTGTTGTCATGGATTGCAATATTGTAATAGGCAGCACCGAGCATCGCATGCCACTTAGGGGTGGTCGGATGTTTCGCGATAAGCTCTCGGGCAAAAGTCAGAGCAAGCCGCCCATCTGCTGGGCTGCCAATGACATTCAGCAGAGGATACATGGATGCGCGGACGGCGTCATCGCTGGGGTCTCTTGTTAAAAGACGCAGACCCATCAGTTTCAAGTCAGGTGTCACATTGTAATGCGCTTCTATTAAGAATCGCATCCGCATGAACTCTGCCGAATGCGGAGACGGAAATTCATCAAGAGCGGCTAATAGCCGATCAATCATAGGGGGCTTCCAAACGATGTTTCGACTTTGAGAAGCATAATAAGTCGCTAAGCCCCAGCGGAAAAGGAGAACAGCATATTTAGGATGCTTTGTTGCGGAGGCTTCCAAAGCTGTGGCGAGTTGGAGAGCATTGTGCTGTGACTGAATCGTCGCTTCCAAACTCCTTCGGGCTAACACGAAGGGACGTTCTTTAGCTGTCCATGCTTCCGTAAGCCAAGTGTTTTGTGATAGTTCTTTGGTGGCTAAGTAAGTGTGTGAAGGCGGAAGAGTGCCTGAAGCAGTTACTGGTGAGAGAAGCATTCCAAGCCAAAAGCCCAGATAAAGAAGTAAGAGGCTGCGCGAATGCATAGAATTGGCGTTTCGTTCTCAGGAGTAAGAAGTTCTCAGGAGTAATATGTTGAGCCAAATTACACTCACTCGTTCAGTGTAGCGATTGTCGCGATCTTTGTCAATGCTGTTAATGATGCACTCAAACTTACCGCTTGTCACTTTGGCGGAAGTGCGGTAAAATAGGACATGCGTATTGTTAACGTCTCGGCCCAGCCCTGGACCCTGCCGCTGGTCGCACCATTCGTCATCGCGGCCCGGACCGCGACTGAAGCGCAGAATGTTCGCATCCGCATTGAAACCGAGTCGGGAAGTGGCGGGGATGGTGCCAGTGCGCCAGTCGGCTATGTCACCGGCGAGAGCGTCACTTCGGTGCTGGAAGCGATTGCTGCCGTCGGGCCGGAGTTTGTCGGGGAACCGATAGAGAGATTGGGCGCTTTGCTGGCCCGAGCGAACACGCTTCTAGCGAACGCACCGGCGGCACGGGCGGGGCTAGAAATGGCGCTGTATGATGTTTGGGCCAAGCAGCGCCATCTGCCGCTCTGGCAGCATTTTGGCGGGACCCTCGATAGAGTAACCACCGACCTGACCATTCCAATTGTAGACGCTGAAGTCGCCGCCGCACTGGCGTCGGATGCCTGGAATGAGGGGTTTCGGTCGCTGAAGATCAAAGTCGGTGACCCGAACGGTCCCGAAGCTGATCTGGCGCGGATTCGCGCAGTCGTCTCAGTGGCTCCAAATGTTCGGCTTCGGATCGATGCCAACCAGGCATTCACGCCTGATGGAGCAGTCCGGTTTGCCGAGTCGCTTCTCACGCTGGGCGTACAAATCGATTTACTGGAACAGCCTGTGCCGCATGATGACATCGCCGGGCTGAAATATGTCCGTGACCACACAACGCTCCCGCTGTTCGCGGATGAGTCCGCTCGAAGCATCGCTGAAGTCCTGCATCTGCTTCAAGCAGATGCCGTCGATGGTATTAATGTCAAGCTGATGAAGTCCGGCATTACCGGTGCATTACAGATCATCACGTTGTGCAAAGCCTACGGCAAGAAACTGATGCTCGGCTGTATGCTGGAAACCGGGCTGGGGATCGGAGCCGCCGTGCAGATCGCGGCAGGAACCGGAGCGTTTGATTACCTCGATTTAGACTCGCATCGCCTGCTGAAACCTATTCCCGGTTTGTCTGGAGGCTGCGCGATCAGTGGCGAGGAATTGGTAGTCGGATCGGAAACTGAGTCCGGCTGGGGAGTTCGCCTCCCGGCATTGAAATAATCAGGCGGGTTTCGGGAACATTTCGGAAGCTTTCGGCGACTAAGTACTAGCGATTATTCTCGATGAAACATAAAAAGAGGAAAAAGATCATGGAACGAAAAACGATAGCCATGCGGGTCGGGCTGACCGCACTGGCGGCACTGACAGTAGCAGGCATGATGCCGCACACGGCATTTGCCGACGCCGATAAAGGCAAGGGGAAAAAGAGCCCGGTGATTATCGGGCCGATCACGAAGACCCCCGATCCACCGAAAAAATAACGGATGACACTTCGGAACTCAGTACGCGCCTAAAAACCGCTGCCGCAGGACCAGCAGGGCAAATTGTGGCAGGGTCATGACCTTGCTGATCTTTCGTGGGTTCTGGATCAAGCGATACAGCCATTCAAACCCGCTGCGCTGCATAAACAGCGGCGCACGTTTGACTCGCCCCGACAGCACATCGAACGAGCCGCCGATGCCCATGAAGACGGGAACGCCTAAAGCGACTTTGTGCCGTGCGATCCATTTCTCCTGCTTGGGAATACCGAACGCGACCATGACAATATCGGGAGCGGCCGCTTTGATCTGCGCGAGAACCTGCGGCTCCTGCTCCGGGGAAAAGTAGCCGTCGCAGACTCCCACAATGTGGGTGCCCGGCCAGCGCTGCTGCGCTTTCTCGGCTGCCTCGGCGGCAACACCGGGCGCTGCGCCGAGAAAAAAGATCCGATACCCTTTGCCGGGCGACAGGGCGCAGAGGTGCGCAACCAGGTCCACACCGGAGACTTTGTAGCGGACAGGAACGCCCAGCAGCCGTGATGCAATGATAATTCCTGCGCCGTCGGGTGTCACGAGATCGGCGGCCTCGACAATCGCGTGCAGCTCAGGATCATGCCGGGCGATCACGGCCATCGACGCATCGGCGGTGACAATATAATGCGGCGTTTTATCCGCGATAAAGCGGTCGATGACTGCCAGCGTCTCATCCACAGAAACGCGGTCCACGCGCAGCCCTAAAATCGTCACACTGTCCATAGCCTCTATTATACCAGACAGAACCGCCCCGGTGCAGTCAACCCGTGGTATAATAACTATATGCCTCGTTTTCCGCTCCGCTCTCTGGCACTCGTCATCCTGCTTCTTCTGCCCGTTGCCCCACTGGCCCAGCTTTGCCGGGGTCATACTCCCTCCCGTTTCGACAAAAACAATCTCCCCGCCTGGGAGCGTCATACTCCCATTGCCGCGCTTCGCCTCAGCCACGCCCACCGGCGATTAGAGGGTTTCCATGTATCAGTAAAGCGAAAAGTGAGAGATGTTACTTAGTTTGTGGCTTGATCCGTTTTAGAGCAAATAGTACCCTGCCCTGAACGGCAAGGCTTTAAAAGTGCAATTCCCCGCCTTCGCGGGCACAGATAAAGTGTTGTTAATATTTCCGATGCCCGCGAAGGCGGGGAGTTGCACTTTTAAAGCATGGGGGGTTCAGCCCCGTGTTATCCAAATTTTAACAAAAAAAGCCCCAGCCTATTGCATAGACCGGGGCTTTCATTAATTGGCGGACAGCACGGTTTAGGTGCCTTCTTGCCACGAGGCCAGGTAGCGGGCCTGCTCGGCTGTCAGCGTGTCGATCTTGACCCCTAACGACTGCAATTTCAGCCGGGCAATCTCGTTGTCGATTACTTCCGGGACACCGTAGACGCTCTTCTCGAGGGTTTTAGCGTTCTGGTTCATATACTCGGCAGAGAGAGCCTGATTGGCGAACGACATATCCATGACGCTCGCGGGATGACCTTCGGCGCTGGTCAGGTTGATCAAACGGCCTTCGCCCAAGATGAAGACTTTGCGGCCATCTTCCAGCACATACTCGTCGACGAAGTCGCGGACTTCGCGCTTGCTGGTCGCCATCTCAGCCAATGCCGGAATGTCGATCTCGACATTGAAGTGACCGGAGTTGCAGACAATCGCGCCGTCTTTCATGGCTGCGAAGTGCTCGCCGCGCACGACATCTTTGTCCCCGGTGACGGTGCAGAAGAAGTCACCTACTTTGGCCGCATCGGCCATCGGCATCACATGGAAGCCGTCCATCGTCGCTTCCAGAGCCCGCAGGGGATCGATTTCGGTAACGATCACCTGAGCGCCCATGCCCTTGGCCCGCATGGCGAGGCCCTTGCCGCACCAGCCGTAACCAGCAACGACGAAGAACTTGCCGGCGATCAGGACATTGGTGGCCCGAATGATGCCGTCGATTGTCGACTGGCCCGTGCCGTAGCGGTTGTCGAAGAAATGCTTGGTCTGGGCATCGTTGACCGCGACAATCGGGTAGGCCAGAACGCCGTCTTTTGCCATGGCCCGCAGGCGAATAACGCCGGTCGTGGTTTCTTCCGTGCCGCCGATAATGTTCTCGATCAGTTCCCGCTTTTCGGTATGAATGATACCGACCGTGTCAGCCCCATCGTCCATCGTGAAGTTCGGCTTGTATTCTAACGCGCTCAGAATATGCTGATAATACGTGTCGTTGTCTTCGCCTTTGATAGCGAATGTCGCGACCCCGTAATGCTGCACCAATGCCGCCGCGACATCGTCCTGCGTGGACAATGGGTTCGACGCACACAGCACGACTTTCATGCCGCCCGCTTTGAGGGTTCGCATTAAGTTCGCGGTCTCGGCGGTGACATGGAGGCAGGCGACGGCGGTTAGCCCGGCGAGGGGCTTTTCCCGCTCAAAACGCTCGCGGATCGAGCGCAGCACAGGCATCTCGCGCTCCGCCCATTCGATGCGGCGTTTGCCAGCATCGGCGAGGCTAAGGTCTTTCACATCATAAGCAGGCGGCGCGACCGGCATTTCCGGCAGCGTCGCGGGTGGCGCGGTGGTAAGAGTCATAAAAGGGCCTTTCCAGGAATCGAAGTGTCAGTCAAAACTCCCGCTATTATACACTATTTTTCGCCGTTGTCCGATGCTGCACCGGCACTCCAGTAAACTCTGCAACCGCCGCCGCGATCTTTTCGGCATTCACTTCCTGCATGAACTTACCAAGAATGCTGGATTTAGCTCCAATCCGCATCACTGCCTTATACCAATATGGTTTGTGAGGATCTTCTTTCCAGAGAATTTCTACCACATATTGAAGCCTGGGAGCATTAACCTGCAGATTGTGAATTTGGACACACATCATATGCTCAAAGGAGCGTACTCTGCCATTCGCTTTGACAGTTTCATTGGTATGGTTCATGGTGACGATGCCTCGGTTGAAACCGAGAGTGAAAAAGGACCAATAGAGTATCGAAATCAACAGCACTAGAGCAAAGATCCAGAAACCACTTTGGTAGGAAGAAATCACAGATGGCAGCAGGGCAGTTCGGGGAATATTATGATAAGGAACAACCCAGTTATCAATCCACGGAAACGACAGCATAAGCAACAAAGCGAACAGCATAAGGCAAGTTTGAGCCACATAAACAAAGCGGATGAGTGTGTTGACGACAGTCAAATAGCCGCTACTTTGGGTAATTTTATGCCTTCTGCGGAAAAGAACAGAGGTAGAGACGTGGCATTATGAAGTGGCGCAGGAGGCCAAACGTTTGCCGTTGGCAATATCGGTTCCGGTATGGTGTCAGTCATGTATGGAGTATACCAGGCAGGCATAGGAAATTCGGGAACCGTAGCGGGAGTCAACAGGAACCATGTGTTGAAACACACGGCTATTGGGCGCAGACGCCGCGAACTACCGCTTCGCGGCACTGGGAATGTATCTGACGTAGGGTGTAGGGCTTGCCCCTACCCTCCCGTCTTTTCACCGATTTGTAAAGAGGGCAGGGACAAGCCCGGCCCCTACATAGAAGATTTTCTCTGAGTGCCGCAAAGCGGTAGTTTACGGCGTCTGCGCCCAATAGCCGTGTGTTTCAACACATGGTTTATTCATCTGGGAACCTTCTTCTACCCTTCCTCTGTTTCAGCGGCATGAGTAATTTGACTGACTTACTGGCGCAGCGCTACGGAGCCAACGCGCCTGATATACCGCTCGATAGCTTTGCCGCAGACCCTGTTTTGGCGACACTTCTCGGCCATAAATCGATCCGGCATTACAAGCCGGAGGCGCTGCCGCCCGGCACACTGGAAATGCTGGGCGCGGCGGCGCAGAGCGCGGCGTCTTCGTCAAATCTGCAAGTGTGGAGCGTGGTCGCGGTGACGGACCCTGCCCGTAAAGCTGAAGCCTCCAAACTGTGCGGGGATCAGGACTCTATTCGTCAGGCTCCCCTCTTTCTCGTGTTCTGCGCCGATTTGTCCCGACTGACAGCAGTTTCCGAGCGGGAAGCTCTGCCCGGTGCGGCGCTCGACTACACCGAGATGTTTGTGACTGCGGTCATTGATGCCTCGCTGGCTGGTCAGAACGCCGCCGTTGCCGCCGAAGGCATGGGCCTCGGCATCTGCTATATCGGCGGGGCACGGAACCATCCCCAGGAACTCGCCGCGCTGCTGAACCTGCCGCCGCGCGTGGTCGCCCTCTTCGGCCTCACAGTCGGCTGGCCTATCGAAGATGATACGTCGGAGATCAAGCCGCGCCTGCCCCAGTCCGGGCTGATCCACCACGAAACTTACGATAGTGATGCACGAGATAAAGCTGTAACCGCGTATAATGAAACCATGCATGGATTTTACGAGTCGCAGGCGATGGATGCGCCTGGCGATTGGTCCCGCCATTCCGCCAAGCGTGTCACCGGCCCCGAGTCGCTGATGGGCCGGGAAGTCTTGAAGCAGATTTTAGAAGAGCGCGGATTTGGGCTGAAATAGGGATTGCCCCCACCCCCGCCGCTCCGCGTCGACCCCTCCCCCACTTCGTGAGAGAGGGGTGAAGAGTTGGAAGTTAGGACAGAAGTTCATTGCTCTGCCCTATCCTAACTTGTCCTAACCCCTCTCCCGCTTGCGGGGGCAGGGGTCGGCAGGAACTGCCGGGGGTGGGGGCCATCACGTCACCATTAAAGGAAAAATATGACAATTCAGACGAGGCGGGAGTTTGTTAAGACGACGTTGGCGGCGGGGTTTGCCCTGGCTGTCCGGCCGGTGACGGCGCAAACGATCCACACAGATACGCACGGGCTGGTCGTGGGAGAGATTCAAATCCCGACGACGGATGGCAGGATTCCAGGTTATCATGCGCTGCCGGATAGCGGGCGTGCCTTCCCGGTGATTTTAGTCGTGCAGGAGATCTTTGGAGTGCATGAGCATATCAAAGATGTCTGCCGCCGGTTCGCGAAGCAGGGGTACCTCGCGATTGCCCCAGAACTGTATGCGCGGGAAGGCGATGTTTCCAGCATGACCGACATCGGCGCGATTGTCAGTCAGGTGGTTTCGAAAGTGCCTGACGCCCAGGTCATGACCGATCTGGATGCGACCGTCGCCTGGGCGGAGAAGTCCGGGCATGGAGATGTCGGCAAGCTTGGGATCACCGGGTTCTGCTGGGGCGGGCGCGTTGTCTGGCTTTATGCCGCGCACAACCCGCACCTGAAAGCAGGCGTTGCCTGGTACGGGAAGCTGGTCGGTCAGCCCGATCCACTGCATCCAAACAACCCGGTCGACATTGCCGCTGACCTGAAAGCGCCAGTGCTAGGATTTTACGGCGGCGAAGACCACGGGATCACGCAGGATACAGTGACTCTGATGAAGGCTGCTCTGGCAAAAGATCACCAGCCGTCACAGATTATCGTTTACCCGGATGCAGGACATGGGTTTCATGCGGATTACCGTCCTGGGTATAACGCGAAAGACGCCGCCGATGGCGACAAGAAGATGCTGGAATGGTTCCATACATACGGCGTTACGCCGCAATCATAACACGAGGAGAATTCAAAAATGGCAGTTCGCACAGCAGATGCACAGTGGTCGGGCACGCTCAAAGAAGGCAGCGGCTCGATGAAGCTCGGCAGCGGAGCCTTTGAAGGCCCGTTTTCGTTCAAATCCCGCATGGAAGAAGGCATGGGCACGAACCCCGAAGAGCTGATCGGCGCGGCCCATGCCGGCTGCTTCTCGATGCAGTTCTCGGCCATGCTGGAGCATTCCGGCTTCACCCCAGACAACATCCACACCGCCGCCAAAGTCTACTTCGGACCCGACGGACCCGGCTTCTCAATCACCAAGATCGAGCTGACTACCGAAGGCAAAGTCCCCGGCATCGACGATGCCAAGTTCCAGGAGATCGCCTCCGCCGCCAAAGCCGGCTGCCCGGTGTCAAAAGCACTGGCCGGAACCGAGATCACGCTGAACGCCAAGCTGGTCTAGTCAAAATTTGAAAAGCCCCGGCCGAGTGGCCGAGGCTTTTCTTGGTTATGCCTAGTCTTTGACAAAGGGCAGTAATGCGATCTCACGGGCGCGTTTGATTGCGACTGCGATCATGCGCTGCTCTTTGGCGGTTGCACCGGAGCGGCGGCGGGGGACAATTTTGCCCCGGTCGTCGGTGAAGGTGCGAAGCAGGGTGACATTCTTGTAATCAACCGTCTTGATCTTGTTGATAGTCAGCGAACTGACTTTGCGGCGCTTGAAGCGCGTGTTTTTGCGTGCGCCGGCAGGTCCGCCGGGGCCACCGGGACGGGCGCCGCGTGGGCCGCCGCCGCTGGATGAACCGTAAGCCATGGTGAAATCCTCTCGTTGCGATCCTCACCACCAATTATGCAAAAAATATGCAAAGCGAGTGAAACTCGAAATAACGGCGGTGCGACTTGCGGGTTTGGGTTTGATTTGTCTCAGAGACTGTCGGTGATTATAGCATAGAGAACGGCGGGAAGTCAATATGCGGATGACACTTGCCCCCACCCCCGCCGCTTCGCGTCGACCCCTCCCCCACTGCGTGGGAGAAGGGTGAATATAGATGAGTGAAGAGTGGGAAGTGAGAAAGAAAGTTTATGCCTCTTATCTTGACTTATCCGAACCCCTCTCCCGCTTGCGGG
>JBPBQB010000014.1:0-25992 GCA_050954545.1 Janthinobacterium lividum | reverse complement strand
TACGCGATTCCTCAGGGGTCCTCTACCGCTCAGGCGTCGTCTCACGAGCAGGCGTAGGCTCACCCGCAGGCGTCGGCTCGGAACCACCGCCGCTCTCGCCTTCGCCGCTTGTTCCTTCGCCGCTTGTTCCTTCGCCGCCGGCGTGAAAGAGAGGAGCGACACTCATCAGCGAATTGAGCGTGTCTTTGACCTGGCCGTCGGGAAGCTGATTGATGAGCTTGCTGGTGCCGTCTCCTACCAGCTTGAACTTCAAACCTGCCCAAGCGGCAGCCCTCAGCGCCCCCCAGGCGCCCCCGGCGGCGAAGCCTGCGGGAACCGCGAGCAGGGACGTACCGATCAGAAGAGCCACTCCGCCGTATTTGCCGACTTTATCGAAGAACGCCGCTTCGGGATCGTCACCGCTGAGGTCGATCTTACCGACAGTCAGCGTGTCGCCGCCGATAATCACGGACTCGCAGCCCTGGCCGACCGTGAAGTCGCATGTCCCCTTATCACCGACACGGGCAGCCGGGAACCTGCCGGAGCCGTAGCGGACTGTTTTACTGCCCTGAACAATAAACTCAACCGAGTTCGGAAGAGTGTGCTTATGGTTATTGCATAAAACTTTACTGCCTAGATAGGCAGCACTCTGCTTGTCCGGGCCGATGAGAATAGAGTCGATTCCGGAAGCGATAGGACCTTCATCCGAGCCTGGAATCTTCTGGCCGATGTGCGCTCCCTGGTTGGAGATCATGCTGGCGCCACTCGCAGTAGAGCCTGCAATGACCAGACCGGCACCCACATAAACAGCGACCGCAACAAGCGGCGTGGCCATTCCTACAGTGACGACTTCCGTTGCCATCGCGGCCCCGACCAGCAGGCACCCCGCCGCACAGCCGAGCAGACTGCCGATTCCGCCGCCGATGCGGCGAAACGACATTGCCTCGCTGTGTTTGACCTGATCAGTGATTCGGGCGGCGGGAGCATTCGGCACGGCAGTCTTTCCTCCGTATCGTGGATACGCGCGAGTGTCCTATCAGGGCTGGTTGATCTTCATCGTCGCCAGCGCCTGTTCAAGAATGTGCCTGTGCTTTTCAAAGAGCGGCTCCAGAGCCGTGCCGGTCACAGTCACAGCGACACCGTCAGTCAGGAAGTAGGTCTGCTGCTGACGCATCAACTGACCTTCCGTGCGCCAGGTGAACTCAAACCGTTCGGCAGGCTGATCATCGATCCGGGTTGACGCCCGGTCGCGCAGACGGAACTCGGAGAGCACCTGCTCCATCGAATCGAGCTGACGGTGGACAAGGTCGGATACGGATGTGCCGGCTGGAACTGCCTCGCGGGTCAGCACCAAGCTGAACTCGCCCGGCTCCTCCGGATTGATGGGGTCGTTTGGCCCCCCGCCAGGAATAACAAACCCGGTGATGGAGCGGTCGACATACCGATCCGGCAAAATAAATCGGACTTCATTCGTATAATAGGACTTCATAAAATCGTTCCTAAGAAAACGGTGTGTGAAATGTCGGAGCAGGCGGACCGTCAGGCGGTGCGGGAATCACTGGCGTCTTGGGCGCGGGAAGATCGGCCAGCTTGCCGTCGGTCGTGTTGACATGTACAAGCCCGCCTTCGACATGGACTTCCTGCTTACCGCTCACTTCCGTGGTTGACCCGGAGACGCGCGTCGTCGCAGTCACGGATTCGATCTGAACGTTTCCTTTGGCTCCGAAAAGCGCCTGCCCTTTGTCGCTTGCGACTGCCATGTCGCCCTGGGAAAAGATGCCGATCTGTCCCCCGGCTGCAATCTGGAAATCTTTGGCGGCAGCAAAACTGATCGCCTCAGCGCGGAATTGCAGATCTTTTGTCGCCGTGACCGTGATATGTTCGCTGACAATGTGAATCTCACCGCCGGAGCCGATGTTCATGATGTTATTGCTGTTCAGATACAGTCGGCTGAAGTTTGCCTCACGCTCGATATGCAGAATGTCCTGGGCATGGCTGCCGTTGATCACCGTGACTGAATTGTGCGTGTCCCCGACTTCGGTCGCCATCATGATTTTGTTCTTTGTTTCCATGCGGACGTTGCTGGTAGGACCGTTGGAATGCATCGCAATGGCATTGCCTTCCGGAGTGCGCCACCGCTTGGTGCGTTTTTGATTGTGGGCGTCCGGCACGCTTCCCTCCCGGATACCTCCGATAACGACAGCTTCGGAGTCCCAGTCTCCTAAGAACTCAACCAGAACACGCTCGCCAACTTCTGGAATAGAATAAAACCCGGTATAACCTGTGGAATTGGCCCCGCCTGAACCGCCGCCGTAGGGGGTAAGCGTATGCAGCCAGGCCCTCTGATGAGACGCCTGAGGGTCTAAATGTTCCCACTCGAACTCAACCTGAATGCGGCCCTGATGGAGAGGATCATGCTCGTTCGCCGTCACATGCGACCAGAGCGCTCTGGACGACCAGACTGGACGCTCCCGCTCAGGAGCCAGCGGAAGGGTCAGCGGCTGCAAATAGAACTCCTGAGTCGCCGTTGTCTGCTGCGGGTGGCCGGTGACGCGCACTTTTCGGACCAGGTGCTGCTGGCCTTCAAAGCTGACGACATCGCCCGGCGAGAACGATAAGACGGCTCCGTTCAGCACCAGATGGTAGCCGCTGGTATCGACTTTGGACGCTGCTTCGCTGACCCGTTTCGTGATCGCAGGTGCGTCCGGGATACCGTAATAATAAGCCGCTTTACGGGACAATTCGGAGTTATGCGCCTGTACCCGGCTCTGTGCCAGACCCACGGGTCCTGCGCCCCCGCCGGAGAGATACGGCAGTGCTTCGAGTGTCCCCGAGAAGCTGATCTCCGACCAGCCGTAGCATGAGTCAGGAAACGGAGAGCGTGTTTCCGCGCCGCGTGCTCCGAGAATGACCTGGCCGGTCTTGTCTGAGATCATCATCGGCACGGCCCAGGCATGAAGCATCCGTGTTAAGTAAGCAAAATCTGTTTCACCGTGCTGGACACTCAGGACAATCGGCAGATCCAAATCACCAGCATTATCGATTTTGATCAACGGCTCCGATTTGGCGATCTGCGTCGCGATCTCTAATAGAGTTGTGGCCTGAAATGTCCGGAAACGGGGTATCAGATCCGTGCGGCGACTGAAGGAAACGCAGGATAAAAACAGGCTTGAAGAAGAAGCGTCCCGATGACCGCGCACGTCTTCGATATAGCCGTGAAAACAGGTCACATGTTCCGTAAGATCGTTGTCTTTCCACTGAATGTCAATCGGACAGTTCAGCAGCTTCGCGGCAAGAAACGCCGTCTGCCGATCTTCATATAGGCTGCCTTCATGCCAGTGAAGCGTCAGCTCTGCGCGAGTATGATCATAAAGCGGTCGATCGACAACAACCTGGGTGAGAAGGTGACGGCCGGACAGCTCCTCTGCGCCGACAATCTGAATTTCGAATGCCATCAGTATTTACCCCTCCATAAGTTCAGGACGAGATGCCTGTCTGCT
Source organism: Janthinobacterium lividum (assembly GCA_050954545.1). Classification (GTDB taxonomy): domain Bacteria; phylum Armatimonadota; class Armatimonadia; order Armatimonadales; family Capsulimonadaceae; genus JANXMY01. Next base: position 22,513 of record JBPBQB010000014.1, on the reverse strand, counting down.
TCATAGTATTTTTATTTACCCGGTGACCGCCGGGAACAAACTTTTCTAGCGGGTCAGGACGCATTGCACAGGCGCTGAGTGCAGCGTCATACTCTGAAGCCGGGCCAAATAGTTATTCGGCGCGATGTAAACGATGCTGTAAGTATGCGTCCCGGACGGTAATCGATATGAGTGGTTCAGCATGACGACAGCCCGAGTTGTCTCGCCGGAAGCAAGAATGCCAAACTGACGCGGACCAGGGTTAGAGGGTCGCGGGGTCTTTTTGCCGGAGAACGGGACCGGCTGACCATCTGCGGTGATATGAAACACATCATCCCCAATCTTTCCGTCCAGGCATCCGCTGATCTTGTCGAGGTAGACCGGCTGCGATGAGACATTGGTGAAATTCAGTACGGCCTGTAAATCATGCCCGTTTGGAGTCACATTTAGCGTAACTGTCGCCGGTACTTTCGTCAAAGCATGAGTCATGACAGTGGCCCGGTCACTCATCGGGCTATACAGATTACCGGATTTCGCCTGAATCCGATAGAAGTAAATAACACCCGGTGCAAGTCCCGTGTCAGAATACGATGTCTCGCCAGGGGCAATCGCTGTGATTACTCTCGGCCCATCTATGTTTTGACCCGGCGCGGCGCTGCGATATAGCACATATTTCTGGATGTTCGGAACCGCTCTCCAATGAACGTCGATCTGAGAGGGGCCGGCAGATTGGGCAGTCAGATTAGCCGGTGCCGACGGTGGCAGTGTCCGCAGAGTAGGCGCTGGAATAGTCGGGATTGGTACGGATCGAGGCGGAAGAGAGATCGCAAGTGGCCGGGGAAGCGCTGGACTGACCGGCAGGACAGGCGTAACGACCGGCCGCGGCGAAACCGGAAGGTGTGGCTTGATACTGACAATGGGCACGAGTATTGCTGGATGCGCCGTTGCACCAGGCACGGCAGGCACGATAGCCGGTACTGACGGCACCAGCGGCGCAGGGCGTGCGGCTGTTTTCGGATAAGCTGCGGGGAACGCCAATGTCATCGAAAACGGCTTATCCTGACGCCGAACTTCCAGCGGCTGTGCGTCATAGGAGGACAGCCCGTCGGCAGTCACTTTCACAGTAAATTCTTTCGACGTGCCCAGTGGGATGGCGTCGGTGACATCCAGTGTCAGCGGGCGCAATTGACCGCTGCCATCGTGCAGAAGCTGGAATGTGCGCGGGGCTTGTTCCTCGCCGTCGAGAGCATAGGCGACACTTACGCGTCCCAGCTCTTTCCCTGCTAATGCACCGAGATTGCCCAGACGCAGATTGACAAAAACGCCGTGCGCCGACTGAACGACGTAGGTGGCAGGCGTCACCCAGGTGCCATAGGGCTGGGTGGCAGTCTCGATGTCATATGCCGGCGTCCCATCCGGCAGCAGCGTGTTCAGATCGAAGCGCTTGAAGGCTTCTTTTTCCGATTCCGCCGGCGCAATCGTGACCCGGAAACGCTGCGGCACCTGGCTGAAACCGTTCCAGCCGATATGGCTGCCGAAAAGCCAGCGGAACCCATACCAGCGCGGCGGGGCTGTAAACTCGAAGGCATTTCCAAGAACGACGCCGGGAATGGGCGTCTGCCCTTCGAGATCATGGCCGCGCTCGTCCGTCAGGATCATCTGCGCCGTCAAGTCTTCCAAGCGGCTATCGGTCGGGATTTGGCCTCTGTCCAGCCCCGCAAAAGCCAGTGAGACGCGCACGATGGGTGTTTTGCGGACGGGCACCCCCCAGGCTACCCAGAACAAAAACAACAGTATTCCTAGAAGAACGAGCCAGTCACGGCCCATTCGCATCCAGGGCACGTAACGCACGATGACAGGACGCGCCAGCGACAGTGGGATACTATGAGACTCAGCAGTCTGCGCTGTGCCTCTAACAGTCGCGTAATAGGAAGCACGGCGAGGCGAGGGAGGAAGGACGCACTGCCATGTGCCTGGAGTACGCGCAGCCAGCGACTGCTCAATCGTTCCTACGGATTCTCCACCTCGGTCCAGGGCGTCCTTTGTCGGAGCACGCAGCATGGTCAGTCCGATAGCAGGCGGCAGAAAGCTTTTGTTCTGAAACCTGACCGCAAAATGCGCTTCGCGCCGCCAGGGACGGGTCACGACATACGGAGGTACGGCGGAAAGTTGGAAATCCGCAGAAGACGGCAGAGCGACCCAGCGCAGCGGCAGGTCCTGAACGATCTCGCCGGGGTCTGTGCTTCGCCGGGGATCGAAGCAGGTCAGGACAAAGCTGAAGGTGCGCGTGCGCGTTTTCCCGCCGCCGGGGGGGGGCACGAAGATGACTTCAAAAGACGCTTCTTCACCGGGCTGAAGCAGGACACCGCCTTCGCGCTGCGGGCTGCCGCCGATCACCGGGCGGCGAATATAAAATGCACCGTCCAAATCAGTCACGGTCAGATCGAAGCGCAGTGCCATCGGTTCGGGGTTGCTGATCTGGATCGTCTCGGTCTTACCCGGCCAGACTAAATCACGGTCTGTAATGCGTGACCGGCGCTCGTCCGACGTTTCTTCGTCATCCGACGTCGTGATCTTGGCACCCTGATGGAACGCGACTCTCGCTTCTCCTTCAGACTCGAAACCATCATCATTCGAATTCGTGGGTGAGCCGGCAAGACCCGAAAGCCCGGACAAACCGGGCACAAATCCTAAAAAACTGAGCAAACGATCAAGCATTACTGCGCTCCGCACGGCGTCGTACTGTCGGTGGATGGGGGCGGTTCAATCGGAACTCGACCTGATACGTGATTGTCGATTGGGGCCAGGGATTAATCAAGCGGGACTCCGAATGGCCCTGCCATTGGAAGATCAGCCACAGCTTCGATCCGGGAACCCGCGAAATGGCCGTCGGCTTTTTCGTGTCGACGGAGAGTGCTCCCTGATCGCTTTCCGGGATCGGCTTGTCACCCGTTCCGCCGGTCGAGATCAGTGCCGGTACGGCTGCTCTTGTCCCATCGGAATAGACCTCGACCGCCCGCAAATCCACCCGCACCCGCGCCGGAGGGGCTGGTTTCGGGACGCCGTGCCGATGCACGAATGCGCTGAGAACGATGCCGATCAGGGAAGCGCCAAAGAAGACTGCCAGCCATTTGGCAAAAAAGCGCGTCGGCCAGCATGTAGACGCGAGGGAAAAAGCCATAGACGTTATTTTACCCGAAAAGTCCAAACGGCAGCTTATTTCCGGCGCATAAACATCCCTGTTCGTCGGGGCGGTTCCTGGTCCGGCTCCTCATCTTCAGCCTGACTCCGGCGCGGCCCCTGAGCGACCGCAACAGTCTCATGGTCGAGCAGCCGCCGCTCCGGCAGCGGGGCCGCAGCTTCCAGAGATTCCAGAAGCGGCGGATACAGATGCAGCAGGCGCTCGAAGCATTCACGAATCATCAGGAAGGCCTGCCCCAGTGTCCATTCGGCTGTTTCCAGATAGGCCAGTGTGTCTTCCAGACCATCAACGGTCTCCTGATACACACGCAGACTAGGCGACGGCAGGGCCAAAATCTGCGCCCGCTGCGCTGCCAAAATGCCGCTAAGCTGATCGAAATAGGCATGGGGATAGGTATGGTCGTCGACTGCCCGAGCCGCAGGGCCGAGCGAACCCGCCAGAGTTGCCGCTACGGCGTAGCGCTGGATCGCCGAGGACGAATGGCGTACCAACAGCTCAAGTCCCTGACGAGCAAGGGCACGAAGTGTCTGCTGGGCACGCCACAGCCCGGCATGGCTGGACAGAAACAATGCTTCCGGGAAAAAGTCACGGTCGAGGGCCAGCCCAGACGCCGTCTTTTCAAATTGTCCGATCTGCACCCAGTCCAGCGTTTGATCACTGTTATCCGACGACAGCCGATACAAACGCCGCAGGCCGCTGCACCCAAGCAGTCCGGTATCGACCGAAGAATAAAGCTGAGGCTCCGGGGCACGCTCCGCCTTTGAGACACCGACATACAGCGGGACAATCGTCGAATTGGCTTCGATCACGCCCCGAAGCGCTAGGGCCGACTCGTCAGGGATGTCGATGATCTGGCCGGAAGCGCCTACCGCTTGACAGCCGCGCACGACTACGGAATACAGCTTGTCGCCTTCTGGACTGGGCCGGCTGATGCCGTCTTCCACTAAATTGAGCAGACCGGCGACACGTCCGCGCTGAAGCGACCAACGCACCAGTTCTTCCAGATAAAAAGTTTCCTGCTTGAACTGGCCTGCCTGCATCAACCGAACACTGGCCCAGTCCACGGAGACCAGATCAAACTTACGCATTTGGATTCCTCTGTTCAAAATATACCCGATATTAGTCAGGGATTAAAGGGTAATCGGGTCACTCAGCGGCGACTCATTTTCAGCGACAGCCTGGGTGCCCGAGAGCATTGCTCCTGCTTGAAACTCATGCTGAAGGTAAGTCGGCTGATCCAGCCGAGCTGCTGATTGACGCCATATCACTTCAATTCGGCAGCTCACCGGCAGGAACAAGCGCAGTAAAAGCGGCAGCACTGCCCGTGCCCGTTCGCCTTCTTCTCCATTATCGTCTACCGGCATCTGAATCTTGACCCCTGGATAAAGCAGCAAAGCCGCACCGCCCAGAACCGCCGTGCTGCCCGGCTGGGCGAGCAGCGTTCCAGGGCGGCTGGGAGCGGGCGCATAGCGAGTCCACTGTACGGACGATTCGGGATGGATCAAGCGCTGAAGCGCTGTTTCCAGCAGCATAATCGGATCGGCTGTCTCGCGCCGCCAGGCCACCAGTGTCCAGAGCTGCGCCTGCTCCATCTCGTCCAGCACGGAGAGGTCGGCTTCCCCCACCCCGAAAATCCCGTTATCGGACGACGCCCACTCTGCGAGTTTCGATTGCAGCAGAGATCGGCTATTACGACCGCCGGTAATCGACAGAAACCAGCCGTCCAGATCGACCAAGCCGGCGGCCATGTCTGCGATACGCCCATGTACCCACCCGATCCCATGCAGAGAATCGAGAACGGCAGTTGCCGTGAAGGCTTCCGTCGTCATGATCTCTAACAGCTCACGGATCAGCTTCTCCCGGCCCCAGCGCGTTTCATAGGAAAGAACGATCTCCATTTCGCGAAGTAGAAGACGCTGGCGCAAGAAGTCTTCAAGGCTAAACTCAGTCCAGAACGGGTACGGCGGCGCAGCTTCGGGATTCGGCCCATACAAAGCATCAGCCCACTGCCGAAATACAGCAGATGCGGCGGGCAGATCAGCCTCAGAAATTCCTTCAATCTCTCGTGTCGGCAGCTTGTCGGACATCGCCAGCCAGGCCGCATGACGCGCAGCGCGGACCTCGGGGTCGGCGATTTGCACGGCGTAGCGCTGTACGACAGCGGCCTGTGCTTCAGGATCTTCTGAGGTGAGCGTCGTCAGTGCGGCCCCGATCCCGATTTCCAGATCACTCCGAATATCTTCCAGCAGCACCGCGCTGAGCTCGGGATAAGCCGCGCTGACCTGGGCAGTCAGTGCTTCCATCGGAGGCAGGGACAAATCGGCAGGGTAGGCGCCGGGAAGCCCTGCCGTAAGCGGCGGCAGAAAGTGAGCAAGCCGCCCGACAGTGCGCGTCTTCCTCTCATCAAGACCTGTCAGTGGATTTCGCCGAAAATAGTCCAGCTCATCTGCCCGCACACTGACTGTTAGGCGAGGGCGAACTTCTGCCGGGTCGACGCGGTGAACAATCAGCCGCTCCCCTAAAGCATCATAGACGGGACCTGGCGGCTCTTGTTCACTAATCTCAGGAACTGCAAAATGACCGATTTCCGGCACGAACCGGATATTTTGCTCTGGGACACCCAGCGTATCAAGTGTCCGCCAGGCTTCCAGCAGGTAAGAAGGCCAGTTCAAGGCGCTGAGCTGTGGGAAGACAATTGTCTCGCTTGTATCGCCGCTCATACGACCTGCCCTTCAATCTGAAATGTCGACAGCACGAAATACTGGGACAACACGGAAGCCAAGTAATTTGCCATGTCCGTTAGCAGAAAATCCGGGACAGTGGTGCCGACAGACCGTTCAAATGTCAAAATCAAGCTCTGGATCAGCGGCATCGAATCCGGGGTTGGTATCTCCCCGCCTGCGCTGAAGCTTTCCTGCCGGGCGATCAGAGAAGGCCATAGATACGAGCGCCAGTGAGCCTCGCCAAAGTTTGCATCATGAACAATGCGCCGGGCGGCAGAACGGAATCGCAGCATTTCGCCGAGGTTCGCCTGGCGCTGCCGGATAATCTCGACTAAATCTCCCTCCGACAGCAGCGGCGGGCGCAGAACACTCTGATACCAGGCCGTCCGCACCCATTCCGCCCGGTCTTTTGGCCCGCCGACAGAGACGCCTCCAAGCAGCGGATAGGGAGTGGTAAAGCGCAGCGGCGCTTTTTCCAGCACGGACGGCAGATCCAGCATCTGAGCCGCTTTTGCCCCGAGAGACCCATGATAGAGCTTGACTTGCGTGACATTCGCGCCCGTCTGCGGAAACTGCACCTGAACATCCGGTTCGGCGGCAAGCGGATCGGGGCTTGGCAGACGGATCAAAGATGCCGGCACTGCTCGGCCATCCTGCCGAACTGAGGCAGCAAACAGACTTGGAACACCGGTCATGCGGAGCGCGTGCTCGTGACCGAGGCGCGGGAACGGCGGATAAAAAACCGTGTCCGCAACAGCAGTCTGAACCACAGGGACAGCGTTCAGGGCGACAGGACTCCCTTCACGCCGAGAGGCTGTCAGCGTTCGTAAAGCGGCTGCCGGTCGCGCCGCCGGAGAAGAGATCAAGCCGATACAGCGAAAACCAGTCTTCAGATCCCGACCTAACTGCTCGATTTCCGGCGGGGCGGGCGGGCTGTTTTCGCTCAATCGGAGACAGACGATCTTCCGGCTGTACGGGTAAAACGGAGGCAGCCATAAATCCAGGTGACGCTGATTCATCCGGGCTGTTTGGATTTCGCGCTCAAAGTCCATATACCCGTCATACCGAGTCAGGCACAAAGACCGTGGCTTTCCAGCCGGCGTAAACACCCACCAGGTGCCGCGTTCCAGAGCTTCTAATGCTTCTTCCGGTGCTGCAACGAAAGCAAGCTGACCTCGCTCCAAAATCGGGTCGACTGAGCCGGTCGCCAGATAGTCGGCGTCCAGCGTCACGATGCAGTCATTCCCCGCCCAGCGTACCGCAAATTCGCGCAGCAAGGTCGGCTGGAGCCAGCCTTCTCCTGATGTAATCCAGGGATTATTTGTGGGATCAGTCAGGGGAGACCCGAACGTGACATCAGTCGTGCGGGGCGGGGGGCGCTGCGGAATCGCGATGGCCTGTGCCGGGAATTGCCAGTTGCCCAGCGGAAAAAATTCTTCTTCAAGACGAGCGACGGAAGCGGCTTCCGACTGGACATAATGCTCCTGAACCGCTCCCTTCCAGCCGGCCAGCATGGACAAAAACGGCGCGTAATGCGTCTCGTAGTCCGCTAGTACGCGGCGGCGCATCTCGCGCGGCATATGTGCCAAGACATCTTGAACACCCGGAGGAAGATTTCGTTCGTCGTCAGCCATAGTGCCTTTCGGATCGAGAAGTAAGTCAGTGGCGTCAAGTGCAAAAAACGGGAGAGGCTATAAAGCCCCTCCCGTCCGTGCTGAAGAGACGCCGCTTAAGACGCGTTCTGCTCCGGCTCACCGGCAGCAACGGCTAAGATGTTGTCGCCGCTGTAATCCTGGTTATTCTGAACCATGACGCCGCGAATGATGGCCTCGACAAAGTTGCCCTGGTCGGTGCCGTTCGTAGAGCCTTCCGGGAACTCTTTCTCGATATAGGAATGGACATAGGCTTTGTGCAATGTCCAGGTCTTTTTAACAGTCTTAGAGCGGTCCAGCGTCTGAAGCTCGACTGTCTTGAAGCGCTGCGGTCCCTGCGGAGCCAATGCCCAGGTCGCGATCTGCGTCTCATGGTCCAATGGCAGGGTGACTGTAAACTGCATGACAGGCACCTGAACGGCTTCGCGCACCTTTTTGTCTTCGTCGAGGTCGTGCAGGATTTCGACTCTGGCATCAAACACACGGTTGACTTTAGTTCCCTGGATCGTTAAGTTCGGCATTTCGGACGTTCCTTTCTTCGATAACCGCATCGTACACGGTTAGGTCTGTAAGAGCAATGCTCTTAATCGTGAGGGGGCAAAACTTAGAAGCTGATACCGAATTCGTCGACGAGTCCCTGCTCAAAGTACAGGATGATCTTGAAGTTGTTGCCGTTTTCGCGCTGGACTTTGAACTCCTGGCCGGTTTTGAGGGCACTTGGGAACGAATTGACCAGATGCTCAGGATCGTACCACTTGGTCCATTTCAGAATGTAGCTCAGGTGATCTGTCAGCATGGCTTCGGCCTTCTGATTATCTTCCGGCATCGCGCCGCCGTAGCCAAGCTCCCAGGCCGAGCGCAGGAGACGTTTCAAATAGGTCTCTTGACGGAACAAATGCAGGTGACGGTACGACTGTTCGCCGTCTTCCCGATGCAGCCGGCGCAGGGTTCGCGGCACGGACAGGAACGGAGACCGGCCCGAAACATGGGTGAACGCTAAAAACGGCATTCCAGGACTGAGCAGGTCGCCCATCAGTCCGTCGTTCAGGAAGTGATCGGTCGGCAGGTCTGTTTCTCCCAAATAGGGATTAATGGACAGGTCAATACCGATACCTGGGAGATCGGCACGCATTGACGTGACATCTTTGCGGGCATGCTGAAGCTTTCGGCGCAGGTAATCTGGAACATCATTTGCCATCAGGCGACCGGCAGCCACGAAGCAGGAACGGACCGTCAGCTCAGGGACATCGACCCCGACTTCAACGCCGCCTGCGGCAGTCTTGCCCGTAATCAGCTTGCCGTCCGGCGGCATGATCGTGAAGTCTGGCAGGCAGATGATCCCGCAGTCTCCCGACTCGCGCTCGACAACTGAATCGATGGCATAGGCATCGTTCAGGCTTTGCAGGTACTCGCGCTTGGTGCGCCCTGCCCGGATGCGCTCTTCCGTCGAGAACAGCACCTGGAAGCCATACTCATAGCCCCAGTCCATCAGCGGCAGCATCTCATCGACATACGTGACTTTGCCGTAAGTCTCATCATCAGGAGAGTTTGAATCCTGAGCCGCCCGGATGCTTTCGAGCAGCGGGTCATCCAGCATGATCGACGGCGCTTTGCGCTTGGCAGGGCGCTTCTTCTTAAACTCAGCGACATTCGGGACGATCACGAACGAGACAGCATCCCGGAACTGGTTATTAGCCTGAGCACAGGCATACTCGAAGTAGCGCTTTAGCTCCTCGGGCCGGGAAAGGAACAGCGAAGGCAGGTCGGCATTGGCAATAACCAGCTCCGGCTTCATGTCGTCGGTGACGCGGACATCGGCAGGGAACTCGTTGAACAGCAGATAAACGCCCATGATCGTCTCAAATAGCGGCGTCACCGTCTGAAGGAACGACTCGACGGCGTTGCTGTAGACGCCCAGAAACATATCGTGGTAATGATTGACATCGTTGATGTCCGGGTTCAGCAGGGCCAGTTCTTTCGGGTTTTGCAGCACGGTCGCGACCAGATTGCCCATAAGAGGCGCGATCAGACCCCGGTCGATCATCTTATCCATGAACTTGCCGACAGCAATCGGGAACCGCTTTTCCGGCGCGATCAGCGCGAGGTCCTGCCCGGCGGAAAGCTTGCTGGACTCGCGAATCTTGTCCAGTGCATTGTCAAGTGTCCGCGTTGCCAGGGCTGTCCCAGTAGCGCTGCCACTAGTAGTAGTCAGCGCATTGTCCTCTGCGCCGTTGCCTTCAAGCTGCTTTTTCGTCTTTTTACCATCGCTGTCGGGGGCTGAAAGAGCAGGCAGCGAAGGAAGCTGCTGAGGTGAGGCAATCAGCGAACGGTTCTTACCGAACTCGATCTGGTAAACATTCGGGTCGATTGGCCCGCCACCGGGCGAAAGACGCTTCAGATCGCTTGCGGTCTGCTCCAGGCCATAAACGACCGTCGGCAGGACCCGGATCGTGTCCTCCAATGCGCCCTGGAACTCGTCGGCCGCCGACTGGTAGGACTCGAGAGCACGGGCCGTATCTTTGGATGCCGGGTTGCGCTTGGCTTCCAGCATCAGCCGGTCGTTTTTGACCTGGACATCTTCGGCGATCTTCCGCATCAATGTCCGCTGGTTGCGCGGCTTGAATGCAAATAAAGACGCGTCGACGTCGACCCGGAACGTCGAGACATCCTGGCGGACACGCTTCTTGATCAGATCGCGCAGGCAGCGGATGTAGGGGTGGTCAGAAGTGATCCGAATCTTCTTCCATCCGGGGCCACCTTCCAGTGAGAAGTCAAGCTGCGGTGTTCCTGGGCCTTCCTCGACAGGGGGTTCTTCGCCTTCCGCCAACGGCGCAGCGGCTTGAGGACCGCGCAGGCGATAATAAAAACCAGGCTGGAACTTGTCGAGGAATTCAGAAAAAGACCGGACAGTCAGATTTTCGCGCACCATCGACAAGAACTGCTCTTCAGGCAATTCTTCGATTTGTGCAAGCAAGCTAGTCAGCGACGGTGTGTATTCCCGCTCGTGTTCCAGCGCATCCGGGTCGAGGTATTCGTCGAGGTTGACTTTTGCGAACAAGACTGCCCGGTTCGTTTTGCCGAGCATCTTGCGGTTCGATTCCAGAATGGTTTCGTGTGTGATAGGCACGTTCAAATCTCCTTGCGGCGATAAAGGGGCGGCAGGCTGCCACGTCGCTATATTCCCTCAAGTTGTAAATATTACACCTGTATGCCAAGAAAAATCACTTTTATTTGGAAATTTATTTTAACTACTATGCGACAGAGTGGTGGGCCAGCACGATCCAGAGCCAGTAGCCGAGGCCGAGACCAGCGAGCGCCGCGACCACGAGCAGGGCATACGCCAGCCAGCCGATGCGGGGGCGCAGGTGGAGGTAAGCCCGCTCAGGAAAATTTTTCGCTTCTTCCCAGGCAGGCCATAGCGAGTGAAAGGCCAGCGATTCGTCGGCTGTGAGCCGTCGCCCGCGCCAGTCACAGAGATCAAAGCAGCAGGAGCGCTCAGATTTGTTAAGAATTCGCGGGATCACTTTTTCAATGCGGTCCTCGGCGTCCATGTACGTGTATTCGATCTGCCCGTCTACGGCTTCTTTCGGCCCGACCCGGTAGAGGTCACGGCGCAGTACCAGGGAGATTTCCGCTTGGGGGTTAAGAGCGTTCAGTGTTTCGCCGCGTTTCAGAAAACGCTCTCCATTCCAGAAGTGACGCGAGACGCGGGCGAGTGACTGCTGGGATCGCCGCACTTCGTCATGGTTGACACAATCCTGATAGAGTTCCGAAAATGTCAGATGATTCGGGCAGTCACGCAGCCAGAAAGGTCCGATGTCGGTGAGCTCAGGGATTGTTACCTTGACATCGATCCGCTGCTGTCGCTCAGTTTGTCCCGCCCCATAGATCATAAATACTTCTCCGGCCCCGAAATTTGGCTAAATCGATTATATCATATTTTCTGAATTACCCTGAAAAATATTTTTTCGCCTGCTCTTGACAAAAAAAGGAATCGGAATTATACTGAGATAAGTTCATCTAACCTGTTAGATGAAGAGGACTGATGCCCTGGCAAACGAATTGACAACCCTCACAACGCCAATCGCTCCTGCAACGATCCGTGATGTCGCAAAGGCCAGCGGCGTTTCCATCGCGACTGTCAGCTACGTGATCAATGACGGTCCGCGCCGGGTCGAGCCTGCCACACGCACCAAAGTCATGGCTGCCATGGAGTTGCTGCAATACCATCCAAGCACGATGGCACGCGGACTCAACCGGAAACGATTGGACTGCCTCGGGGTCGTATTCCCCATGGCGATTCCAAGCCTGGTCAGCGACTCGTATTTCAGCGCCATACTCGACGGCATCACGCATGTCGCCACGGAGCATGAACAGAATGTCGTGCTCTATACTGGGCTGAAGTGGCGGGGCCGGGCCAGCCTGCCCGCCTTTCGGGACCGGCGGGTAGACGGGCTGCTGCTGATCGCGCCGCTCACTGACAGCGGCATCGTTTCGACCCTGACGGAAGCCGGCCTGCCCTTTGTCCTGATCAACGGAACGGACATCGATACGCGCGTTGCCAGTGTCGACATTGATAATGTCGAAGCGGCCCGGCAGGTAGTCAGCTACCTTCAGAGCCTGGGCCACCGGCGGATCTCCCTGCTGGGAGGGCTGCCGAACTCACCGAGCACGCTACCCCGGCGTCAGGGATATGAGGCAGCAATGTCAAAGAGCGGCTTCCATTGCGACCAAGAGTTGATACGAGAAGGCTCTTATACTCAGGGCTGGGGTTACGACGGCATGTGCCAGCTTCTTGCCCTGACGGACCCACCGACGGCAGTCTTCGCAGGGGGTGATGGGATTGCTCTTGGTGCTTACCGTGCCTGTGCCGATTCAGGAATCTCAGTCCCCGACCGGATGAGTATTGTCGGGTTTGATGATGCCGAGTTTGCCCATCACCTTTCGCCGCCGCTGACAACGGTTCGTCAGCCGCTGATGCAGATCGGCTCGACCGCAGCACTGATGCTGCTGGATCGCCTGACCCACGGGCAGGCCGAAGAAATACCTGCGACGCAGACCGTTCTGCCTTCCGAGCTTATCATCCGAGCGTCAACGATGCCGCCCCATAGCCTGACCGCTTAGCGAATCGATTGAGGATGCTGGAATGACTGGGACACAAAAGACACTCGATACGATGACCCTGCCGAAAAAGATCGGGCAGATGCTCATTCTCGGCTGGACGGGGACGACTGACATGGACAGTCAGACGGCCAACTCTCACGCCGCTGCCCTGGTCGAAGAGCTGGCAGTCGGCGGCCTGATCTTGATGGGCCGCAATGTCGACACTCCCGCGCAGATTCAGGCACTGCTTGCCGAAATGCAGATCCTGGCCGCGCGGCAGGGGCTGCCGCCGCTTTTTGTCACTATCGATCAAGAGGGAGGACCGAAGACTCATCTCCGGCCACCCCACTTCCCTGCTTCGGACGATGCCTGGCAGATCGGTCTGACCGGCGACCCGGCGCAGGCCCGAAAGTCGGCCCGGCAGATCGGGCAGGAGCTTCGCAGCGTCGGCATCAACGCGAACTTCGCGCCGGTGCTGGATGTCAACAATAACCCCGCAAACGCGGTCATCGGACGCCGCTCCTACGGGGACACCCCGCAGAGTGTCGCCGCAATGGGCGTTGCCGCCGTGCAGGGCTACCAGGAAGATGCCGGGATTCTGGCCTGCGGCAAGCACTTTCCCGGTCATGGCGACACCGATGTCGATTCCCATCAAGCGCTGCCGACCATTTCCCACGCCTTGGACCGGCTGTTCCAGATCGAGTTGGTTCCCTTCCAGGCTGCCATCGCTGCCGGTCTGGCCGCCATCATGACTGCTCACATTGTCTTCCCGGAACTCGACCCAAAGCTGCCCGCGACCCTGTCCCCCGCGATCCTGACCGGCCTGCTGCGCGGCGATTTAGGGTTCGAGGGCCTGATTATCACCGACTGCCTGGAGATGAACGGGGTCGCGAAGGACTGGGGCGAAGCCGAAGCTACCGTACTGGCCGTTCTCGCCGGGGCAGACATATTGCTCTGCTGCCATACCTGGTCTGCCCAGCTTGCCATCCGGGACAGCCTCGTTGCTGCCGTTGAAACTGGCCGCATTCCGATTTCTCGCATCGATGCTTCCCTCACACGCATTTTGGCCGCGAAAGACCGCTGGCTGCATTCTTAATCGGAACCGTCACGAAAGGAAAGAAACCATGCAACGCAAACAAAGATTTCCGAGCCTCAAAGGCTTTACATTGATTGAACTGCTCGTCGTCATCGCCATTATCGCGATTCTCGCGGCAATACTTTTCCCCGTCTTTCAGAAAGTCCGTGAGAATGCGCGTAAAACTGCCTGCCTGTCCAACGAGAAACAGATCGGCCTCGCGTTCATGATGTATGTCCAGGACTCCGACGAAACGTTTCCGCCTTCGCAAAATCTTAATGAAAATCCTGGTCTGATCTGGCCGACTTTTATTTATCCTTACTTAAAAAGTGGTGACTTCGATGGGACACAAACCCTGGGCACAAGTGGTGTTTGGCTCTGCCCTGATTTCCCGCTCCCTGCTCAGGGAACAACCTACGGCGTGAATACTTCGATCATGGCAATCGTCCCAGCAGGCTGGAATTGCGCGACACTCGCTCAACTTCAAACACCTTCAGATACGGTGCTGGTGGCTGAACAAGGTGTCAACGATTCGGCGGGTGCCTATAACTATTTCGATCCCGAAGAAGATTATTGGACAGACACGATGGGAACCGGTCCAGACTATATAAATGACGCTCATTATGATGTCGGTGGCATGACTGGTGGCAATCCTACAGTGGGCATTGGCGGAGATTGTGATGCGACCTCGGCTCAGATCGCCGCAGATACACAAGGCGGGTCTTATCCCGGATGCGGTATGTTTCCACGTTATCGTCACAACAACACCTCAAACTTCATCTTCTCGGACGGCCATTGCAAAGCAATCATGCGAGGACGCCTTAGTTGGTATAAAAATATTTATGTTCAGGGACAATACGAAGCTCAAGAAGGTGGCAATCCTCAATTTGCTGCCCCCTATTAATTTCATTGAAGGAAAAGTGAAATGGCAAAGATCAGTATGCTAGCGACAATAGCGGGAATGCTTTTCGCAGCTTTGGCTTCGGGATGCAGTCATCAGACTGACCCTACCCCGGCCACTAATACGTTTTCGGCGGCACCGGCCCAAGATGGTTTGGCGAACCCTCAAGGCCGCCAGGCAAAACAGGATTTTATCGCCCGCATGAAACAAGCGCAGATGAGAAGAAACCAAGCCACACAACAGAAACCATGAGAGGGAATCAAATGTCGCAGCGGTGTTACTTCAAGTTGTTTGTCTCTATTGCGTTTGTGATGTGTCTGCCATGTCTTTCGCGCGGTCAGGCAGCACCGCCTGCGGCCAATGCTAATACCGGAAAGCCGTGGGTTTGTGCGTATTATCTTTCGGGCGATGATGGGACAAAGCGGCTGCCTGCGACTGCTATTGACTATACAGCGATCACGCATCTGATCCACTTTGGCCTGTTCCCGAATGCCGATGGGACATTAGGGCCGGTGTCAGGCGTGATTCCAGAGAGTGACTCCAAAACAGTCATCACGCTGGCCCATGCGGCAGGGTGCAAAGTCATTGTCTGTATGGGAACGGACGAAGGCTCGAAGAAGCTGCGGGCAGCATTGACAGACGCCATTCGCCCCACCCTCGTGAAGACACTGGTGCAGTTTGTCGTCTCGCGCGGCTATGACGGCCTGGACCTGGATGTCGAGCCATTGGGAGACAACGATGTCGCTGCCTACACAAAGTTCGTTCCCGAGCTGCGGGCCGCGTTGGATGCCGCTAAACCCGGTCTGCTGCTGACGGCAGCAGTCGCGTCTCAGCCGGCGATGTTCGCGAAACTGCAAAGCAATTTCGACCGTATCAACCTCATGACCTATGACAACAGCGGTCCGTGGCCCGGTCACAAGACCTGGTACAATGCCAGCCTGTATGGGGCAGGCACGGAAATGATGAACGCGAAAGAAGATTACCCGTCAGTCGACGAGACCGTGAAGCAGTATGAAGCAGCAGGCATCGCACCGGGGAAACTGGGGATCGGGGTCGCGTTTTATGGTTACGTCTGGAGCCGCGTTTCCGGGCCGAAGCAGAGTGTCGTGGGCCTGACTGACAAAGACGTAGACGACGGCGCAGATTACAGTTTAATCATGGATCAGTTTTATCAGCCGAGCCGTTACCACTGGGACGACCAGGCGAAAGCTCCCTATTTGAGCGTCGATGCACCCGATCCTAAAGACAGCAAGTTCGTTTCGTATGATGATGCCCGGCTCTGCGCGTTGAAGATCGACTACGTCAAGCAGCAAAAGCTCGGCGGTGTCATCATCTGGGAACTGGGCGGCGGCTACCGCGCCAACCAGCCGGTAGGCCAGCGAGACCCGCTTTTGCAGGCAGTCAAGAAAGCCTGGCTGACTCCATGAGGCGACAGGCAGGAGCTTTTGCCGCGTTTCTATGCCTTCTCCTCCTGCTGGTACCGGGCTGTGGGTTGAACAGTGCCGACCGGTCGGGAGGGCCGGTTCATGTGGAAGTCTGGTCCATGTGGAGCGGCGACGAAGAACATGATTTCGAGGATGTACTTGCGTACTACAACAAGACCCATCCTGGGGTCCTACTGGAGAACTTAGGCGCGGTCGACGATCCCAAGACCATCCGGGCCATTGTCGCCGCCGCCCCTCCTGACCTCTGCACATTGGCGGAGCCGAATTATTTGGGGGCGCTGGCCGCGAACAAGGCTCTACAGCCGCTGGACGACCGTTTTCAGGCAGCCGGTCTGAAAGCCGCTGACTACACGCCAAGCTCTCTCGAACAGTGCCGGTACAACGGGCATTTGTACGCAATCCCCTACCTGCTGGACTGCACCGCGCTTTTGTATAACAAAGATGTCTTCAAAGCGGCAGGGCTTGACCCGGATAAGCCGCCGCGCACGCTGGAAGAAATGGAAGCCGACGCCCAAAAGATCACCCAGCATGACGCCCAGGGACAACTGACACGGCTTGGAATGCGCCCCCCGGATGCGATCACGCTGATGGCCCTTTACGGAGGCGGCTTTCTGGACCCGAAAACGGGCCAGGCCACGGCAGATAATCCGCGCAATATCGAGGCGGCTGCGTTTGACAAGAGCTTGATGGATGCTCAGGGCGGCTACGAAGAGGTACAAAGCTTTTCGCAGGGCTTCGGCAGCGAAATGGGCAGCTTCAACCCGTTCTTTCTCGGTCAGATCGGCATGACATTTGGCGGTCAGTGGAACACGTACTGGGCCTATCATTACAGCCCGAAGACTCATTACGGCATCGCGCCGCTGCCCTACCCCGCCGCTTATCCCAGGCAGGCCGGGACAGTCTGGCTGGGTTCCAACCCGTTTTGTATTCCACGCGGCGCAAAGCACTCGAAAGAAGCCTGGGACTTTCTGGTCTGGTCCCAAACTCCGGACGGTCAGCGCCGGTTCGCAATGAGTCTGCATGGTATTCCTAATATCCGTGCCTCGCTGCGTGACCCCGCGCTGCGGACAGGGGAGCCGTGGCGTCCCAGATACGGTCAGTTCATGGATCTTGCCGACAGCCCCAATGCCACCTTTTTCCCGCCGATGCCGGTGGCGACACTCTATCAGGGTGAGCTGATCAACGCCGTCGACTCCGTCTGCTACGGCCACCGGTCGCCCTCCGAGGCGCTGAAAGCCGTTCAGGCACGGGTTCAGCGTGAGGTGAGCGAGTATCAGTGACAGAACGATCCAGTTGTGGGCGACTGAAGTCGCGGCAACAAAAGCGCAAAGTCCGCCTTCGCGGACTCATACAGATTGTTCCTACTAAGCATTTCCATATTAACCTGCGAAGGCCTTATTTGTGAACTTGTTGCCGCGACTTCAGTCGCCCGTAACCTGGGCACTCGCTGAGCAAAATTATGCCTAAATCTCGACCGCTTTTGACGGGGCTTTTATTTGTTTCCCCCTGGCTGCTGGGATTTCTGATCTTCACAGTCTTCCCCGTGATCGCCTCGCTTTATCTCAGCTTTACCGACTACCGAGTGCTGTCGCCGCCGCGCTGGGTGGGACTTGCCAACTACAAATCGCTGCTGACCGATACCGACTACTTCTGGCCGTCACTCGCCAACACGGCGTTTCTGTTTCTGGAACTGCCGCTGTCTCTCGGGCTTGGCTTGGCGCTCGCCCTGCTGCTGAACCAGAAGCTGCGCGGCATCGCAGTCTACCGGACATTTCTGTTTGTGCCGTCGATTGTGCCGGTCGTCGCCAGCGCGATGCTCTGGATGCTGGTGCTGAACCCCGAGCATGGGCTGCTGAATGCCGGACTACGGGCTATTCATCTTCAAGGCCCGCCCTGGCTGGCCTCCCCGCTTTGGGCAAAACCGGCGATGATTCTGATGGATCTCTGGGGTGTCGGCGGTGGCATGGTCATCTATCTAGCGGCTCTCCAAGCCGTTCCCGCCGCGCTCTATGAGGCCGCATCACTCGACGGAGCCAACTTCTGGCACCGGACCTGGTATATTACACTGCCATCGATCTCGCCGGTCATCTTCTTTAATCTGATCATGGGTGTCATCGGGACATTCCAGTACTTCACCCAGACATTTGTCATGACTAAAGGCGGGCCGGACAACTCGACACTCTTCTATGCACTTTATCTGTATCAGAACGCCTTCGAGTATTTCCGAATGGGAACGGCCTGCGCCATGGCCTGGATTTTGTTTATCATCACGCTGGCTGCGACTGCCCTGGTGTTCAAAAGCTCCGCACGCTGGGTCTACTACGAAGGCGAGTCCCGATGAACAAAACGCTTTCACAAGTCTTCGGTCATGCCGCACTGATTATTATCAGCATCTTCTTTCTCGCACCCGCGCTGTTCATGATCTCGACATCGCTCAAAGGCGACAGCCAGATCTTTACCCAGACGATCCAGTGGATTCCTCGCCCGTCACTCTGGAAGAACTACCCGGAGGCGCTGGAGTATTTTCCGTTCTGGCTCTATTTGCGGAACACACTGATTATCTGCATCGGGACAGTCATCGGCACCGTGTTCTCGGCAGCCCTGCCCGCCTATGGGTTCGCCCGGTTGAAGTGGCGCGGACGTAACGCGCTCTTCTTTATCATGATCGCGACTATCATGCTGCCGGGTCAGGTCACGCTCATGCCCGTGTTCCTGCTGTTTCGTCAGCTTGGCTGGACAGGAAGCTTCCTGCCGCTGATCGTGCCCAGCTTTTTCGGCAACGCGTTCAGCATCTTTCTATTGCGCCAGTTTTTCTTAGGCATCCCGCAGGAGCTTTCGGATGCTGCCCGGATCGACGGCTGCACGGAGTTCGGCATCTTCTGGCAGATCGTCCTGCCTCTCGCCAAGCCCGCGCTTGCGACTGTAGCATTGTTTGCCTTCATGGGAGCCTGGACCGATTTTCAAGGCCCATTGATCTACCTGCATGACGAGCATCAGTACACACTTGCTATCGGTCTCAGCAGCTTTCTAGGCCGTCACGGAGGCGAATGGAATCTGCTCATGGCAGCGTCAACCGTGGTGACACTGCCGCTGATTATCGCGTTCTTCTTCGCCCAGAAGACATTTATCCAAGGCATTGCATTTACAGGTTCCAAGTAGGCATCGCGCAGTCAAGTTGACACTAGACCGCAGCAGCGAGTAAACTGATGCTCTAGGTAAACTTAATGCTTCTTACTCTCACCACGACACACACTCCTGCGACTGACCTGGGCTATCTGCTGCATATAAATCCAAGTCGGGCGCAGTCTTTCAGCCTCTCATTCGGGCAGGCCCATGTCTTCTACCCGGAAGCGACTGAGACACGCTGCACGGCGGCTCTGCTTCTGGACGTCGACCCGGTCGCGCTGGTCCGGGGCCATCATGGCGAAGGACGGTCACTGGCCCAGTATGTCAACGACCGGCCTTATGTCGCCTCTTCCCTGCTGTCCGTCGCCATTGCACAGGTGCTGGGGAGTGCGCTCGGCGGGCGCTGCAAAGACAAGCCGGAAGTCGCTGAGATGGTGCTGCCACTGGAAGCACGTCTCGACGTCGTACCAAGCCGGGGCGGCGAAGAGCTGATTCGCCGCCTGTTCGAGCCGCTCGGGTACGACGTGCAGACGCAGCCCTACCCCCTAGATACAACTTTCCCAGAGTGGGGCCAGAGTGCCTATTTTTCTGTCACTCTGACTGCGACAATCCGACTGGCGGATCTTTTGACCCATCTTTACGTGCTGATCCCTGCGATGGACACCGGCAAGCATTACTTTGTCGGCGAGGCTGAAGTCGAGAAGCTTGTCCAGAAAGGCGAAGGCTGGCTTGCCGATCATCCTGAAAAAGAAACCATTGTCCGGCGCTACCTGAAACAGCGTCAGTCCCTCGTGCGCGATGCTTTGGAGCAGCTTACTCAGGCCGAGCTGCCGGAAATCAACGACATAGAAGACGAACATAACCGTGAAGAGGAGATCGTCGAGCGCAAGCTGAGCCTCCACGATCAGCGCCTCGGTGCGGTGCTGGCGACACTGAAATCAAGCGGTGCCCATCGGGTGTTAGACCTCGGCTGCGGCGAAGGCCGCCTGCTGGGCCTTCTGCTGGGCGAGCGTCAATTCACGGACATTCTCGGTATGGACGTTTCCTATCGGTCTCTGGAAATCGCTCAGGACAAGCTGCGCCTGGACCGTCTGCCTCCCATGCAGCGGGAGCGCATCAATCTAGTTCACGGCTCACTCATCTACCGCGACAAGCGCTTAGAGGGCTATGATGCGGCAGCAGTCGTTGAAGTGATCGAACATTTAGACACCCCGCGTCTGGCAGCTTTCGAGCGCAGCTTGTTCGAGTTCGCCCGGCCCGGCATGGTTGTCATCACCACACCGAATATTGAATACAATCCAAAATTCGAGACTCTGCTTGCCGGGACTTTCCGGCATAAAGACCACCGATTCGAATGGACACGCGCTGAGTTCGAAGCCTGGGGCAGCCGCATTGGTGAGAAATTCGGCTATGCAGCCCGCTATCTGCCGCTTGGTCCGGTTGATGCCGAAGTCGGTGCCCCGAGTCAGATGGCAGTATTTGAGAGGCTGACAAAATGAATATCAAAATCCCTGATCTCTCGCTGGTTGTGCTGATCGGCGCGTCTGGTTCCGGCAAGTCTTCGTTTGCCCGGTCGCATTTCAAGCCGACCGAGGTGCTGTCGTCAGACTTCTGCCGGGGACTGGTCTCCGATGATGAAAATGACCAGGCGGCGACTAACGATGCGTTTGACGTCCTGCATTATGTGGCGTCTAAACGGCTGGCTGCGGGGCGGCTGACAGTCGTAGATGCGACCAATGTCCAGCCGGAGGCCCGAAAACCGCTGGTGGCGCTGGCCCGCGAGTACCACTGCCTGCCTGTCGCGATTGTTTTGGACATGCCGGAGCATCTCTGTCAGGAACGGAACCAGACTCGGCCTGATCGGGACTTTGGCCCACATGTGGTCAGAAACCATATCAAGAACCTGCGCCAGTCTCTGCGTGGTTTAGAACGGGAAGGGTTTCGCCATGTGTTCGTCATGCACCGTCCCGAAGAAGTCTCGGCGGCGACAGTCATCCGTGAGCCGCTTTACAACGACAAACGTTCTGAGCAGGGACCCTTTGATATTATCGGGGACATTCATGGCTGTTTCGATGAGCTGACCGCGCTTTTGTCTAAAATGGGATATAGCATTGAGGGTCACACGGTCACGCCGCCGGAAGGGCGCAAAGTTGTCTTTCTCGGCGATCTGGTAGATCGGGGACCGAAAACGCCGGACGTGCTGAAGCTCATCATGGGCATGGTGGAAAACGGCACGGGGCTTTGCGTTCCGGGAAATCACGACATCAAGTATCTGCGGAAGCTGGCGGGCAAAGACGTTCAGGTCACACACGGGCTGGCCGATACGCTGATGCAGATGGCTGGGGAGACGCCGGAGTTTGCAGACAGTGTCAAGCGATTTCTGGACGGCCTTGTCAGCCATTACGTACTTGACGGCGGCAGATTAATCGTCGCACATGCCGGGTTAAAAGCGGAGATGCAGGGGCGTGGGTCCGGCAAGGTGCGCGAGTTTGCATTATATGGGGAAACGACGGGAGAGACGGACGAGTTCGGCCTGCCGATCCGTTACAACTGGGCCGACCAGTATCGGGGCACCGCGAATGTCGTTTACGGGCACACACCGATCCCCGCCCCGGAATGGCTGAACCATACCATCAATATCGATACCGGCTGCGTCTTCGGCGGCAGCCTGACCGCCCTGCGCTGGCCGGAACGCGAGCTTGTTTCGGTCCCCGCCCTGGCGACCTATGCGGAACCCGCAAGGCCATTTTTGCCTGCGGAAATGCAGGCCCCGGTACTCACCGCGCAGCAGCAATACGATGATGTTCTGGAAATCGACGACGTTCTCGGCAAGCGCCTGATCGAGACACGCCTGCATGGCAAAGTCACCATCCGTGAAGAGAACAGCATCGCCGCGCTGGAAGTCATGAGCCGGTTCGCCGTCAACCCGAAATGGCTCATCTATCTGCCGCCGACCATGTCTCCCTCGGAGACGACCAAAGAGCCGGGGCTTCTGGAACATCCATCGGAAGCATTCGCCTACTACCGCAATCAGGGCGTCCCGACAGTCATCTGCGAAGAAAAGCACATGGGATCACGCTCCGTCGTCATCGTCTGCCGGGATGAAGGCGCGGTTCGGGCACGGTTCGGGATCGAAGATGAAGGCATCGGCATCTGCGTGACCCGGACGGGACGCCGCTTCTTCGACGACTCAACACTGGAACAAGAATTCTTAGCCACCATTCGGACGGCGATGGATACGAGCGGGATTTGGGATGAGCTTGAAACCGATTGGGTCTGCCTGGACTATGAATTGATGCCCTGGTCG
>JBPBQB010000083.1:0-26682 GCA_050954545.1 Janthinobacterium lividum | reverse complement strand
GACGCCACTCAGCAAATCCGAACAGAAGCGCCGACAGCAGCAGCGTATACACACTGCCGCCGACCAAGCGCAGCGCAAGCAGGCTCCAATCCCCCGGCGTATCGAATGGCACCAGTTGAAACTGAGCATACACGCTGAGACCGATCACCAGCACAAACAGCAGCATAGAAATCCCGCGCAGCGACTTCTGCAAGGCTGGAAATGCCGCCAGAGCCGCACCGAGGCTGACTCCCAAAAGAAGCAAAGCCACCACAAAAAGCTGACCGCTTCCCCAGGCTCCCAGTGCAGGCCAAAGACCGATCAGCGGTACGGCCAAGATGTACAATAATAAACCGGCAAGGCCTGTGCCTGCCCACAGCGCCCCGAGGGACGCGATCTGCCCGAATGCTTTCCCTAAAAATATCTGACGGATGGTCAGCGGCGTCAGCAGAATAAAACCCCAGGTTCCTCGCTGCATATCTCGTTCGATCAAACTTTGCCCGATCACCGGCCCGCGAAAGACCAGTATGTAGCACTGGCCCAGCAGCAGCAATGACGCTAATTGGGTCCAGAGAGCGTCGACTGCATCCGGCCCATTTGGATTGTAGCGCAGATCAAAGAACCGAAACGGCGACATCGCTGAAAAGCTGAAGCTCATTTGGGGATACAACTGCGTCACAGCCGCCGCGACAACGAAGACAATAGGCCCATAGCACAGCCAGTCAAACCAGCGGCCTGAGCGAGTCCGCACCCGCATCTCGTAGGTAAACAGCGGGTTGTCAGTGCGCTCCGTGATCCAGCGCATCAGCACCGCCGTCTGCTTTTCGTTGCGAACAGGCACACGCTTGATCGGCAGCGGTTTGACCGGCAGTGATTGCTTCTGCCGAGTCAGGCTCTGCGTCGCTGCCATCAGCACGATACCGACCAGAAACGGACCGGCGGCGCAGATCCAAAACGACGGCAGCGTTTCCAGCTTCCAGAACGGAAACCGTGAGATCAACGCCGGGCCATCAGCAAACAGCCGCACCCAGGCCGATGCCGGGCTGAATGCCGCCAGCAGACTCCCGCCCGGAACCGAGAGAGCAGCAAACGGAACCGCGTACAGCAAACCGTTCGTCACCCACTTCCCAGCACGTGGCAGTACCCGCCGAACACCAACGGCCCAAAACACAGTGCTGAGTCCCGCCAGCGCGATCTTTCCCGCAGTCTGGTAGACAGCAGAACCAAACGGCGAAAGGCCGCCCAGAGCGCAGGCGACCAGGAACACTGCCCCGGCGACACCCAGCGGGCGCACTGACCGTTGCAATGCCCGGCGCAGCACCAGCAGGGGAGCACGAAACGTTTGCGACGTTTTCTGACGTGGGGCAACAGCCAGCGCACGAGCGCAGACATTCGGCAGCGACAAACCGCCCAGCAGAAGCAGCACACCCGCCGCATTCCAGTCCGGCCCCGCCCCAAATCCGCCCGCCAGCGCCGCCGTGTCCCCACTTTCCACCCATGCCTGCCAGAAGATTCCCAGCACACAAAGCCCCGCCACCCGCGCAGTCCAGCGCGAAAGGGTCTGTGCCCGGGTCCAGAGCGGCAGCCGCCGCATTTCGCCCAAATCCCCTGCCGACAACGCAGAGGCCGATGTCAGCGCGGAGCTTGCCCAGTGCAGTCCCATCAGCGGCAAAACGTACCAAAGTGGTGAAATAGTCAGATGGAAGAAATTGAGATGGTCACTCAGAATCTGGGCCACATAGTACGGCCAGGAGAAGAAGATGAGAAACGAAAAACCGGAAAGAAGCGGCAGATGCAGTGCGGAGAAGAAATGTGTCAGCCAGCCGCCACCGACAGAGTTCAGCACCCCTCGAAAAAACATGAACCCGAGCAGCAGTGGAAAACCTGCCCCCAGATACCCGGCCCGGCGCAGGGCCTGACGGTTCGGCACAGACGTAAACTGCCCCACCGGAGCGTCGGGGGTCGGAGCCAGCCCGGACAGTGCCGGGAACGCATACACCGGCGGACCGTAGCAAAGCAGGCCAAACAGCACGTACAGGCAGACGATCTCCCAGCCCGTCAGCCCCCCAAACTGCCCCAGCAGTGCATAAAGAGGAAGACCGGCCAGCGCGATCAAGAACGCCGATCTCGCAGGCCCCACCCCCATCGCCAGAAGCATTTCTGCCCGACGAAGCGGTGTCAGCAGCAGGTCTGGCAGCGTTCCCCGCCGCGCTTCCTCCGCCAGCGAAACCGCTGTCGCTGTCCGGGCATTGGCGATCAGCAGCATATGCACAAACGAGAGCACAACAAACAGGACAACGGGAAACGAGGAGTGAAAAAGAAATGTTGTAAAAGACGCGGTCCCTCCACCGAACAGCTTTTGCAGTGTCAACCCACCCAGCAGCAACCCACTGAGCACAAGCACCGTCGTCAGCAAACGCAGGCTTAGCCCAAGCCCGCGCGTTTCCGCCCGACCTGCTTTGACCAGAAACGGGTTATCCCGCAGCCAGACTGGCCCGCCGGGTATCCCCAAGCCGAAATCCGCTCGCATCTGCCCTAAAAGCCAGCCCGTTCGCCGCAGCCACCGCCGGGGGCGTCGCCAAAGATAAGGAGGTTTAATCAAGGAATATTGAAGAAATGCGAGGGCGTAAACGCCCTCGCGCCTACCCCCCAAATATCTTCCACGGATTCGGCGCTTCTTCCGCAGGCGACGGCGCAAAGTTTGCCAGCGCCTCTTCGAAGTCCTCACGGGTCAAGACCCGCTTCACGTCCGCACCCGCTTCGGAAAGCCTAATGAGGGCCTGCAAGCCTGCTTCATTGACGACGGCTTTGATATTGGCCCCCGAGTAGCCTTCGGTACGCTGAGCCATTTCGTCCAGATCAATATCATCCGCCAGCTTCGCCCCTGATGCCGACAGGGCAAACAACTGACGACGCGCAGGCTCATCGGGCAGGGGAATCTCAATTTCACGAGAGAGGCGACCGCCGCGCAGCAAAGCCGGGTCCAGCATATCGCGCCGATTGGTCGCGCCGATCACGAAGATACGCCGATTTTTGGTCAGGCCGTCCATCTCATGCAGGAACTGGTTGACCACTTTGTCGCTGTACTGATTGACACCCCCGGAGCGTGACGGCAGCAGGGCATCGATCTCGTCCAAAAAGATGATCGCAGGCGCTTTCGCCCGCGCCTCATCAAAGAGCTTTTTGACTGATTTTTCACTCTCACCCAGCCACATGGAATTGATCTCGGCAGGAGAAGTGGCAACAAAATGACAATGCGATTCATGCGCCAGCACTCGCGCAATAGTAGTCTTGCCCGTTCCCGGCGGCCCGTACAGCAGCAGGCCGGTGGGCGGCTCGATCCCTAAATCTTTTGACAGACTCGGGTTTTCGAGTAACAATTGCATCTGACGAAGCTCGCGCTTAGTCCGCACCGGCAAAATCACATCGTTCCAGGTGACGCCCCCCGGCACGGCATTCTTGCCGTCACGTGACTGCGATTCTCGGTTGGCAGCCTGGTCAAAGGCCGTCGCCCGGTCCCGATAGATAGAATCACCGGGGGACAAAGCCGCCGCCGTTCGCGCCGCATCGGCTGCCGCTTCAGTCTGACCCAAATAACGCAGTGACAACGCACGCGCATGAGGGAATCGGGGATCGGAGCTATCTAAAGACGCTGCCATTTCGAACTGTGCCACAGACAGCCGAAACGCTTCCCGATACTGCACGATCCAATCTGTCTGCCCCAGCGCTTTCGACGCCGCAAGAACACCCAGCCCAAGCACGGACGAGGCCAGATCACTGAAGCCGGTGCCTGTCCCAAGCTTCTTTTCCGACTCGCGCATCGCCGGGGGCAGAATAGTCTCCGCTCGCTGCTGATAAGTCAGCCCAAGCTGATATGGCCCATCGGCATCTTCGGGAAACCGCCCCGCCGCCGCCTCAAATGCCGCGATCGCACCGGGAAACTCACCGCGCCCCCGAAACTCTAAGCCCGCTTTGTACGCGGGATCATCCAAAATTGCACTCATGGCTCATTCTACCCCGTTTCCAGTCCCTATCCTAACTCCCCCGTCCTAAAGGACAGGTCTGGAGGCGAAGCGCCAACCGGGCTGTGCCCGGAAATGCCATCAGCGTCTGGCTATCTTGCTCTTCCGCACACCGTGCGGTTGGCGTCCGCGCCTCCAGACCTGCCCTTCAGGGCGGGGCTTCACATCTCACTTTTTAAGACGCCGGCGGGTAGACCTCGATCCGGCTGATCTGTGCGGCATTAGGATAGGCAGAGTTCGCGGAAGCAGTGATTAGGAAGCGAAACGTATCCGTCGTGACCGGCGCAAAAGTCGCACGGTAGTGTAATGCATCCGCGTAGCCGTGTTCGTGAAAGACTGTTTTGTCGTGGCCGTTGACACGCACGATCCCCTCGAAATCGGTAGGATGTCCTTCAGGGTCGGCGAAACGAATCACCACGCGCCCAATCAACATCGGATGCAGCAAAGTGACTTGAATCCAGTGCGGATGCGGCGTATCCAGCGACGAATGCCACCGGTGAGACTGATCACCCGCCGACACAAAGTTATCGTCTATGACCCGCGCCGTGCCGCCCAGTTCTTTCGCGTACTCACTGTCGGAAGAGGCTTTTGCGCCTAGACTGGCAAGGGCAAGATTGCCCGCTTGGGCCGCTTCTGTCGTAGTCGGCTCCGAGGTACCGATGACGGGGTAGCAGGTAAAAGCCTCATCCTGGACCTGCCAGTATGGCACGTAATGATGGTCTGCCTGACCGGCAACGGCGAATTGGAGGGGCTGATCTGAGAGTGGGGACAATTGCTTGACTAAGTCTTCGGGAGCTAAAGAAAGGCGCTCTCCCTGATGTCCGCCCACCGGCCCGACCAGAGCCATTAGGATCGGGCCGTATTCCAAGGCGAACCGTTCCTGACCGAAACCAGGGTCCATGCCGACATAGCGGGTGAGATGGAAATCCATTGGCAGTGAAAAAGTGACCTTGTCCCCAGATTTCCAGACCCGATCCAGAGTGACATAACTCCCCGGATGGCCGGTCGCCAGATGTTTGCCGTTGACAAGAATCGGCATTGCCTGACTTGCCCATCCGGGAACACGCACTCGAATTGATGCCTTTGTCGGCTCCGACAGGGCCATCGAGAGCTTCACTGCCGACTTGAACGGGAACTCGGTCTCCATCGCCAGATGCAGTTTCTGGCTGCCCTGCTCCCATTGAATCGAGGATGCATGAAAAAGATTGACATACAGCCCGTCTTTGGCCGTCGAGTAGATGTACTCCGGGAGGGAGCCGAGCAGACGTGTTCCCTGCCCCTCGCAGCAGGTATTGTGAGCCGTGCCGGCATCTTTCTTGTCCACCAATCGGGTCAGGTAACGGATTCCAGTGCCGCCGACTTGATTTGCCAGCCCGACATTGTAGATCGATTTCTCGATCTCCGCGACGTACTTTTCTTCATGGGGCGCGAACAGATGGAATCTCTGATTGAAGCGCACCCAGAAGACACTACCGCATAGCTCGCCCGTATTTTTGTGCAGGTAGTAGGAATGGGGCGGGTATGAGTCGAACTCGCAGATCGCGATTGTCCCGCCTATATGCTCCCAGTTGTCATGGTACAGATCCCAGCCGCCCTGCGCGGCGTCCCAATACTTCTTCGCGCCGGTCGCCCGGTACTGATCGAGGTATGGCTCCAGCGACGTCAGCAGGTAATTATGGGGATGGTCATACGGATACTGCCAGATCGCTTTCGGCTCTCGCTGGGCAAGCTGCTCCATCCAGTAATCTTCCTGAAAGTAACGCTGAACCACCTGAATATCCTCGGGCTTACCGATCGGAGTGAAGTAAGTCCGCGTGTTCGCGATCATGCCCTGGACTCCCTGACCGGCACGTCTGAGCAGCTCCGGCAGGTAGGGGCAGGTATCAAACCAATCGTAAAAACGACGAAGCGCCGGAAAGGCTTTGGGATTACCCGCGAAGCCCGCTTCGATCAGGCCATGTGTCACCCAGGAGCGGGTGTAGGCCCCGCGCTCACTGTAAAAGATCGTCTCCTCGGGATAGGCCATCAGGTAACCATCAGGACGCTGGTAGGCCGCGATCACGTCCACCACTGCATTCATCCGAGCGCGGAGCTCAGCATGCTCCGTCCAGCGCAGCGTATTGCTTGCTCCCATCAAAAAGCGCCCGGCGTTCGAGCCGGGCAGGTCTGTGTCCCAGAACCCGATAGGCGGCGGCAGTCCTGCCGGGACCGGCTTGCCGGCACGCTCCTGAAAAGGCCGCACCAGCTCACCCACGGAAAATGAGCTGAGCAGATAGTCGATATTGTCCTGCATCGCCGTTTGAAAGACGCCGCTGCCCAGACGAACTCCGCCAAGTGGCGCGTGAGCCTGATAAGAAACAGGCCGCCACTGGCTGGACGGGATTACGTTACTGGGATTATCCGTAGCGACTTCTTCCCCCTGACCACGTGGGGCGCGGGTTAAGGGCGTCTTCCCAAGATCGCCATGAACCGAGTCCGCAATCGGACAGCCCTCAGCAGCGTCCTTTCCGCCCGACCAGGCTTCCAGCTTGGAAAGCTGAAACTGCTTATTACGCAGCCGCGTGACTGTGACTCGCACATAACGAACGGGGACGCCGACGCCGGTTGGAAAAAGACTGACAGCATCGCCAGGGTCCGGGAAATCACCTCCGGTGCAGTCGGCAAGAACGAGCGGGGATACGAAATGCGGCTCTGCGGAGCCTTCCACTCGGAACCGTACTGGGAAACTTTGGCTATTGAGACTGAAATCGACCATCGGGAAGAGTTTGACACGGTCGAGAGCGCAGGGTCTGCCTAAATCGACCTGGACCCACTGGGCGGCATCGTTCGACGCCGCTTGAGCCGACTGATAGCCAAGCGGCACCAGCCGGGCGATCCGTTCGACCCCCATCGGCCCTTCCCATCCTGTTTTTACCGGAAGCGGCGGAACAGGTGCCAAATCAGCCGCCTTTGCTTGATTCGATCTCGTCGACAAAAACGGCGCGGCCCCCATGACAATCCCCGTACCGATCGCTTGATTCAAGAATTTACGTCGCGAAATGCGCGTCGGTTTCGGTTCAGAGTCCATAGCATTGCTCCCTTGGAAACTGTATAGAAACGATCCAGAACTCCCCCCAGCCCCCAATAATGGGGGAGCAAGAAGCAAAGTGAGGGTTCCAATTCCCCCATTATTGGGGGTTAAGGGGTCTGGGCTTGGTTTTTTATACAGTCTCTTGATCTCTCATGCCTGCCAGTTCCATTATATACCGTCTTAGGCGTGATAAGTCAAGTTTCTTCAGATTGCAAAAAGCCGTTGCTTTTTGCCGGTCGTTGCGCTAGAATGAGTTTGTATCCGTGCCGTTTTTGAAGGAGAAGATCATGCCTGACAACACTGATCGCTTGGAAGTCCCAGGAAGCAATAAAGCTGCCCTGCCGACCGCGCACATGACCGGAGATACGCCCGCAGACGAACAGTTTCAAGTCACAGTCCGAGTCCGGCGGCAGACCGAGTTGCCGTCCCTCGAAGCCTATGCCGCTCAGGCCCTGAGTCAGCGTACCTACCTGACAAAAGCCGAGTTTGCTGCCAGTCACGGTGCCTCTGCCGAGGACTTAGCCAAAGTCGCCGAGTTCGCCAAAGCAAACGGCCTGACTGTCGACGACTCCGATGCCTCCCGGCGCAGCGTTTTACTATCCGGTACGGCTGCCGACTTTCAGAAAGCGTTTTCTGTCGAGCTGAAGAATTACTCTTTAGACGGCGGCACGTACCGAGGCCGCAGCGGGCCGATCTTTATTCCGTCTGACTTGAAGGACATCGTCGTCGGCGTGTTCGGTCTGGACAACCGGCCCTTTGCCGAGGCCCATTACCGCATTCATCCCGAGGCGGCACGTCATGCGAAGCTGACGGCGTTCTATCCGGCACAGATCGCGAAGCTTTATAACTTTCCCACGGATGTGACCGGGCAGGGACAGAAGATCGGGATCATTGAGCTGGGCGGCGGCTTCCGTCAGTCTGAGCTTGACACCTACTTCGCTCAGGCCGGTGTCAGCGCTCCGCCCCAAGTCTCAGTCGCAAGCTTCGCAGGCGGCGGAACGAACTCACCTGGGACGAATGCACTCGACCCGGCGAACCCCGATGTCGAAGTCATGCTGGATATTCAGGTCGCAGGAAGCGTCGCGCCGGGCGCTGAGATCGTCGTCTATTTCGCCAAAGATGCCTCCGACCAGGGCTTCTTAGATGTCATGACCGCTGCCGTCACCGATCCGAACAACGACTTATCAGTCATCTCCATTAGCTGGGGCGGCCCTGAAGGCGGGGTGGGGACGGACACCGCTGCCCAGGCGACAAAGCAGTTCCAGGACAACTTTGACCAGACCCTGCAAACAGCAGCGCATCTCGGCATCACGGTCTGCACCGCATCCGGCGACTCCGGCTCGGCGGATTTTGCGGCCAATAACCCGAACTGGGACGATCAGGCTCATGTCGACTTTCCTTCGTCCAGCCCGCATGTGCTGGCCTGCGGCGGGACCCGGATCACTGTCGCTAAAGACGCCATCACGCACGAAGTCGTCTGGCACCCCGGCGCGAATGTCGGATCGGGCGGCGGCGTCAGCCGCTACTTTGCCCTGCCGACGTTCCAGGCCGATGCCCATGTTCCACCCGCCGTCAACCCCAAAGGCCCGGTCATGCGCGGCGTCCCGGATGTCTGCGGCGACGCCGCCTCGGAAAGCGGCTACCGCGTCCTCTGCGACGGCCAGGAGTTTCCCGATCCAACGCAGGGTTTACCCGGCATCGGCGGCACCAGCGCCGTTGCCCCCCTCTGGGCCGGACTCATCGCGCTTCTCGCCCAAAGCCTCAGCGCAAAGCTCGGCTGGATCAACCCGCAGCTTTACCAAATCGCCTCCGATGCCGGCGCATTCAATGACATTACGACGGGCAACAACGGCGACTACCATGCCGTCCCCGGCTGGGATCCCTGCACCGGCCTCGGCAGTCCCGACGGCAAAAAGCTTCAGCAATCGCTTTCAAAGTGATTTCAGCCCCTGCTTCATTGAAGCAGGGGCTTTTTGTTTATCACAAATTACTTGACAAGCATTCTGATTGCTCTTATACTGTTACATGAAGAAATATACTGCTGGTTTTACACTGATCGAACTTCTTGTTGTCATCGCCATCATCGCCATTCTCGCCTCAATTCTTTTCCCGATCTTCTCCAAAGTCCGTGAGAACGCCCGCCGGGCTTCCTGCCAGAGCAACCTGAAACAACTCGGCCTCGCTTTTGTCGAGTATGTCCAGGACAGCGACGAACGGCTGCCGGACTCCGCCGCCGGCGGAATAACCGACCAGCCCGGCTGGATTCCTGCGCCGGTCATCGCCGCGCCCACCGATGTCTTTGATGTCACCCAGGGTGCTTTGTATCCCTATGTCAAAAGCACGGCTGTCTACATCTGCCCGGATGACGGCGCGGCAATCGCGACTAAGCACCTGAGCTACAGCATGAATAATTTGGTATCTCAGCGCTCACTTTCAGAAATCGATGCGCCCGCAGCAACAATTGCTTTGGTCGACGAGCAGGAAACCCTCAATGACGGCAATTTTTCCGCCTGCCTCACCACAGATCTCCCGACACGCAAACATACTGCCGGTGCGGATTTCGCTTATATGGATGGTCACGTAAAATGGGTCCACCCGGACAGACTCTCTCCGAGCGATTATGCCGTCAGCAGCACAATTGTCCTGAGCTGCGCCGACACCGGTCTTCGCGTCGACACGAATCCCGGATGATCAGCCTATCAGCGTGCTCATTGACAGCTTCTGCTTACTGAAGTGCAAATGTCTTCATCGATGCGTCGACCGCCTGCGCGTACTTATCACCATCTAAGGCCAGCCACGAAGCCGTGACAATCAGTTTCCGATCACTTGGGGCCGGAAACATATAGCAGACCTGCCGGACATTCCTGCCTGCCACCGTCGCCGTCGACCTCAAACAGACTCCCGACAGGCCGGACTTTGTTACAAAAGCTGTTTGGCTCAGCAGATGAAACGTGCTGAACATACGATGCATCTGGATCAAGCTCATCGGCACATATCGGCTCATTGGAACAGCAGCCGTTTCGTCTACAACATTGATATTCGGGGCAAAGCCTCCCGATGGCATCGCATACGAAATCCGATATTTCATGCCGGGAAATGTCCGAACATGCCAGCCTGCGGGCGGAATGTAGGAAAAACCGCCCGTAGGCTCCGACAGCCGCGCTGCTTTCCCAGCCACAACGGTCTTCGCCGACACCGGCAAAACAAATGCAAACCCCAGCCCGATGAGTGCACACAGCCACAAACTCCAAACTCTCCTCTTCATACCTTGCTCCTTTTACAGCGTAGTCTCCGGCACAAACTCGGCACACAGCAGGCCGAAGTAATGGTCGACTTCATAAGACAGAAACTTTGATTGGAGCGGCACACGCTTCTGGACACCGA
Organism: Janthinobacterium lividum; assembly: GCA_050954545.1. Lineage (GTDB taxonomy): Bacteria > Armatimonadota > Armatimonadia > Armatimonadales > Capsulimonadaceae > JANXMY01. Next base: position 16,227 of record JBPBQB010000083.1, on the reverse strand, counting down.
TCAAAGCCAGCATCTGCCAGTAGGAATCAGCCAGCGCTGTTTCGGCATAATCTTCCGGCCAGGAGAGCAGGCGCGGCAGGTCATTCGCTTCAATCGCAGCCTTCATGGCGGCATCGTATTCCGCCGAGGCGGGTGTGTAGCCGTAGGGACCGTCAGCAGCGTGACCATGCCCCTGATCGGCGCTGATGACCAGCGCGACCCGTTTGCCTAGCTCATCAGAGGCTTCGACTAACGCCTCACCCCAATCAATAAGGCTTTGCCGGGGCACATCGCGCGACGGGCAGGCCACCACCGTCGGCAGCGTGTCCGGCGGCGGTGTCAGCAGTGCCAAGGGGATCGTTACCCCCCAGTCGAGCGGCAGAACATCATCCTCGGACTGACTAGCCAGCGGCGTCACCGGAACGCCCTTCTCCGACGCCCGGTACGCCCAGGCTGCCGCAAGGTCAAGGTCTGTCTGAACATTTATCTTCAAAGTGTCCAGCTCCCCGTACCCGGTCGGCGTCGCGCCCAACGTGATTGTGCCTTGCATCGCGATCCCATGCGGCGTCAAGATCGCAATCGAGTCAGGCTTTGCCGCCCGCAAAGAGGCCCGCAACAAGGCCATCGCTTTGCGCCCCTGCGGAACCGGCCCCGGTGCGTTCTCTCCCAGCAGCAGGTTTCCCCCATGTGGCGCAATACAGGCAAAAACAATCGGCATCTGAGTTACTCCTTGAGTTTGATCAGCAATTACTTAGTACCAGTTTGCGCGGCAATCCAATCGCTGATCGTTGTCAGCACAATCGGAGCCATCGTCTCTGTTATTTTGGCATATTCCGACGGCGAACCGGTCTCGCAAGTCTGAAACAGATGATTTAAGTTCGGCAATTCTTTCACTGTCACCTGCGTATTTCCACCCGCTGCTGACGCTTTTTCAATAAGCGCAAGGTCTTCGGCAGGAGGTACCAGCAAGTCTTTTGAGCCGTCCAGAGCCAGCACCGGGCAGTGCGTTTTTCGCAGGGCAGGGAGGGGATCATAGGCCAGGAAGAAACGGAACCAGGGCGTCGAGATCGGCTTGCTTTGCATTTTTGCATACGAGACGGGATCGCTGATCTGCGCTTTGTCGGCGGGCGACAAGGCAGCGACCTCTTTAAGAACTGCAGCCTGAGCTTTGGCCTGAATGACCACCGGGTCAGTTTCGCGCTCGGCGATGGCGAATAACTGCTTTTGCAGGGCGGCATCCTGGGCGATTTGAGCGGTGTTCGCGCCCTCTGCTTTTCCGATCAACGCGGACTGAGCCAGCAAAATCTTCTCTCCAGCCAGGCCGGGCGCGGCCAGCAGAACGACAAAAGCAATATCGGGCCGGCGTGAGGCGACAAGGGGAGCGATCAAGCCTCCTTCGCTGTGGCCGAGCAGGCCGATGCGTTTCGGGTCAATCGCAGATTGTGTCTTGAGGTAGGCAACTGCGGCTCCCGCGTCAAGTGCGAAATCGGCGCTTGTTGCCAGCGCATAACTGCCGGTCGACTTGCCGACGCCCCGCTTGTCGTACCGCAGCACGGCAATTCCCCGGCGGGTGAGGGTGTCCGCCAGCAGCAGAAACGGCTTGTGACCTAAGACGGTCTCATCCCGATCGTTTGGACCGGAACCGGAGATCAGCACAGTCACTGGAAACGGTCCCACGCCCTGCGGCAGAGTGAGTGTCCCGGCCAGGGTCACGCCCGGTGCTCCGCCGGGGAACGTGACGTCCTGGACAGCATAGGGAAACGGCGGCTTCGGTTCCTGCGGGCGGTCCATAGCCGGCGCATGGTCAGTCTTGGTCAAAGTAAGCGGGAGACTGTTGCCACTCTGCAACCAGTGCCCGGTGATGATTTTCCCAGAAGCATCGAGCGTGCCGTCGAAGCCGGCTCCAATACCAGCCGCGTCCAAATGTACGGCGCTGCCTGTGATCCGGGCCGTGCTGAAAGGAATGCCAAGCGCCCCTTGATCTAGGCTGTCGACTGTTGCTGTCAGAGTTCCATCTGCCTTAGGGGTGAAGTGGAACACCAGACGGAGTACGCTTTTTCCTGCTTGAAGCGAACCGCTCCAATCTCCTGTTACAGAAGGTGCAGACGCTTGAGCCCCGGCAGGAGGATTGGCAGTCAGCAAAACGAGTAAAGCAGTCAAAAGGCAGAAAAGCAGTTTCATTGTAGTTCTCCATTTTCATTGTGTTCGTCATTTGAGGTTAAATTGACATCCGGGATTAAAATTGTGGATAGCAAGCGGCGGCGGCGACCAGGCGCGGGGCCTTGTGACATCGCAGGGACGACAATCGCACTCAAGTCTGCAAAGAACTGCTTGAGCTCGGCATCATCCAAATATAACGGAGCCGTGCGGAAACTGATGCCGTCAGCAGCCGGATCAGCCTGCTCCTGCTGAATGTAAACTCCGAACTGACCCATGAGCGAGGCCGTAAATGCTGCAAAAGCATGTCTCCAATCCTCCTGCTCCATTTGGCTGGGATCGAGCGAAACCGAGACGCCATTTCCGGCCAGCGCATAAACTTTTTCCATGACCCCGCGGACCGGCCTTTGGTCGACGACCGTGACAACCTCCGCTTTTACCAGACGGCTCATATGCCGGTACAGTGTCGCTTGGGCGATTTCAGGCAGAGCCATACCGATCTGATGGGTCGTGAGCTGCTGCCCGGTCAGTGTCATCAAGATTCGTATCCGAACCGGATGCATGATTGCGTCCGCCGATGTGTCTGCCATAAATTTTCCTCTTCAGCACACACTATCATATTATCACTTTTGATAAAAGTCAAGAGCAAAAAGAAAACGAGTGACTGAAGCCACTCGTTACTCTTTATCTGTCTTCGAGAATCTTAGAAGCGGAAGCCTGCCGAGAGGTTCAAGCCGCTGAGATCGAAGCCCTTGACACCGGAAACGTACAGGTAACGCGCTTCCAAAAAGCCACTGTCACCAAACGAGACACCGACGAGCGGGCTGGCCCCAAACGCGGTGCGGACACCGGAATGGACATTGTAATCCCCGGCCCGGATGTCGACGAAGTCCAGGTCAGCAGTCAGGCCGACATAGGCAACATTGGGCCCGCCCTGGTTGAGCGCCTTGCGGTACGCGACCCCGAGCGGAGCCAAAAACAGATGGTTGCCATCGCGGGTCTGGTACTGGATTTGCAGGTCCAGCGCCAGACGGCCCTGAGTCGATGCCTGGGAGATACTTCCTAAACCCAATCCAAGCGAGACGGCACTGTTGCCGAACTCATTGCGTGCTTTCCCGGACGACAGGAAAAAAACACCGACTTCCGGTCCGATCCGAAAGCGATTGCTCTTTTTCGGGGTCGGTTGGGATGACGCGGGAGCGGGCGTCGGCGACGCGGTCGACTCCGGCGCAGTTGAAGGTGTCGGGTTAGTGTTCGCCGGCGCAGGGGTCGCCGGGGGAGTCGGCGGCGCATCGGCGGGTGTCTGAGCCATTGCGGCGGGCATGGCAAGCATGAGCGCCAGTGCGCCGCCTGCCAGAATTCGTTTGATCATTCGGTCCTATTCTCCTTGAGTCAATTTTAGATGAATCCGTGGAACTAAAGTCCTTTTGGGCGCTTACCTGTTCTTTGTCCGCGAAGGCGGACATTAGGTGTCTGCGCCCCACGCAGCGTCGCAATTTATTGCTGCGTTCTTATTGGCGCGTTCCGATTTCCACGCTGCCAATACTGTACAGCTTCAGTTAGTAGATCGCCTGCTCGGTCTCAGGGTCAAACAAATGGGTCTTTGCTAAATCCAGCACGATGTCCAGCGCCTGACCGTCTTTCGCCTGCGTCTCGGCATCGATAGTCGCGACTAGGGAATGCACCCCGGCGGTGAGATAGAGCGTGATGATGTCGCCCATCGGTTCCGAGACATCCACCATTGTCCGCACAGTGTTGGTAGGCATGGAAGTGACGGGGTTGGTCAGGCTCTTATCGAAAATATCCGCAGGCCGGACACCGAAGGTCACAGACTTACCGACATACGAGTCCAGCTTGCCATCCTGCGTCGGCGGTGTCGAGACCTGGAACGCGCCGCAGTCGACCAAGTAGCCGTCGCCCGACTTACTCAGCTTGGCAGGCAGGAAGTTCATCGAAGGCGTCCCGATAAACCCGGCCACAAAGATATTCGCGGGGTGCGCGTAGATCTCCATCGGCGGCGCACATTGCTGCAAAACGCCGTCTTTCATGACCGCGATCCGGTCCCCCATCGTCATCGCTTCGACCTGATCGTGGGTCACGTAGACTGTCGTGATGCCAAGACGCCGGTGCAACTTGATCAGCTCCGAGCGCGTCTGCACCCGCAGCTTGGCATCGAGGTTCGACAGCGGCTCGTCCATCAAGAAGACCTGCGGCTCACGCACAATCGCCCGGCCCAGCGCCACACGCTGCCGCTGACCACCGGAAAGCTGACCGGGACGCCGCGCCAGCAGGGCTTCAATTCCCAGCAAGCCGGCGGCATCGTCGACCCGCTTTTTGATCTGGTCTTTCGGAATATGCCGCAGCTTCAGGCCAAACGCCATATTGTCAAAAACCGTCATGTGCGGATAAAGGGCATAGTTCTGGAAAACCATCGCAATATCACGGTCTTTCGGTGAGACACCGTTGACCACGCGGTCGCCGATCTTGATGTCACCATCGCTGATCTCTTCCAGCCCGGCAATCATCCGCAGTGCCGTCGTCTTGCCGCAGCCGGACGGCCCGACCAGCACCATGAATTCCCGGTCTTTAATTTCCAGATTCAGGTTGTTGACCGCCGCAACCGCTCCGAACCGCTTATAAAGATTATGCAGACTAACCTGAGCCACCTAGACCACCTTACAAACAAGATTATGCTTTATTCACCACTCCCCAGACGAATTCCTGCACAATGAAACATTAGCTGTCTAACGACATAAAGAGATTATTCAGGGACTCCGCCAGGGTCGGATGAGCCAGCACGGCATCGCGCAGAGCGGTGTACGGTAATTTCCCCATCATGGCGACTTCTAAGATCGACATGATCTCGCCGCCATCCAGTCCTAAGACCGCCGCGCCGAGAATCTGCTTCGTGTCGGCATCCACAACCGCCTTCATAAAACCGCGTGTTTCGTCGGTCTCCAGAGCACGAGCAACCGAAGTCATGGGTATCTTCGCGACCTGAATGTTCTTTCCCTGCTTCTTCGCCTCGGCCTCTGTCAATCCGACGCGTCCAAGCTGAGGATCGGTAAACATGGTATAGGGCACAGGCCGGTCCGAGACCTTACGACTTCCAGCTTCGAGCAGGTTCGCTTCCACGATCCGGTAATCATCGTAAGCAATATGCGTGAATGCCGGGCCACCTTTGACATCGCCCAGCGCATAGATACCGGGTACGCTGGTTTCCAGAGTGTCGCTGACCTGGATAAACCCGTGTGCATCCGCGTCGATACCAGCGGCTTGAAGTCCCAGCACATCGGTGTTCGGTGTTCGTCCCACGGCGACCAGCAGATGCGAACCTTCGATGCTCTTCTCCCCAGCGCTGGTCTCGATTGTCAATGCAATGCCCGAATCCGATTTTGAGACCTTCGTCGCTTTTGCAGCGGTAATAATTTCCAGGCCGTCTTCGCCCAGTATCTTCGCCATTTCTTCGCCGACATCTGCGTCTTCATGGCCCAGCAAATGCTCTGCCTGATCAATGACGGTAACGCGGCTGCCGAAGCGGCGGAACATCTGTCCGAACTCAAGCGCGATATAGCTGCCGCCTAAGATGACCAGATGCTCCGGCACTGCATCCAATTCCATGATCGAAGTTGAATCCAGATACGGAGTCTGATCCAGTCCCTCAATCTTTGGAACGGCAGGCCGGGCCCCTGTGTTCACAAAAATCTGCGTCGACGTCACTGTCTTCGTTCCGCCCCCCCGAAGCGCGATTTCTACCGTCTGCGGGCCGGTAAACCTGGCATCGCCATAGATCAGGTCAATCAGCTCCGTCTTTTCAATGCGTTTCTCCGAACTGCTGCGGAACTCGACGACAATATCTCGCTTGCGCTGCCGGACTTTGGTCATGTCGACCGTCACCGGCCCGGTCAGCACCCCGTAATCGCCCGCACGACGTGCTAAATAGGCAACACGCGCACTCGCAACCATGGTTTTCGTCGGCGTGCAGCCCCGGTTGACACAGGTGCCGCCGACTACATCGCGCTCGATCAGCGCCACATGCTTGCCCGCTTTCGCCAGCGCCCCTGCCAGCGGATTTCCAGCCTGCCCGACTCCAATAATAATCGCGTCGTAAGTATCATCAGCCATGATTTTGCTCTTTTCATTTTTCCGGGTACAAAGTCCCCATGAGATATACCAATCATGGGCTGAGCTTGAACCTGTTTGAAGCCGGGCAGGGTGAGATAACTTTGATTTTCCTGCACTACTTCGGCGGCTCGTCATGCACCTGGCAGCCGGTCATCCGCCTGCTGTCTGCGGAGTACCGCTGCCTAGCACTGGACCTGCGCGGGTGGGGGGATTCGGATGCGCCCTCAGAGTCAGAATGCAGGGTCGAGGATATGGCCGGGGATGTCGGTGCCTTGGTCTCTGCGCTTGGCTTGACTTCATATACGCTGGTCGGCCATTCGATGGGCGGCAAGGTCGCCCAAGCATTCGCCGCAAGCTCACCCGCTGGTCTGGAACAATTGCTGCTTATAGCCCCGTCGCCGCTGACCCCGGAACCGATGTCTGCGGATGACCGGGACGGGATGCGGGCGGCTTACGGCAGCGAGACGGCAGCGCGTCAAACTCTGGAAAAGATCGCCTGCCTGCCCCTGTCTTCTAAAACTATCGATGCGGTCATTGCCGACAACCTGCGTGCCTCCCGAACCGCCTGGGAAGCCTGGGCCGACATCGGCAGCCTCGAAGACCTTTCCAAGCTGGCGGCCCAAATCCAAGTTCCGACTCATATCTTGTCCGGCACCGGCGACGCCGTCTTAACTCCCGATGTCCTCACCCGCGAAGTCGTCCAGCGCATTTCAGGGGCGACACAAAGCACTGTTCCCGGTGCCGGGCATCTGCTGCCACTGGAAGCACCGGAGATTGTGGCTGATTGGATACGGGCGAGGTTCTGAGAGGGATCAAAGCTTAACAACCCTACCCAAAATAGCCGACTCCCGAGCCGCCGCAGCCAGCCGCACACTCGCTGCCCCGTCTTGCGCCGTTACCAGCGGCTGATGGGAGGGATTACACACCGTCAGCGCGAAATCCGCCATCGCGTCTTGAACCGCCTTCAAATAGACCGGCGTCGGCCCGCCCAGCGATTGATGCGCCCGAATACGACGCGTCACTTCATAGGGCTTCCCATTGCCGCGAACGACCCGCCCCGGTGCAGGGAAATCACCGTCGTTCACGACTTCCAGCGGCAGCATGGACTGAAGCCCGGCGAACCCGGCGTCATCGACAATCGCAGTCAAATCGAGCGAGGTAGGAATCCATCCGTTCAGCATGATATGGCCCCGCTCAAACGCAAAGTGAGCGGTCTGCTTTTCCAGGGCACCGGGCCGGTTGAACGCATGATAGAACGATGCTTCGATGCCGTTCTCGTAGGTCACCAGCGCCTGCACCCGATCTTCTTTCTGCGTGCCGTCAGGCCGTGTCCAAGTCTGTCCCAGCACGTCCCGTGCCGGAGCACCGGCAATCGCGCCGATGATGTCAAAAAAGTGGACACCATGCTCGATAAAGATACCGCCGGAAGCGTCTAAGTCCCAAAACCAGTGGTCATTGCCGAGTCCTTCATCAGATGCATAATTTTCGAAGCCCACATGGGTCAGCGGTCCCAGCCAGCCGGCACGGGCAATCGCCAGCACGGATCGGTAGAGAGGATCGTAACGCATGACGAAATTGATGCCGGCCACTTTGCCTGAAGCTCTCGCTGCCGTCAAAATCGCCTGAGCATCGGCAGCAGTCGTCGCCAATGGCTTCTCGACAAAGACATGCTTGCCGGCCCGCAAAGCCGCAATCGCCATCTCCGCGTGCTTGTCCGGCGGCGTCACGATATGCACTGCTTCTACGGCAGGATCAGCCAGCATCTCCCGCCAGTCGGTATACGTGTTCGGGACATTGTACTGCTGCGCTGCCGCCGCCAGAACAGCTTTGTCGCGTCCGGCAAACGCTACGACATAGGCAACACTTGCCTCGTGATACGCGCCGGTGCAGAACGAGCCAAACCCGCGCGGACCAATCAGGCCAAGAGAAAGCAGAGGGAAATCAATCGAGGAAGCAGTCATGCAGAAAGCTTACCCGACGGGGAAGGGGTACAAACACGGAAAGGGTCCAAGGGCGAAGCAAGGTGGTGGGTTCTTAATGAGACGGCGCAGAATCCGTCCGGCTGATGTTCTGCTCCGCCCGGAACGCATCGTCACTTCCTGGATCGATTTCGGTGACTTTCTGCCAGAAGTCGCGGGCCTGCGTAAAATTCCCGGAATTTGCCGCTGCCTGCGCCAAATCCATGCTGTGACGGACCGCGTTCGTTCGCGCATCCGTGCCCGCTGCCCCCGTCGGGTCGAGACCCGCCGCTTTCCCCCAGGCATCCAGAGCGCCCGCTGCATCCCCAAGCTGCCAGCGCACGTTGCCGAGATTGTCGGCTGCCTCTGCATTCTGGCTGTCCAGACTGACCGCGTTTTGATAAGCATCAGCCGCTGCCGAAAGATTATTGGCACGGAGCGCCGCCTGCCCCTGACCGGTGTAAGCCTGCGACTGGCCTACGATCGCCTGATGCGCCTCCTGAGAATCCGGCGGCGCGGCGGCCGCCGCCTGCGAATACGCACGGGCAGCATCGGTGTAATTTCCATGATGCAGCGCCGTAGCGCCCTGATATGTCAACTGGACAGCCTGTGCCTGCTGACGGTGGGCCTGCAAAGACACTACCACCGTCCGTAGGCCCCAAGCAATCAAAGCCAGCAGAGCGAGAACGCCCAGCACCGGCAGGGCGAAACGGAGAATTCGTTCTGTTTCCGCCGTGAGGAAGCGGCGCGGCGCGGGGGCTGCTGACTGACCGCCGTAGGCCTGTGTCTGCTCAAACGCGCCTTGAGACCCGGCAGGAAGCGCAGCCGGCATTCCTGAAATTTCCGGGGGGACGGTCCCTGTGTCCAGTGTCAGCGGAGGGCCAGACATGAAGGATAAAGGCGTCTGACTGGAAAAAGCAGAATTGGAACCCGGAGACTGCGGCAGTGCCGTCAAAGAAAACTTCTCGGCACGCAGATCAGCCGCCAGCGCCGCCGCGTTCTGGTAGCGCAGATTAGGATCTTTAGAGAGCGCCCGCTGCAGTATCTGCTGTAGAGGACCAGGAAGACCGACCGGCATGGTCGGCTGCATATTCATGATGTTGTACGTGATAGTAATGACGCTGTCGCCGATGAACGGCTTGCGCCCCGAAAGCATCTCGTACAGCGTGATTCCCAGCGAGAACAGATCGGTGCGATGGTCGACCGTGTGTGAAGCCACCTGTTCCGGCGACATATACGACGGCGTTCCAAAGACTTGGCCCTGAGACGTGATACTCGGCTCGGCAGTGATCCGGGCAATTCCGAAGTCGGTCAGCTTGACAATGCCGCCGGGAAGAATGTGTACGTTGTCCGGTTTGACGTCTCGATGCACGACCCCGCGTGAGTGCGCGTATGCTAAGGCATCGCAGAGTTGAAGGGTGATCTCGATAGTCTCTTTAAGCGGAAGCGCCCCCTGCATCTGAAGAATGTCACGCAGACTCTGGCCTTCCAAATACTCCATGACCAGGAAGTGACGGTCGTTCTCCTGCCCCACATCGTGAATGGTGACAATGTTGCGATGCGATAGTGTCCCGGCGGCTTTTGCTTCCCGGTAGAACCGCTCGATCCGTTCGCGCTTCTGCGCTCCGGCGAGATGCGGCGGCAATTGCAGCTCTTTGACGGCGACGCGGCGGGTCATGATCGGATCAATCGCCTCGTAAACGATGTCATTGGAACGGGCGATCTCGCGGACGATCCGATATTTGCCCAGCACGGTATTTGACGAAACTGCCACTGCTCAATTCTCCTAAAAAGAGTTTTCTAAAGAAGAACTCATGCAGTTATTTGCGTCGGCCCCAGCGGGACGATTTTTCTTCTTTGGAGCCGGCCGATGGAGATAGGGCAGCACCAGGTGAGGCTTCACCGGCAGCATAGGGAAGCAGATCGCGGATCGAGAGCACGAGTGCCGTGATGTTGTCGCGCCCGCCACGGTTGTTGGCGGCTTCGATCAGCGACAGCGCCGCTTCGGACGGGTTTTGCTGCTGCACGATCTCCTGAATCTCGTCGGGTTCCAGATGCCCGGAAAGCCCATCGGAACAAAGGACAATCGTGTCGCCGACTTGAAGCTCCTGCGCGAAAATGTCCACTTCGACCGATGCCGCTGTGCCGACCGAGCGTGTGATGATGTTTCGGAAAGGAGAAACCTGTGCTTCGGCCAGAGTCATCGTCCCTAGACGCACCTGCTCGGCCACCCAGGAATGATCGTCCGTCATCTGCGTGATTGCCCCGCCGCGCAGCAGGTACGCCCGGCTGTCACCGACCTGCGCCAAAATCAACTGGTCTTCACAGAGCACTGCCGCCGTGAGAGTCGTTCCCATGCCCTGCCGGTCGGGAATTGTCTGGGCGGTGTCGTAAATCAGCCCGTTCGCTTCCCCGACGGCATGACGCAGACTGGCTTCTTTCTCCGGCGACGGGTCGCCGTAATACACAGAAAGCACAGTCTTCAGAGCCAGCTCACAGGCGATCTGACCGGCGGAGTGACCGCCCATGCCATCAGCGACTGCATAAAAACTGCCTTTGACAGCCAGCGTCGTCGGGTCTTCCGGCTCGAAGAAATCGAACTTGTCCTCGTTGTTGTCCCGGACCCGGCCTAAATCAGTCTTCGCACCCATCTTGACCGATGCCAGGATACGTGGAACGCGACTGACTTCCGCCCAGCCGTCGTTCAGCTCTTCCCGGCTCAGACGTGCAGTCTTTTCCATTCCGATGTTTTCCTGGCTGCCGGTGCCTGTCATTGCCTCTTGCATTACGATTGCTTACCCTTCCACATGCTCGGGAGCGTCCTCTTCAGGAATTTCGGTTGGTTCGATGTCCGGCTCAGCAGATTCCGCGATTTCTTCAGGTTCGTTGTCGCCGACGGCCGGACTGAGCCGATCAAAACGGAAAGTCGATCCCCCGATTACGATCATATCGCCTTCATCTAAAGAGACCGGCATGTTGATTTTCAGGCGTTCGCCATTGAGCAGCGTTCCATTCGTGCTGCCGATGTCTGTGAGAATAAAAACTTCACTGTCGGCCCGGATCTGGGCATGATTGCCGGAGACATACAGGTCTCCCGTCAGCACCACCGTATTTTCCACCCGCCGCCCAAAGGTTGTGATCCCCTGAGCCAGCGAAAACACACGGGCATCCTCTTCGCGGATCTCAGTCACCTGACCCAGCACATCTGAGTTCGGCAGCACGCTATCTAGAGGACTGGAAGGAACAGATATATTCAAAGGCGCGGCGTCCGGACTCGGCAGATGCAAAGTCAAAGAGACACTGCCGAAGCGCAGCCGGTCACCATCCGCAAGGCTACGCAGGACATGAGCCGGCAGCAGCACCTCATTGACCTGAGTGCCGTTCGTGCTGCTCAGGTCTTCCACAGAAAGGCTCCCGCTTTTTTCCATCTGCAGCCGGGCATGCTGGCGAGAAACTGTTTTGTCCGGAACCAGAATGTCGGCACTTTCCCGTCCGACGATATTGCTGCCGATCCTGAGTGTTTGCGTCTGTCCGTTCTGATCTTCCAGCCAGACCTGCTTAAGCGGATCAGACTGAACGCCCAGATCAAAGGCCGCGCCGGAGCTGAGCGCGGCAAGAAGATATCCGCACTCCGGGCAAAACTTATCGCTCATCTCCGCGCGGCCCTGAAGCACCGGGCACTGTGCCTCAGCTCCCATCGGACAGCGGCCTGACAAAGAAAGGCTCAAACTGGAAGACCCAGTAAATTGTGACGGCGAATCAAATGTCTCGCCCCACGCCGCCCGGTCGTATTCAGCCCGGCGCGACGGTGTGGTCAGAACTTCATACGCCTCTTTCAAGTCGGAAAAGACTGCCTCATCGTCCAGGTGCTCCTGCACCAACCTATGATACGCCTGCCGAATCTCTTCCAGGCTGCATCCCACCGGCACTTCCAATATCGCGTAATAGTTTTTCAATCGTTTGAGTACCGAAACCTACCGTGTCTTTCCCTGATCCAGCGTGTAAATCGTTCCCATCAGAGTTTTTTCTACTGACCCGCCGCCCTGAATATCCTGCATCGCCTGGGTAATCTGCTGGGCCTGCGCCAGCTTGCCCTGATCCAGCATAAGAGTTTTCGTCCGGTTTAGGTCCTGCATCACCTGCGTCCTATCAAGCTGCTGCGTCTTCATACCCATGACGGTCTTGTCGAGTGACCGGGCCGCGCGGGCGACCTCGATCTCGGACTGCACCCGCGCTTCGACTCCCGACCCGATCCGCATCTTGTCCGCCGTAAACTCCATCAGCGTATCGGCAGTGATCTTTTCCTGCCGGCCGGTGAGCGCATCGTCGTACAAAAGCTCGGCAATCGCCAGTCGATAGGTCCCGGCGGGGCGGGGCGTGATCTCAAGCTCCCAGAGAGAGGTCAGGCCGCTTTCCGCCTCGACATCGATCAGTGTCACTTCCGCAGTGCGGTTTCCGGGAACCGGCTGCTGCCCGTAGACCTGACGCACGGAGACGCCGCGCGAAAGCAGCAGGCGGAGGCGGAGGTTCCGGGCTGTGATCTTCATCAGCGTGTCCAGCTCCCGCCGGAACACTTCCGGGATCAGCTCAGGCCGGGCGATATAGTAGTAGTTGCCGCCGGAGCGCCGGGCGATCCCCGCCATCAGCTCTTCATTGTAATCGGGACCGAAGCCCAGCGCCGTGACCGTGATGCCGCGAGACTTCTGCTCGGCGACCTGACCCACAATCGACGCAAAATCACGCGGTCCGGCGGTCGGCTCACCATCGGTCAGCAGCAGCACCCGGTTGAGAGTGTTCGCCGTCTTAACCGAAGCCACCTGCTGACAGGCCGTCATCAGCCCTTCGTAGAGATTGGTCGTGTTGCCCGTATAAATTCGATTGATGTAGTCTTTGACCAGCGCTTTGTTCGCAACCCGCCGGGCGGGCATGATCACATCCGCGCCTTCTTCGAATGTGATGACACTGAGAATGTCATCCGGCTCCAGCATGTCTACGACATACGCGCAGGCCCGCTTGGCGTAGTCGAGCGGCTCGCCTTCCATCGACCCGGAGCGGTCGATGACCAGCGAGATGTTCAGCGGCAGACGAACGCCCCCGCGTCCCCCTTGCCCTGCTCTTATATCAAATAAGAAGTGCTCCCGCACGAGATCAGAGACCGGCCCGTAGGCGTTCCCGGAGATCGCGCTCAGAGTCAGCGCTTTCGGCCCCGCAGCGACCGGGTCCATGCTCATGCGTGTCCGATCCGGGTCCGCAGTCATACGGGTCTTGTCCGGGTCAGCCCCACTTATCTGCCTAGTTTTATCCGGGTCATCCATTTATGTACTTATTATAACAAAACTCAGACCGAATGTCTAGGGGCAGAACCTGTCCCATCAAATTAAGCCCCCTCCCGCCTTGCTTCGTTCATTCTTCACTTCGCAGGGTCCCTCCCCTGCTAGGGAAGGGCCTCGGAAAGTGCAGGATAGGAAAAAGAGCAAGAGGGCGGGGGCAAGCCCGGCCCCTACTCTGGAGATGCTTCTCTGAAAGCCCTTCCCTAGCAGGGGAGGGACCCTGCGAAGTGAAGAATGAACGAAGCAAGGCGGGAGGGGGTTTTTATGCCTGCGGCGTAAGAACCGGCTCCCCTGACGACGGCCAGCGGCGGGCCAGCACTTCATGCAGCCAGATACACGCCATCAGCCACGGAATGCCTGCCGTCCATCCCGCAAGGACATCGGTCGGGTAATGGACACCGACATAAACGCGCGAGACTCCAATCGCCACCACTACCAGCACCGTGATAATCCGCACCGCCATCTTCACCCAGGAGTTCCGAAACAGATGAAACACAAAGTAGCCCAGCAGGCCATAGACCACCATCGCAATCAGCGAATGCCCGGAGGGGAACGAAAAGCCCGACTCATGCAGAAGTGGGGCAAAGAAGCTCGGGCGAGGCCGCTTGATAAACAGCTTGACACACTGAATGATGATCCCTGAGCCGATAATCGCAATCGGCATTGTCCAGGCCGCCCCGCGCACCTTGTGCCAGAACATCCCGACGACCGCAGAGACCAGCGCGACACCTGCAATCACCGGCGGCGACCCCATACGGGCCAGCGCTTTCGCCGTTTGTGTCAGCCAGTGCGCCCGGTGGTGGTACATCCAATATAAAATGTTCCGGTCAAACGGCGTGATCGTCTTGCCGTGGTCCTGCACAAAGTCGAAAAGCTGGGCGAACGCGACGGTAAACACGATGCTGCAAATAATGCCGAGTGCAATATGGCGAACAGCGATCTGCGGCGCCGGCTGCATGTCATTTGCCCGCTGCACAGACTGCCGAGTATTTTCAATCACATTCATAGTGCCAACGATATACCCATTTCGAGCCGTTTGACCGAATGCTTTGAAGAGAAGGTTTGTGCCGTTCTCTTAGTCATACGCTGATATGCCCCGATTCCTTGAGAGGGACCGGGGCACAGAATGAAACTGCAAACTTTGTAATGTTATTCAGATTAACAGTGCTATGCAGTCGGAGCGGAAGCCTGTCTCGCACGGCGCCTGCCCTGCACTGTCAGAATTACCAAGCCTAACATGACCGGCAGACCAAACGAAATGGCTGTCGACGCTTCAGGAACAGCCGCCGCCGAAGGGATGGCGTAGGAGGCTCCGGTCAGCGCGATCCCGTAGTAGCCAGTTTCAACGTCCGAGCCGGACAGAAACCAGTTGGTCAGCGGGCCGGTCACCCCGGCTTTAGGGCCTTGAAGGTCTGTAAAGCTGACTGTCCCCGACGTATTATCCACTGTATTGGCGAACATGTCCCCGGCAGCGCCGGTCCCGCTGCGCGGAACAGCACCATAGGTAGCAATGCCCAGGTAGTAAAGGCCGGCTGCCGGCGATACTGTGGGGTCGATCAAAGAAGCTTTGCTGAATTCCCCAGCATCATCATTTGCATAAACCGCAGACCCTGCCGCGTTAAAGAGAAAAAGCTGGGTGTCGAAGAGGTTCGAAGGCTGTCCCAGCGTCGTCGCGCTAAATGGCGAGCTGCCGTCGATAAGAATCTCGAAGAGGTCGGGATTAGAGACATTGACCGTAGTTCGCTCGGACCCGGTTGTCGTATACGTAAAGGCACCGGTGATCTCTTGCAGTGAGCCAAGACCTAAAGTGACCTGCGCTGTCGCAGGAAGATTGCCGGGAGTGCCGGTTTTTGCCCAGGTCTGAGCATGAGAGCTGGTCGCGGCAGTGCCCAAAGCTAGGAAGACAGCCGCAGTAAGCTGGAATTTTATTGTATTCATTCTGTTTTTGATATTCCTGTAAAACGTGTCGAATAGTGTGGCCGGATGAAGCATTAGCTCGGCCTCATCCGGCACTACTTATCACTGGATTAATCCGAAAGTGCAAGATCGGTCAAAAGAACCGCGCCCATCGGCTGACGATCAAAGACGAATCTGACTGAAACGATATGGCTCAGGTCCACACCCGCAAAAGTGGAAAGTGGAATGCGGACACCGTTCATCTCGACTTTCGGCAGACGAGCGATCTTGCCGGGTGGATAAGCCAGCGCTTTCGACCAGGCGGAAACCGGTGTATAAGCCGTTTTCCCGGTGCTGTCTGTGAGCTGAACATCGAAGTCGGCAAGTGGCATGTAGTTGCGCCAGTCAGTGAAGTTCAGCGCAGTGCGGAAGGTGAGGACCGAATAGGGCGTGAAATTGCCTGCCGCTGCGGGGATGGCATTATTAAGCGTCGCGCCCAGCTTGCTCCAGCCCAGCTCAAGCTGGCTGAGACCGCCGGTTTGAGTCGAATACAGGCTCGGCGTATTGCCGGGCTGACGAGCCGCCGGCTGGCCGGGCAATGCAAACTCAGCCAGGGTCGGCGGACCGACATAAGCCCCGCCGGTGGGATTATAGGGAGCACCTCCCGCGAGAGTGTAAGGAGAAAGGCCGGTCGCAGTCACCGCTCCGCCCAGAACATTCTTCGTCAGCTCAGTCGGCGATAGGAAGCGGCCGATATCGCGGCGGACAAGAGAAGCATCCGG
>JBPBQB010000091.1:0-26943 GCA_050954545.1 Janthinobacterium lividum | reverse complement strand
AATGGAATCTGGACACTCGCCGGGCTGACGGTTCGGGAAGCGATACGCCGGCGCATTTTTTTCGCGTCACTGGTGATCGCCGCTATATATATCGGGTTTGCGTTTTTGCCGCTGCATATCAGGGCAGGCGCTGCCGGGCCGGATGCGGCGGAGGCAGGGGACAATCCAGGGCGGATTTTTGCCTGGCTGGGCTGCGGGACCATCAAGTTCTTTGGGGCGGTGCTGGCCGTGGCGCTTTCCGCAGGAGCAATTAGTGCGGAGGTAGACCGGGGGGTACTGGCCGTGATTGTACCGAAACCGATCCCGCGTGCTGCCGTCTACTTAGGCAAATGGCTTGGCATCGTATTCTTGATGGCAGTCTCAGTCGCCATTTGGGGCTGTCTTCTGACTTTTGGGATTTGGAGGCAAACGGGGACGTATCATCCGCATATTTGGGGCGGGATCCTGGCAGCAGGCCTGTTTCCCCTGCTTTTCACGACGCTCACACTATGCTTTTCGACCTTTGCAGGCTACGCGCTTTCCTCAAGCCTTGCGTTGATTGCGGCAGGAGTAGCGCTGGCAGAAGACGTGCTGCACAGTCTTTCGCAGCCCTTTCTTCTCAACTCGCCGGTTCTCGACACGCTGAGCAGGCTTGCCGGGTATGTGGTTCCGCTGGGCCGGATGAACCATTGGATAACGCGCGGTTTGGGGGACGCTGGCAAAGACCTCAGTGTCATTGTTGCACAGCGCGGTCATGGGGAAGGATCCGCGGCTACCACGAATGCCGACATGACCTATATTTTGATTTATATTGCATTCTTTTTCGCGCTTGGCTTGATTACGTTTCAACGGCGCGATCTCTAATGCCTATTTCTTAGGCGGTGCGGCGGCTGGCACCGGGGTCAGCGCGACCGGTTTCGTGTCGTCTTTCTTCTTTTTCAGCGGTTTTCGTTTGTCACCCATGATAGTAATCTCCTTGTTGAATTAATTTGCGGCAAATTCGCAGTTGACTGATTTTTCATCTGATGTTCTGGAAACGGGAAATGCCAGGGCGGCACTGCGTTTCTGCGGCAGAGGCTTGGTCAGCTCCAGGCCGAACCGATCTTCCAGGCCGAGCCGCCTGATCAGCAGCATGACAGGACCGTCTTCAGCGATCTGGAATGTGACGGGGCGCAGGGATGCCAGCTCACGCTGGATTTTCAGCAGCCGGGCGAGAAAACTTTCATCCAGAGCGCTGACACCGCGTAGGTCTAGAAGTAGCGGCAGGATCGAATGAGACAGTGAAAGCCAGGTCAGATGCAGGCGATCCTGAACCAAGAGGTCGAACGTGCCATGCAGTGCCAGGCACTCGCCGGAAGTGAGGGTTCCAGTGCGTTCGCGCACCAGCAGGAAAGATCGATCGCCGTGATGTACGCCTAGATGGCTGACCAGGGTGGAACGGGCGGCGGAACGCCGCAAAGCGGGGGGCATAAAGCAGCCTGCCTTTCTCGCGTACCCGGTTACGTGGGCTTTGTAGGAAGTGTTAGTCCGGGCGGACAACAGCGGCAGGCGTCAAGAAGCGGCGGGGAGCCAGTTTTGATCTGCCCTTTGATTGTACCCTACTTTGGGCCAATAATCAGCCGGGCGGTTTATAAAGACCCGCTGGAGCCGATCTGCTTATCCGCATCGTCGATCTCATCCTGCGCTGCGTAGAGATCGATCAGGCGCTTTGCCGTGATTGCAGTATCCACCTGCGCCCACTCAAACTCTGTACGCCGCCCTACTTTTTCGGGCCACTGGCCCACTTCGCCCGGCAAGTTCTTGAACTGAATGTCATTCGGGTTGCTTGCCAGCGTGTCGGCTAGCTTCAGCAGTGTCGCAGACGCTGTCTTGATCTCGGCGTTCAGCTTCAGAATACGGTTCTCGGCACGGGCTTTTTTCAGCAGCAATGCGCCCAATTCTTCATCAGTCATCGTGTTTCTTTCCTCATTGAAAAAGCACCCGGACACAAAAAGTGTCCGGACAGCAGAAAATCAGCGGTAGCGGCGGTGGTGGCCGACTCGATACAGCCGGTGAACATGACCATTCGAAGTCACAATCGAGCGATAGGTTTTGTTTCCATTGCGGCGATGCACGACGGATTTGCGGCCTTCAGCCCGGTGGATCGCAATGCTGGTGTTTTCCGATGTCTTGCGGAACGGATACTCAATAGATCGCCCCAGCTTGTCCAGCGAATTGCTGTCATGCTTGGCCTGAGCCATCGGTGCAAGCATGATAAGTGTCATTAAGCCGACGAAAGCAACGGCGACGCCGCGTGTGTTAAAGCGCATTATGCTTGTTCTCCTTAGTCGCCGGAAGCGTCTCAGGCATTCGAAAAGTTCCCAGCACCCTGATGGAACCATCAGCTTGCAGCCTTTGTTGAGAGTTACACCATGACACGAATCAAAATCTGCGGCATTACAAACCGAGAAGACGCACTCGCGGCGGCGGAGGCCGGAGCAGACGCGCTCGGGTTTAACGCGATCCCCAGCAGTCCGCGCTATGTGGATACGCAGGAGAATTTCGAGATCACCGAGAACCTGCCCATGTTCATCCAGTGCGTCACAGTCGTCCAGCGGCCCGGTGATGAAGAAGAATATGTACCGGATTATGTCCAGCATTACGAAGACACCGCTGCCGAGTCTCGTGCCACCGGCCTTGCCTGGAAGCGCATCCGGGCCTTCCGAATGCGCGATGAATCAGTCCTAGACGAGATTACCGCCTATGCTGACCCTGTCGGCGCAATCCTGCTGGACACCTACCACAAAGACTTCCTCGGCGGTTCCGGTGAGACATTTGACTGGTCCCTTGCCGTCCGTGCTAAAGCGCTGACCAACCGGCCAATCATCCTCGCCGGTGGTCTGACCCCCGAAAACGTCAAAGACGCTCTCGAAGCCGTCCGCCCCTACGCCGTCGACGTCTGTTCCGGCGTCGAAGTCTCTCCCGGTGTCAAAGACCACGCCAAAATCAAAGCCTTTGTAAGAGCCGTCCGGGAATGGGACTTAGCACACGACCGTGAGCTACATGAGTCAGCAACCCTTCTTGGATCAAACGCCGAGATGTCCAGTGTAGAGTTCGCGTTCGGGGCTCAGGCAGAAGAAGCCCTAGGCAGTTAGGCACGCGTTCAATCTCCACGCACTGAAGTGCATGGCTGAAGGGCGCTTCGCGCCGGCTTTCCTGCGGACAGAGGAGCAGCACAGGAAGATAGGCAATTGTCTATTCTTCTCTTTTGTCCGCAGGACAACCAGCCGAAGGCTCTTCAGCCACGTACTTCAGTGCGTGGAGAACGAAGGGCATATCAATAGTCAAGGATTTTCGCAACGGATTTGATCCGTAACCAGGGAGGGTGAGATGGGACATTCTCATAAAGAGATCTATTTGCATTTGGTATGGGCGACAAGGCAGCGTGAGCCGCTCTTAACTCCAGATGTGGAACGCCGGGTCCATCGCTGTATTCAAAGTGAAGCGGAACGGCTGGGTGCGATAATTCTAGCGATTGGTGGCCTGGCCGATCATGTACATTTGGTCGCTCAGGTTCCTCCTCACGTAAGTGCGTCCCAGCTAGCACAGCAGGTCAAAGGCGTTTCCTCGCGGTTCGCAATCGCGCAAGTTGTCGATAAAGACGGCCTTTTACCCTTCTTCGGGTAGCAGGAAGGTTATAGCGTATTCAGCCTGAGTCGAAACCATCTTGTTCGCGTTATTCCCTATGTACAAAATCAGAAACGGCGACACGCTAAACAAAAAATTTGGCTGGACTGGGAAGAAACTGAATAGCTCCCACGCCCTGAAGGGCATGGCTGAAGGGCGCTTCGCGCCGGCTGTCCTACGGACAGAAGAGCAGGGTAGAGAATCGACCGACCAGCCGAGCATTCATCTTTCCTTTTGTCCGCAGGACAACCAGCCGCAGGCTCTTCAGCCACGTACTTCAGTACGTGGCCTCTTTTCCCGTTGACTTCCTTCGCTCACAGTGCTACAATATCTCACGCATACAGAAAGAAGTAATGCCTGATGACACCAACAGTTGCAGAACACGAATTTGCCAAAACGAACTCTGAAGAAACCGCGCCAGACCAGTATGTCGCAGACGCACAGGGGCGGTTCGGCGGGGAGTTTGGCGGACGGTTTGTGCCGGAAACGATTATCCCGGCCCTAGATGAGCTGACGGAAGCTTACGCGAAAGCGAAAGCCGACCCGGCGTTCCAGACCGAGTTTGATTACTACGCAAAGAACTATATCGGCCGGGCGACGCCGCTTTTCTTCGCCGAGAAAATGACCCGCGAACTCGGCGGTGCAAAGATATGGCTAAAGCGCGAAGATTTAGCGCATACCGGAGCACATAAGATCAACAATGCTCTCGGGCAGATTCTCCTGGCAAGGCGCATGAACAAGCCGCGCATTATCGCGGAGACCGGCGCGGGGCAGCATGGAGTCGCGACCGCGACCGCGTGTGCCCTCTTCGGCTACGAGTGCATTGTCTACATGGGCGAGGAAGATGTCAAGCGGCAGGCCCTGAACGTCGTCCGTATGAAGCTGCTCGGCGCAGAGGTTCGGCCTGTTTCGTCAGGCACCCGAACACTTAAAGACGCGCTGAACGAAGCCATGCGGGACTGGGTGACCAATGTCCACAACACGCACTATATTATTGGCACGGTTGCCGGTCCCCACCCTTATCCGACGATGGTCCGCGATTTCCAGAGCGTGATCGGGATCGAAGCCCGGCAGCAGATTTTGGAAGAGACGGGCGGGCTGCCGGACGCGATCCTCGCCTGTGTCGGCGGCGGCTCGAATGCCATGGGCATCTTTTACCCGTTTGTCCGCGATGCCGGTGTGCGTTTGATCGGTGTCGAAGCGGCTGGCGACGGTGTCCATACCGGGCATCATGCGGCGACTCTGACCGAGGGCAGCAAAGGTGTTCTGCACGGGTCGTCGTCGTATGTGCTTCAGGATGATTACGGTCAGGTCATCGAAACCCACAGCATCTCGGCGGGGCTGGATTACCCAGGGGTCGGTCCCGAGCACGCATTCTTCAAGGAGATCGGACGCGCCGAGTATGTCTCGATCACCGATGAGGAAGCATTGGACGCGTTCCAGTGGACCGCTCGTTCCGAAGGGATTATTCCGGCACTGGAAACAGCCCATGCCTTTGCCTATCTCCGCAAGATGGCTCCAAAAATGTCGCCGGAGCAGAACTTGATTGTCTGCCTGTCCGGGCGAGGCGATAAAGATGTCGACTCGGTCGCTGTTCGATTGGGGCTTTTGTAGAGATGTCCCAGCGCTTAGACCAGACATTCGCAAAGCTAAAAGCCGGCGGGGAAGGCGCACTTGTCACTTTCATTACCGCAGGCGACCCGGCGCTTGACGGCACCCCTGCCCTCGTGGCAGCTCTGGCAAAAGCCGGGGCGGACGTTGTCGAGCTCGGCATCCCCTACTCCGATCCGTTAGCTGACGGCCCGATCATTCAAGCGTCTTCCCAGCGGGCGCTTGAACGCGGCGTCACCCCTGACACTGTGCTGCAAATGGTCCGGGACAGCCGAAAACAAACCGATGTCCCGATAGTCCTGATGACTTCTTATAATCTGGCGCTCAAGTACGGGCTGGATCGGTTCGCAAATGCATTTGCCGAAGCCGGTGCAGACGGCACCATCTTAACCGACCTGCCGCCTGAAGAAGCTGGACCCTGGAAAGCCGCTTCAACGAGTGCCGGATTATCCACGATCTTTTTAGTCGCTCCCACTTCTACTCCGGCACGAATTGCGCTGATCGCTCACAATACGACGGGCTTTGTGTATTGCGTGTCTCGCACCGGTGTCACCGGCGCACGGGCAGAGATGGCCCCGGAGCTTCAAGCGCTTCTATCGCGCATCCGTGCCGCGACCAACAAGCCCCTATGCGTCGGCTTCGGCGTCTCGCGCCCGGAGCATGTCACGCAGGTGCTGGAAATCGCGGACGGCGCGGTCATCGGCAGCGCTCTGGTCGACTTTCTGCAAACATCTGTGAATAGTCCGAACCAAATAGACGAACTGACTCGCCTGGTCTCGTCCTGGAAAGCCGCGACTCGCCGTTAAAGAATTGCCTAACCAAGTTGTATACCAAAGAACAATTCGCGAAGACGCTTGATAACACGCTGCTCAGGCCAACCAGCACCCGTGCGGAAATCCAGCATCTATGCGAGGAAAGCGCGGCCCGGCACTTCGCCAGTGTCTGTATCCTGCCCTGCTGGGTCGGCGTGGCGGCACACGTTTTGAGCGGCACGGACGTTAAAGTCTGCACTGTAATCTCGTTTCCCTTTGGAGCGAGTACGCGCCTGTCCAAAGTCTATGAGACCAAAAACGCCGTCGCAAACGGAGCCCAGGAGATCGACGCCGTTATGAACGTGGCCCGGTTCAAATCCGGTGAGTATGATGCCGTGCTGGAAGATCTGCGCGGGGTTGCCGAGGCGACACGAACCAGCAGCCTCAGTGACGGCTCCCGGCATGTCCTGCTGAAAGTTATCATCGAGACCTGTTACCTGAGCGAGGAAGAAATCGAAGTCGCCAGCCGACTTGTCCAGGAAGCCGGTGCTGACTTTGTCAAGACTTCCACCGGCACGGCAGGCGGCGGGGCGACCGCCGAAGACATCCGCCGTATCCGACGCGCCGTAGGCTCTTCTTCCATCGGCATCAAAGCCTCTGGCGGGATCAAGACAATCGACATAGCCTTGCAAATGCTCGATGCCGGTGCAAACCGCATCGGCACCTCGTCCGGCATTGCCCTTTATGACACCTACACACCACAAAGCTACTGACGCTCACGGCAGGTGATGCGGTAGATTTGTCCCGCGCAGGACTGATGGATCGGAATCGTCCACGCACTGATTATAATATGCTGCCGCTCGCATCTCCATTCCTGGAAGGCAATGGTGGACCTGGTAAAAACGGTACTGCCGGCGCAGAATAAGCACACGGTTTGAGTTAGCGGAAGCCGGTTTCATTTGCGCTGTGTCCTGTATCCTAGCGGACATCGGGATCGAATACGGACTGAAACACATCCAAGCGACGACCAAACAAAGAGCAAAGGCAGGAAAGAGGAGCGCAGAAAAGGACTTGAAGTATTGAAGCATAGTATTCCCCTTGCTAGACTCCTAATGCATAAACCATGCCAAGTATTCATGCGGGGATTTGGACTAACTTTCGCGGGGAAAATGAAGCGGGTATAATAGAAAAGTGCCTGCTTATACCACTGATGCAATAGTCCTGCGCCGTCGGCAATTCAGCGAGACGGACAACATTATCACCCTCTACTCGCCTGGGCTGGGACGGTTTTCTGCCATCGCTAAGGGAGCGCGTAAGGCGATTTCCCGACTGTCCGGCGCAACTGAGGTGCTGACCTGTACGCGCTTTGGAATGGCGTCAGGAAAATCGCTCGAAATCGTGACTCAAGTCGAAGTGCAGGAGTCATTTTCAGCTCTGCGTCAGGACTTGACTCGGTTAGCGCATGGCCTATATCTCGCCGACTTGGTGGAACATTCGGTCGAAGACCATGCCCCAAACCCCGTCCTTTACGACTTGTTCTTTCAGGCCCTGCACCAGACTCAAGACCTGACTGTACCGGAGCTCGCCGCCCGCTGGTTTGAGATACAGCTTCTCAGCGACCTCGGCTACGCACCTGATCTGTTCCAATGTGCCATCTGTCAGACACCCGTACCCGGCAGCTTCGCCCGCGACGAAGTCTTTGCCCTTTCCGCAGCTCTCGGCGGTGCTCTGTGTCCTCGCCATGCCCACCCTGAGTCTATTGAAGACCACAGTGGCCTCGGTATGGGTGCCCTGCGCCTGCTGCAAACTTTGGAAGCGCTGGGACCCGAAGGCAGTGAAGTTCTCGAAGCGCTACCCGCCGCTGGCCCCAAAAGCCTAGACCACGCTCGCCTCGGCCTTCGTCGCTCTCTCCGCTTTCGCCTGGAACGTGACCTGAAGAGCCTCGAGTTTCTGGACAGCCTGCGGATTGGTTAATGAAAGAAGACAGCAAAAAATGGCGAATGAACCACTGCCACATCAAATGACGGTCGCCCAGCTCCGCGAACTTCTGGAGGACGCCCAGGAAAATGCAGTCGTCGCTTTGCGTCTTCCAGCAGGCTACACCGCAGCCTCGCAGATCCCAACATTTGTCAACTTAAAAGTCGAGGGTAAAACCACTGGTCCAGTTTTGGTACTAACACCATCCGAACTTGAGACCACGCTGTGAAAAACCATGTCCTGAAGGACACGGCTATTAGGCGCAGACGCCGAGAACCCACCGCTTCGCGGGGCTAAGATAGTTCAGATTCCCAATGCCGCGAAGCGGTACTTCTCAGCGTCCTCGCTCAATAGCCGTGTCCTTCAGGACATGGTTCTGTCCGTGCCTTATTTATCCTACGAAGTCGGGAAGGGATTGCGGTCGAACCCATGCTGGTGCCAGTACGGATAGGTACGTGTCACCGCGCTGGCGGCATCCAGTCGTGCGACCTGCTCAGTAGTCAGTTGCCAGCCGACGGCTCCGAGATTTTGACGAAGCTGTTCCTCGTTACGTGCTCCGATGATGACACTGGAAACGGTCGGCCTCTGAAGCAGCCAGTTGAGAGCAACCTGCGGAACAGATTTTTCTGTCTCTGCTGCCACTTCATCCAGCGCATCCACGACTTTGTAGAGATACTCGTCGGAGACTGGTGGCCCAGCGTCAGCGGTCGTGTGCAGGCGGCTGCTTTCGGGCAGTGGCTGGCCCCGGCGAATCTTGCCGGTGAGACGGCCCCAGCCCAGCGGACTCCAGACCACGGCTCCGACTTTTTGGTCTAAGCCGAGCGGCATCAGCTCCCATTCGTATTCCCGCCCGATAAGCGAATAATAAGCCTGATGGGCGACATACCGTGCAAGGCCGTACTTTTCTGAGATCGCCAGGGACTTCATCAGGTGCCAGCCAGAGAAGTTCGAACAGCCGATGTAGCGAATCTTGCCTGACTGAACCAAGTTATCCAGCGCACTCAAAGTCTCTTCAATCGGTGTCACAGCATCGAACCCATGAAGCTGAAAGAGATCGATATAGTCAGTGCCGAGACGTTTCAGCGAAGCCTCACACGCACGGATAAGATGAAAACGGGAAGAGCCGACATCGTTTGGGCCGGGGCCAGACCGAAAAGTGGCTTTTGTCGAGATCAGCACCGAGTCCCGGCGACCTTCAATCGCTTTCCCTAAAATCTCTTCCGCTGCGCCCCCCGAGTAAACATCGGCGCTGTCGAAGAGTGTCAATCCAGCTTCGAGGCAAATGTCGACCAACCGTGTCGCTTCTTCGGCGTCACTGCTGCCCCAGGCATTGAAAAAGTCGCCGCGACCGCCAAATGTTCCCGTTCCGAAACTGAGCGCGGGGACCATGAGGCCGGACGCTCCAAGCTGATTATATTCCATTAAGTCTTCTTTCTTTTTGGCCTATATACCTGAGTTCACTCATACCGAAACGCTGTGTCGGCAAGCTGAATGGTATCGCCGGAAGAAAGCGGGCGAGGGTCTGCTACCCGTCCACCGTTGACAAAGGTGCCGTTAGAAGAACCCTCGTCGGCAATGAAGTGGCGACCGTCGGCGTAGGTGATACGGGCATGGGAGCGAGAGATCGACGTATCGGCGGGAAGCGAGATATCCCGCTCAGGCGCACGTCCTATGACCGCAGGAGCATGGGTCAGCGGAAACGATTGCCCTGCATAGGGTCCTTGAATGCAGACCAAACGAGTTCCCGCCTCACCCATTCCGGGCAGCGACAGCACAGTCGCCTCCCCCGTAGGAGTCGCGCCCATCTGGTCGATCACATCGGCAGGCGTAGTCAGCGACGGACGCTGGGCCGGTTCCGACGCCAGTTCTTCGCCGATATAACGCGACGGCGGCGCAGACCCTCCCTCTCCGGCGGAGAATGCAGGGCGAGGCGCAGGCGGAGCAGACACAGACCCTTTGCGCGTCGCTTTCTCCTGAAACAGCAGAGTCCGCTTACCGATCTGCAGCGTGTCCCCGTCCACCAGCCACTGTTCTCCAGCAACCGGCTGACCGTTGACGAGCGGAGGTGCATACTCGGCCCCACGCTTCCCAGCCTCCATGACAGCCCGCAGGCGATGCCGGTTCTGAGCAGGCAGTGACTCAATCGCAGCATGGGTCGGGGCAATGCTCGGGTCACCAAATAAACCGATGTCCGCAAGCTCGCTCCGTCCGATGGTCGTGACAGGCTTCGAGATCAGATATTCTTTGCCTTCGTTCCGGCCCAAGACGACCCGTATCCACGCCTGTTTTAATATGTTCTGCACCAGCCCGACAAAGAACCCGGCCAGTGCTCCTGTTGCGGCCAGGGCTAGGAGGCGGCTGAAGGAAGAAGGAAAGCCAAGACCATTTGCTATTTGGTAGACGGCCCCACCGAGAAAACCTCCAATCAGACCGCCGAACGCTCCCTGCCGGGCAATCACTGCCGAACGATTCACGATTCCCTGAGCGGTGCCTACGATACAGCCAATCAGCGCATAGCCGAATGCCCTTCCAACAAGCAGGACAAAGAATTGCCCAGGCGTCGCTGGCGATGCATCAGGTGGCAAACCCGTCAGCTTATAAATTGAGCTATAAACCATTTGGCCCAACGCCAATCCGATCCATCCGGCCAATGCTCCAATACCGGCACCGAGAGTCAATACCTGTACTTGCCTTCGGTGGGTCTCAAGTGAAAGTGAATCGACCAATGCCAGGAGCAAGCCAAGCAGCAAACCGAAAATGACACCATAGAACAGATATTTGGGATCGTTAAACAGGCCTTCACGTACAACATAATGGGGCTGGAAGATGTCTGCAAACCAGCCCGTAAGGTCGGTGAGGACCCAGGCTAGAAACCCGGCGAGTGCGCCGGCCAACAGGTTTAAATAGGTTTTAGCTTGAAGAGACATAGCGGATAGACAAAAGTGAGATGGACGCGAGGGAGTAAACTCCACTCGCTGGTTGATGTCGTCCTTCGGACGAAAGAGCAATCAATGCTAGGCTCTGCTATCTTATCGTCCGAAGGACGACACTATTGTAGCGAGTGGAGTTTACTCCCTCGCGCCTTCTTAATTGCGGATTACGGCAGCGGTGCAAAGACAATTCGGGCAACATCGCGGAACTGACGGGCACGGTGCTGAAGACTTGCCCAGTCGCCGCCGGTGACTTTATGGCGGAAATCAGTTTCCATTTCGAGAACGCGGAACCCGGCTTGCAGGGCACGTATCGTCAAATCGACTTCGACGCCAAAACCCGGCGCGAATTGTCCACCAAGTGCGTTTAGGATTTCGCGGCGAACGGCCCGCTGCCCCGACAGGGGCTGCTGAAAGGTCCGGCTAGTGCGGCGAACGATTCCCCAGCGTGCCAGCCGAACCACGAAGCCTTGTCCGCCGGATTGCCCCAAAGCCGCGAACTCCGGGTCCGGCGGGAGCATTCCGATAGTCATGTCAGCAGTGTCGGCAAAGATCGGCGGAAGCAGCTTGACGGCTTCTCCGGCTGAGGAGCCTAAATCGGCATCTAAAAGTAGAAATATTTCCGCACGCTCGCGGGCGGCAGCATAAGCCGCGGCAAGTGCCGCGCCTTTGCCGCCGTTTTTGCCGGTCAGCACCAGAGTCGCGCCGGCGGCTCGGGCCAGGTCTGCCGTGCCGTCGACTGAGCCGTCGTCCAACACGACGATCTCCGTAATCTCAGGTCGGACTTTGAGCGCTGCAATCGTGACCGCGATCCGTTCGGCTTCATTGCAGGCAGGAATTAAAGCGCAGACGCTAGGGCGTAAGATCATGGAGCGGATGCTCCCGTCAGCGAGTCGGGCAGCCGCTGCTTGGCAGTCGCTTTGAT
The DNA here is from genome assembly GCA_050954545.1 of Janthinobacterium lividum. Taxonomy (GTDB): domain Bacteria; phylum Armatimonadota; class Armatimonadia; order Armatimonadales; family Capsulimonadaceae; genus JANXMY01. Next base: position 15,103 of record JBPBQB010000091.1, on the reverse strand, counting down.
TCCATAGTCACCCAGTTCACCGCGCAGAGCAAGAGGGAGAGCAATCTGACCTAAAGGCAAGTCGATACAGTCAACTGTCGCGATGCCGAAAGATTGGTACACAGAAATGGAAGAGGCCACTGCTGAGGATGGTTCACACCCTGCCACAGTGACATTGCCTGGCAGGGCTTTGAACCCCTCCAGCAGACCTGCATCGGGAGCATTGTCGGAAGTATCGCCACTGCCGCCTCCTACCAGCACAAACAACATGCAGGGCTGCGAAAGATCGCCTGAAAGTGTCATGAGCCCAATCTGCTGAAGCTTTGTCAGGACAGTGGCCCCGGACGGCTCGATAAGTGTCCCGTGGACGAGAACTGAGGCGAGGGACGCCAGCAGAGCTTTGTCCTGAGCCGCCGGTTCCGGCGTATCGGAAATGGAAGCAAGAGCCGCCCGCTGCTTCGTGCTCAGTACGCTCCACTGCTCTGTAAGAACAACAGTCGCCGTCACAGTCGCGCCGGCATCTTCAAGACATTGGTTTGCAGACTGAGTACCATCCGCATAATCCCCTGTCTGAATCAAGACAATCCGTTTTCCAAGGAGCTTTCCATGGACCAGCAGTGGCCTCAAAGACGCCAGCGCCTGCTCGTCGTTATCCAGACGGCCTTGAATCTCGTTTCGCTGCTGGACGACAGTGTTTGTTTCCGATGCCAGCTTTTGGACGGCTTGATTTTGCTGGTGGACTTGGACCGGCCCATACAAGGATGCTCCGATCAGAATGCCAATCCCGAGCATCAAGAAAATGACGATGGAATAGTAAAGATGGTAACGAGCATCAAGCATGAAGACGCCACCAGATATGAAACAGAGCCGCCAGGTTCTCCCACATCGGCGAGAAGCGCAGCAGAACGATCACCGAGAACAGGAACGATAGAAGAAGTGCGATATGGGCGATAAACGGCGGGCGCGGCTGGTACAGCTTGAAGACGCCGCGAGCATCCACCAATCGCGGCCCGACTTTCAGCCGAACGAGATAGGTGCTCGCCATACCCGCCCGGCCCTTGTCCAGAAAGTCTTCGAGATTGGAATGCGTGCCAAGTGCGACGATCAGATCTGCTCCGTGTTCATACGCCAGCAGCAGAGCGGCATCTTCGCTAGTTCCAGGCACGGCGAACAAATCCGCTTCCAGGCCCAGCGCTTTGACCCGCTCCATGCCCGGAGCATCGCCGTTCTTGTAAGCATGGACAATGAGCTGCGCCCCCGAACGCAAAGCGGCATCGGAGATGCTGTCCATATCGCCCAGAATAATGTCCGGGCGATGTCCTATTCCCAAAAGCGCGTCTGCCCCGCCGTCGACCGCGATCACGATGGGCTTGTAGTCATTCAAGTAGCCACGCATCAGCGCCAGATCATCTTTATAGCCTTCCCCGCGCACGACAACCAGGGCATGACGCCCGGACAGCTTGACACGCCGCAGGACCGGAACATCGGTCGGATCGAGCAGCAGGTCTTTATCGGCATCGAGGTACTGAAGCGTGTTCCGGGCAAACTTTTCAAGCTCTGCACCAAGGTTCTTACGGGCTTCTGTCGTTGCTTCGGCAATCCGCGCTTCATCCCAGGCAAGGAGTGTACCGACGAAAGTGTCGTTCTGGTACAGCCCAGCACCTTCATCGACGACCAACCAGGAGCCTTCGCGCAGGCGGGGATAGCGGGACGGGTCTGAAAGCTGAAACAGAGGAATATGTGCGGCAGCCAGAACCGCCGGGCCGCGATTAGGGTACTTGCCGCTGATAAACGGCTGGGCGTTTACCACAGCGCTAACCTGAGCATCAGCCAGAGCACGGGCAGCCAGCGCATCCAGGTCGGCGTGGTCGATGACCGCGATGTCGCCAGGGCGAAGACGCTTGATCAGGGCTTTCGTGCGCCGGTCACAGCGGGCTAGGCCGCGCAGGCGATTTAAATTAGTGGTGATGGAAGCAGGACGTACAAGCGCCACGTGAATTTTTGTCTCCCCAATCCCGTCCGCAGTACATTTCTGTAAGTATAGCACAAAGAGGACAGTCCTGCGTGTTATACTGTTATTATGACTGAGTTTACCGATACGCATTGTCATCTCAACCACGAAGATTTTACCCAGGATTGGCAGGAAGCACGAGACCGAGCGGACGCCGTCGGTGTCACCCGGCTGCTCTGCATCGGTTATGACCGTGCCAGCAGCAGACGCGCCACTGAGATCGCGGCCCAGAACGCGGGAATATATGCGGCCATTGGCATCCACCCCGAGTCAGCCGCCGAATGGTCGGCTGAGACATTGGAAGAAATGGCCGCTCTTTACACTAGCAGCGCAGACAAAGTCGCGGCTTACGGAGAGATCGGCTTAGACTATCACTGGGAAACAGTGCCGCATGAGCAGCAGAGGGAAGTGTTTGCGGCCCAGATCGCGTTCGCCCAAACATTGCGCCCTACCCTGCCATTGATCATTCATAACCGGGACGCGCTTGAAGACGTTCTGGCTGTCCTCAAGACTTCCCAAACCCCTGCCCCTATTGTCATGCACTGCTTTACAGGAAACACGGACGCCGCCCGCCTCTGCCTCGACGCAGGCTGTTATTTAGGCATCGGCGGTGTCGCGACCTTCAAGAAGTCCGAAGCTGTCCGCGAAGCTATTGCCTACGCACCGATGGAGCGCCTGCTTCTCGAAACGGACTGTCCCTATCTCGCCCCACAGTTCAAGCGCGGACGCCGCAATGAGCCTTCCTACTTACCGGCAGTCGCCGAAACAGTCGCCGCCGTTAAAAACCTCTCTCTGGAGGAAGTTGCGACTGTAACCACAGCCACCGCCAAATCGCTTTTTGGTATGATGTGAGACTGCATGCAGTCAAACGTTTGTACAATGTGCTAAAATAAGTAAAGGAGCAGGATAATGATTACTATCAATGCGACAGAAGCACGTAATAACATCGGGAAACTTTGGAGCCAAGCAACCCATGGCCCTGTAACGATCCTGAGTGCCGGACAAGCCGTTGCAGTCGTGATTTCTCCGACGGAGTATGAGAAGCTGACGGCACAGCGTCGCGGGGCAAAGGCAGGGTTTGCAAAGCATCTCTTTAAAGGTGTCGATCCCAACGCTCTTCTTGATACAAACTTGGACGATGTATTTGAGGATTATCGTTGAGTGAAGCTTTGATGGACACACATACACTTGTGTGGTTTGCTTGGGATATGCCTGAACTCCCTGCCCGCGTGAAAGCTATCCTGGAGGATGCACAGACGTCTGCTCAGGTGAGTATTGCTTCGTTCTGGGAGATCGGCATTAAAGTCAGTCTTGGAAAGTGGGATTTACCGGGAGATGTGCTCGCCCTGCAGCGGCTGGTTGAAGCTCAGGGAATTGAAATTATTCCGATTACGGTTCCTGCCATCCATCTGCTTACCAAAATGGAGCACCACCATAAAGACCCATTTGATCGCCTGATTGCGGCGACAGCAATCACGTCAGGCTGTATACTTCTGAGTGCCGATCTGATCTTCGACCGTTATGGAGTGACACGGGAATGGGATTAGCTGCCTTTATCATTGTTCGTCAGCACTTTGTTTGCGATCAATGCTTCCAAAACAGCCCCAATCCCCGAAGCCAGCAGCAACAGAGCGAACAGCCAACCTGCAAACGGGACACCAGCAGCCAATCCAAGTGACCAAAGTCCAAGCCGCAGACCGCTGAGATTCTCCGTTTCGAGCAAATCAAACGCCTCGCTCAAACGTGTTCCGACCGATAGCGCGACGACTGCCAAGCCCAGTCCCGCAAGCGCCAGACCAGCCGCGAGTACTAAGAAGCCAAGCAATGCAAACGTGTGACTATTGAAAAGGATTGCCGCCAGCAGAAAAAACAGCAGGCCCGCCGCAAGGCCCCAGAGCGTTGGAATAATCCGGCTAGTCTCCAAACGCGTCGCGGCCCGTGTTCCCAGCCGTATCAGCACTCCAAGACGGCCTACCAGAAGTGATGTCAGCGCCAGCACCATCAGGCAGCCGGTCAGAAGGAAAACCAGGCCAGGTCCAGCGTAAAATATTCTCAGAGGATCGGAGGGGTTTATGACAGGCTCCTTCGCAGCGCCAACTGCCGGGCGTGAATGCAGAAAGCACTGTTCAGGACAATTACAGCCAGCAGCAGAGCGCCGGTCCAGGACGGCAGCAGGTTGGCTTGCGGCAGACGAATCAGTGTCAGAGTGTCACCAGGGAGTGACGACAAGCTTGACAGTAGCCAGAGCGGCAGACGGTGCAGTGTCTGCGCCACTGCGCCATCGCCGACATGCGGCATTCCAGGCAAGAAAACCAGTGCCGCCAGCAGCAGCATTGTAACCATCAGGGGCAGCCCGAAGTTCAGCCAGGAGGGTTTAGAATTAGTTTCCAGGCGAGACAGAACAGAGGCATTGAATGCTTCGCCGGGGTCGGAGCGGGCAAGCGAACGGCTGATCCAGCGATCCGCCAGATGCGACAGACGCCGCTGTGCCTCCAGCTCTTGCCGACAAGCAGCACAGGATTCCAGATGACTGTCCAGCGCTTGACGGTCGCTTTGTGACAGCATTCCATCCAGACTTTTTTGGATATTGGCTTCGGCAAATTGGCAAGTCATCGGTCCAGATACTCCGAAAGCGCCGCTCGTAGCTGAGTACGGGCGCGGAACAGATGGGTCTTGACGGTGCTGACCGGAACACCCGTGGCCGCCGCGATCTCATCATAGGAAAGTGCGTCGAGATGACGCAGCAAAAATACGGCCCTCAGCTTCGGTGGCAGAGCAGCGACTGCGGTTTCCAGGAGCCGTTCGCCTTCCGAAGCAAGTAACAGGTCGAGCGGGTCACTTTCAGGGCCTGACGGTTCCGGGACTTTGTCCCAGTCCAGCACTGCCGGATGACGTCCTTGTACACGGAGACGGTCGAGACAGCGATTGACCGCGATCCGGTACAGCCAGGGTCGGAAGGGCTGACCGCGCTGAAAGCTTGCCCGTTTTTCATAGGCAGCCACGAACGTCTCTTGAGCCACGTCTTCTGCTTCTTCGGCACTTCGCGCGGCCAGCATCCGCCGGGCCAGCGCGACCAACCGGACCCGGTAACGTGTCACTAGCACTGTGAATGCAGCCCTGTCACCAGAGACGCGGACACGCTCTGCCAGCACTTCATCGCTAACGGCGTCCCGGTCACTGCTTGCCATTCCCGTGAACAGCCCGGAAGAATATGTCAGTTCAGACATGAACGAGGCCAATCCCAGCTCCTTTGTTTCCGGCTAATTCGAGACCCGGAAAGATAGCCGATGCATTTGGGTTCTTCAGTCGATGCGTGATGATCTCGGCAAGAACCGCCCGGTAATCGGTAGTCACTTTCAAATCTCCCGGCCCTTCCAATTGATTTGCCCCGAGGCCCGGCCAGAGGCCATGCACCCGCCCGCCGACCACATGACCGCCCAGCACCAGCATCGCGCCGGCCCGGCCATGATCGGTGCCGAGGCCGCTGTTTTCTGCCGCACGTCGTCCAAACTCCGACATCACGACCACAGTCGTTCGATTCCAATGCTCCGGCCCTAGATCGGCGGCGAACGCGGCCAGTGCCGAAGACAGGCTTTGCAGGCGGCCTGCTAAAATCCCTTGACTGGTTCCCTGGGCCACATGAGTATCATACCCGGCATGGTCAAGGCAAGCTGCTTCCAGCCCGACTCCGCTTTTAATCAGCAGGGAAACCTGACGCAATCCCTCGCTCAGATCGTCATTTGGATAATGTCCGATGTGAGACGTGTCGGTCGGCAAATGGTTCAATGTCTTCAGCATGGAAAGCGCCTCCTGCCCCGCTTCCGCCAGGGCACCCGCTGAATACTGCTGGGCCAAAGTCCGCTCGAACCGGGCCGTGCTTCCGCCGAACGGTGACTGAAGCCGCAGGTCGGCGACGGTGCTCAGAGTAGTCGTCTGGCTTGCACCGCTCAGTGTTTGAGGGAGTATGCTTCCAAGAGCCACTGCCCGAAGCGGTGACGGATTATTCCATGGCGCGGTTTCCAGATGCCGCGCCAGCCAGCCGCTTGCCGGTCCGGTTTCCTGCTGGACTCCGCGCTCCATGGTCGCCATCGCCTCAAAATGAGAGCGTGTCTGATCCCCTGAACCGCAGGCGTGGACAATCGCAAGCTGCCCGGCCTCCTGAAGCGGCCACAGCGGGGCAAGTGCGGGATGCAGCCCGAAGAAGCCGTCTAAATCCAGCACGCGCTCTGTCGATTTCGTGCGTCTGTCACTTGGCCGGGCCAGTGCAAGCGTAGGCCGAAGCCGGTAGTAATCATCATCGCCATGCGGCACGATGAGGCTCAGACCATCGACCCCGCCCCGCAGGAAGATAGAAACAAGCACATCCCCCACCGGCCCATGCGAATTTGGTCGGATCGCAATACTACCCAACGCATGGCCCCTGCCAGATGCCCAGCCCAGGGCAGAAAGGACCCCCAGCGCAAATAATCCCCGGCGTGTTGTCTGGATTTTCTTGGTTCCTTTACGTAACGGGTAGATAGCAGGCGACTGAAGTCGCGGCAACAAGTTCGCAAAACCTGCCTTCTGCACTGGCAACCTGGAAGGCGCAGGTTAACACAGAGGTTCTGGATTGGATTCTATATGAGTCCGCGAAGGCGGACTTTGTGCCCTTGTTGCCGCGACTTTAGTCGCCCGACTTCTTTGTTGTTCAGCTCAGCGCCATTGAAAAGCCGGGGACATAAGCAGCGTCGCTGCATATTCGCGAGTAGGAACGGACGACGCATCGCTCACTTGTAAACAAGAGACAGAAGGATGGGCGGCAGGGCACGAAAAGGCCAGCTCCAGCAGCGTATCGTGTGGCCCAAGCCCCGCTTGCTGCCCTGCTTTGATGAGCGTGGCTGTGTCTAAGGTCGTGTTCGAGATCGTTCCCCCAGCCAGGCCCAGCGCATAGTTCCAGCGTGGGATCAGTGTTCCCGTCCAGGCTTTCGCCGCATCCGGGAAGCCGTCGGGCATGGGCCAGGCGAACAGCGGCTGACCCATTCGGGCTAGATGTTCTTGAACGCCAATACCGCCGTCAGTGTCGCAGTTGAAGACTCGCAGCGCACTGACCGCGTAATCGTAAGGCCGTTTCAGGATAGGCGGTGCGTCAGCCAAGTTTGCAGAAGTCAGCAGAGACCGGAGCATCGCTTTGATGTCGCCGTCAGTCTCCCGATACACGCTTGAAAGCGACGAGACCTGCTGTTCGCTAGCGGCACCGATAAAATGCCGGCAGAGCTTTGTCGCCAGGTGCCGGGCTGTCGAGGGATGAGCAGCTAAAATATCGAGCACTCGTTCCCCGTCCCCTGCGCCGTGATCTGGGATTGTATTTCCAAGAACGTGCTTGACACCTGTGTCATGCGCCGAATCATCAAAGAGAAATCGCCCTCGGTGCCAGTGCTTTTCTGATGTCCAGCCGGTCAGGCACCGAGCCACTTCCTGAACATCGCGCTGGGAGTAGCCGCCGTGGACACCGAGCGTGTGCAGTTCCATCAGCTCACGGGCGTAGTTCTCGTTTGGGATACCTTTGAGATTAGCGGTATTGTCCAGATAGCCCAGCATGGCTGCCGAGCGGGCGGATGCTCCCAGCAGGTCCCGGAACCGGCCCAGCGCATATTTGCGGATAGTCTCATGGTCATCGACCACTTTGAGCTGCGGCCCCTGCCCCTTAAACGCATAGATATTAAAGTGGTCTGTCCAGAACTCGACCATGCGCTCCTGCAATTGCCGGCTGCTGTAGACCGCACGCAATATGGACGACTGACGCAGGGCATCTACCAGCAATCCGTCGTTTTCATCGAACAGCAATCCGGGGTCCGGGGTTAGAGTATCCGCAATACTGCCAAGCCGCCAGGTCAGTAGGCTGTCTTCCTCAAGCGTCTCCGGGCTAAGCTGCTGCTCGACATAGGCCGTCAATCCTAATTGGCTCACACGGGCGACATCGCCCGGACGTGGGCCATAAGCCGCACGATTGAGAAGACGCAGTGCAGGCGAAGTGTTCGGCAAATCTGCCAGCGGGAACGTATTTGCCGGCAGCACTTCATGCGTCATTCGCTGTTCCAGGCTCTCGCAGCCGGACAGCAGACCGGCGGTGAGCGCAGCGGCCCCCACCCCCAGCAATTGACGGCGCGTTGTTTTCATGCAGTAACCTCGATCTCTGCTGGACGCTGTGAAAGCTTGGCGCGAACAGGAACCAGTGAACCCACCACGCTGCCGACGGACAGTAGCAGCGCACCGGGCAGGATCAAAAACCAGCCGATGACCGGCAGAAATCCTGCCATGACATACAAGATCGAAGCCCGAGTCAGACTCCCAAAGGCGTTCATCGGCGTTCCGACGCTGTCGATCCGCTCTCCTAACAGCCGCACGGCACCCGCACTGCCGACCGCCGCCGCCAGGCCGATACCCCCGGCGATCACTCCCGCCAGCAAACGGATCGGCCCTGCCGCCGCGTTCCAGCAGATCAGCGCCAGCACGACGCCGACCACAACAACGCCAAGCCCTTGCACAAGGCAGGCTCCCGGTGAGGCCGTCATCCTCGTCTGAGCCGCTAACGCTCGCTTCGGAAACGCCAGCGCGAATAGGAGAATGGTCGCCGCCCATGCTGCGCCTATCGCCGTGAGGCCCGCAATCACTGCCAGGACATCTCCAATAGTCATTGCCGTAGTTTCCTTCTTTTCGACGGGGATTTCCGCATTCATTCAGAAGTGTTACGCCGTAGGCATTGGAATGTTTCAAAGTAGTTGCATGTGTCGGCAGCGGAACTTTGTGCCGCCTCCAAACGGTTAAGGACACCATGAACAAAATAATGCTGCTTTATATTCTGCCAGTCGTAGGCGCTGGTTTGCTGCTTGCTCCACTTTCGACATCGGCTCAGTCCGGCGGGCCTAAAATTGCCACAGTCAGCGCCGTCTCGAAGCCCGCGTCTGTTGTTCGTGGTGGCAAGGGTGTCTTATTTGTGACAGTCTCTGTCAAGCCGAATTACCATATCAACGCCAATAAGCCGAATGATCCTGACTATATCGCCACAGTATTCACCGTTCAGCCAGTGTCAGGAGTCCAGTTTGGACCAGCGCATTACCCGGCGGCGAAGCTGGTCAAAGTCTCTTATTCGCCCAAGCCGCTGCTTGTGTATATGGGACAGGCGACACTCTCGATCCCGTTCACCGTGACCAAAGCCGCCGCCCCAGGCATGAAGATGCTGACTGGATCAGTGTCGTACCAGGGCTGCAATGCCACCTCCTGCTATCCCCCGACCTCGGCCCCTGTGACTGTCCGCGTTACTGTTAAATGAGAGTTTCCAGCCCCGAACACAATAACTTTGCGGCACTCAGGTATAATTATTTCTGATGGAATATTTGACTCAACTGATCGGCAAAACTGTCGACGATACCGAAGGCGAACGGTTTGGAAAGCTGACCGAAGTGGTCGTGACACCCGGTGAACCCCTGCCGCTTGTCGCGGCCTACCAGGTCAAAACCGAGGATGGAGCGCTGTTCGTGCCCTGGGACGGCCTCGCAATTGGCATGGAAGGCCGCGATTTCCGCCTGAGCCGGCCCGTGACCCAGATTCAGCCGTACCAGATCAACGCCCTGGACTTTTCGCTTGTCCGGGATGTGCTCGACAAGCAGATTGTCGATGTCCACGACTACCGGGTTGTCCGGGTCAACGATATACGGCTGGAAAAGCTGCCGAACGGCCGGCTGGCGTTGATCGGTGTCGACCCCGGCGTCCGGGGCCTCCTGCGGCGCATGGGCATGGACCGCATCTTGAACAGTGTCAGCCGAGCGCTGCACCTCGGCGCGGCGTCTGACTCGCTGATTGCCTGGAACGATGTCGAATCCCTGCCGACCCACAACGCCGGGGAGCCGCTGAAGCTCAAAGTCTCCCACGAAAAGATCGCGAAGCTGCACCCCGCCGACATCGGAGACATTCTGAACCAGATGGACCCGGCTCACCGCCGGGACGTTCTCGAAGGCCTCGATCTGGAAACCGCCGCCGATGCCCTCGCGGAAGCCGACGATGCCGTGCAGGTGCAGGCCCTTCAGCAGATGGACGCCGAGCTTGCCGCCGACATTCTGGAAGAGATGCCCGCCGACGAAGCCGCCGACGTCCTCGGGGACATGGACCGAGCGCACCGGGAACAGCTATTAGGCCACATGGACGCCGACGACCGGGAAGATGTCGAAGAGCTGTTAGAGTACCACGACGAAACCGCCGGCGGCATGATGACCAACGAGTATGTCGCCATCTCGCAGGAGATGACCGCCCAGCAGACCATTGAACAGCTCCGCGCTCTGGAGCCTGAAGCCGAGATCACCTACTACGTGTACGTGATCGATCTGGAAGAAAAACTTGTCGGCGTCATCACCCTGCGCGACCTGATCGTCGCCCAGCCCGAAACCCGCGTCGCCGACTTCATGCGCTCCAAAGTCCGCAGCGTCCAGCTTGACGCCAATGTCGAAGAAGTCGCCCACAAATTCGAGCGCTACAAACTCCTCGCCCTCCCCGTCGTCAACAGCGAAGGCTGCCTCCAAGGCATCATCACCATTGACGACACATTAGAGCAACTCCTGCCTCCAGACTGGCGAAGACGCCCCTCCGAGAAGCGGTCGAAGGAATAAGGGCAACAGCATATGGGGGCACATCAATTAGCACATTCAGCAACTAGCCAAATAGCTCAATTCCACTTTTATGGTTGTCTGGCCGGGGGTCTACTTTTATTACTTATGACAATGGGTGCTGTCATCGGTCTGATACGTACAGTCCCACGACGGAGTTTACGAGACTTGCTCGCGGCCTCTGTAAGCATCTCAGGAGTTGGCTTGGTGTCCGCTAGTGTGCTTCTGAATGCCTTCATACCACTTCGGCGCCATCATTTTGCTTACCTTTTGATACCGACTTCCGGGCCGGGAGTCGTTCTGTTCCTATGCGGATCGATAGTTGCGCTCGTAGGCCTATGTCTGACGCCGATAGGAAAAGCAGGGAACTGGCTCCCAGTTCAGAAGAACCATGCAGAAGTAAAATTCACCGAGTCCGAGATTTGGCCGCCCACTCCAAAGATTTAGATTTCTGTTTTGCAGGAAGCAAAGTCTCGTTAGGTCGCTATCCCTGGAAGTGCCGGGCTATAAAAGTGCAGAATGTCCGCTTCTCGGACGAAAGATAAGCCGAAGTTTATTGGCGTTTGGTCACGGAGTGACTTTGTGCTTTTGAATAGACAGGCACTTCCAGTGCCAGATTTACGCGCCTAAATCGACGTCACTATGGTATTCTAAAGCTGGAGATGACTAAAGGATAACATTGTCCTTGAGGAGAAACAGATGACATTAACATTGGCTCCTGAAACCGAAATCCGGCTGCGAACGGTTGCAGAAGGGCGCGGATTGGAACCTGCCGAACTCCATGAAGACCTGTTGCAGCAGGCACTCGCGGAGGCAGAGGCGGAACTCAGCGAAACGCTGGCGGGGCTTGACGAAAGCGTTGAAGCGATGGCCGCTGGACGCTGGATTACGCTGGAAGCACTGGATGAGAGGCTTTCGGACTATGCAAAGGGTGTCCGGGACAGCAGGACGAAATCAGGCCAGTCATAGCAAATACTCCTGACGAAATTCCCATCTATACCATCCGCATATCCGAACCTGCCTCAATACAGGTAGACACCATCTACAAATATATCGAAAAATCTGTAAGTCTGGAGTCTGCGGAAGAGTGGATGGCTGGCTTTCGAGCAGAGGTATCCTCTCTAGCAACCCTTCCAGAGCGCTGCTTGGAGTCTTCCGAAAATCGCTTCTACCAAAAGAAGCATTCTGGCCCAGTCCTTCGGGTCCTGCTTTATCGCTGGGGACGCTCTGTTTGGCGCATCCTGTTTACTGTCCACGCGGCGACTGCTGATGATCCTGCGTCTGTCATAGTACGCCAGATACGTTCGGCAGCACAAAAGCCAATGGCGCGATGGCCTGCCGAGAACGGCGGCTGATACAGATAGCACAAATAAGCGAACGTAGGAGATAATATCCTAAGCCGAAATCTATACAGATCATACCTCCTGATTAGCATCACCGACCTTCGGAGAAGCGTTTGAAAACATAAAACAAGATGTCTCTGCGCTGAAAGATCAAGTTGAAGCGGCATTCATTGCTGTATGGAGACTACTACACTGGGGTTGAGACAAGAGACTTCCTCACCAGTCGTCTGGCAACTAGAGCCTGTTATGCACTTTGTAAAAGCAACGGTGCATTTGTATTGATAAAGCCTATCAGCTTGCTTGCTTTCGATCTTCCCATAAATGCAGGGGGCGGCTCAAGAATGCTAATTCGAGTGCTGTGCGGGGCTTTCAAGCCCTATGCAGGCATCAAAGTCCATAACAGGCTCTAGGAACAAGTTGTTCAGCGTTGGAAGTACCAGGCTTTAGAAGTGCAATATGTCCTCTTCGAGGACGCGGCAAAATGTAGGAAAACCTTATGAGTGTCAAAGAAATTGAAAGCGCAATTATTCAATTGCCGGTAAAAGAAGTAACCGAACTTATGTCATGGCTTGCCGAACATCATGCTCAGCTTTGGGATCAGCAAATTGAGGATGACTTGGAAGCAGGCCGCCTTGATACGATTTTAGCAGGAGTAGACCGAGAATACGAAGCAGGTCTGGCCCGGCCTTTATGAATCATCTGACCCTCCCGCGTTTCTGGCAGCATTATCAGCAGTTGCCCCAGTCAATACAAGAGTTAGCTGACAAGAATTACGATCTGCTCAAATCTGATCCTTATCATGCTTCGCTGCATTTTAAGAAAGTCGGCAAACGAAAAGAGCTTTGGTCAGTGCGTGTTGGGGAACATTATCGGGCATTGGGCACGGAGAAGCCGGAGGGTATTGTCTGGTTCTGGATTGGGACGCATGCAGAATATGACAGACTGATCTCTTAAATATTCAAAGAGCAGCAACGCAAAAAAGCGGGCGCAGGAGATTGTCTCCTGCACCCGCTTTTTACTTACCAATTGTCTTACTTGAGCAGATGCGCCGGCAGCTGCTTCTGACCGGCGACGATTGCCAGGAAGTTCCGGGAGCTGAGCATCCGGGCGGCGACCTTGATCTTCTTCTTGCCCTTCGGGGTCTGGATGGTCACGGTCTGAAGGTTCACTTCAAAGCGGCGTGCCTTCTGAGGGGCACGGTGCGCCCACGAACCGGAGTGCGGGTGGCGCGTCCAGCGTCCTGCCTGGGCCTTCCGCCCGCTGATGTCACATACTTTCGCCATGGTTAAATCACGCTCCCTGAATTGGAATTATCTCGAACTGTTATTTCTCAAAAGATGACCTACGAGTATAGCACCGGAATAAGCGGTCTGTCAAGCTTTTGGAGAATAATCTGCGTCGGGCACGGGTATACTAGGCCACTGCTTTTCGTAGGGAGTTCGTGATAAAGAAAGTTATTCCGCGCATCGCCGCGCATGTCGGGGGTATGCATCTAGTGGTTTTGGCGATGCTTGTGCTGGCGTCAACGGCGTTTGCTGCGCCACAGCCGACGCCGGTCGATCCACATTTTTACGATTACGACGCGAAGGCCCCGTTTGCCGTGACCCAGACCGTGGACACGAAGACGATGGCGGAGGTCGGTGGGGGTATTCAGGTGCTGAGGGTGACCTATCCCAGCCCGGTTGTGACTCCCTACCCGGTCAACAATCTAGTCACTGGATTTTTGTTTCTGCCGAGTACGCCCGGCCCCCACCCGGTCATGCTGGTGGAGCATGAATGGCTGCCGGTGGAATTGTCCAATGAGTTTGTGCTGTGCGCGTCGCTGGCTCGGGGCGGGGTCGCGGCGTTTCTGGTCGTCCAGCCGTACAGCTACAACCGGCGTATCCTGCCGCGTGTGGAGGATGTCGAGCTGCTGTCCGGGGACACGCATCAGACAGTCGCCGCCGTGCGTCAGGCGGTGCTGGACAACCGCCGGGCACTGGACTGGCTGCAAAGCCGTCCTGACATCGATCCCACACGGATGGGCGTCGCCGGAATCAGTCTCGGCGGCATTTTGGCACCGCTGATCGCCGGTGTGGATCACCGGGCAAGGGTGCTGGTGACTATTGTCGGCGGCGCGGATGTCTCCGATTTAGTCTATGACAGCTTCATCACCTACGGTCTGCGTCCGAGCCTGCTGTACCACGGTGTGACGTTTGACTCGATCAAGCGGGATTATGCGCCTATTGAGCCGACAAACTGGCTTGCCGGACTTGATCCGAAGAATGCTCTGCTATTCAATGGCCGCTTCGATGTCTTTGTCAATCCGAAACAAGCCCATCACCTTGCCAATGCGCTTGGCGGCGCTCCGATTGTCTGGATCAACACTGGGCACTACGGGACGGTCTTCGCCGAGAAGCGCATCGAGGCGATTGGGGTCCGGTTCGTTCGCTCCCGCTTTGGATTAGACAATACACCCTTTACTGCTCCTAAATCACTGCCCGCACCGACTATCAAGATCGGCCTCTTATTCGGCGGTCAGGAAGGGGTCAGCCCGGTTGTCGCCTATCAGGCGATCACGGTCGGCCCCGGTGCCCGCTATTCTTTGGACGGACAACTGACCACGCACGGGCTGGCGATTGCGCCGTCGTTCCGTCTTGACGAAAGTAATTCCATTGGCCTGGAAGTGCCATTGCTTCACGGCAAGCCCCGAACGCGGTTCTTCTATTCGTTCAGCTTTGTGCTGTAACCCACCTCCTTGCTTTGTTCGTTCCTCACTTCGCAGGGGTCCTCCCGAAACGGGAGGACGAAGAGGTTAGGACACGCCTCTATTTACGTCACTGGCCTCTTCATCCTGCACTTACTCCTCGTCCTCCCGTTTCGGGAGGACCCCTGCGAAGTGAGGAACGAACAAAGCAAGGAGGTGGGTTCTGAAAATGTCTCACAGAACTTGAATCCACCCCGCCGTTTGTGGTATACTTCTCGGGCGGAAATTCCAATCCACACTCGCCGGGACGTACCTTGCGCTGTGCCTATTATTCTCATGGTAAAACGCCGGGAAATAGGTCGCAGGGGCGGATGATCGGCGGGGACGCAAACACACGAAGGAGCTACGATTTGTCAATTCTCGCGATGAAGGACCTGCTTGAAGCAGG
>JBPBQB010000086.1:0-27007 GCA_050954545.1 Janthinobacterium lividum | reverse complement strand
CTTTGCGCTTTGTTGCCGCGACTTCAGTCGCCCGCTCCGCAAAAGTTTCCATCACCCATCCAAATAACCTTTTACTCATCACCAGCGCCCATGCCGCTCGGCTTCGGTCGCCAGTCGGCGTTTGAGCAGGGACCAAACTTCGTTCGCCATGGCATTGACTTCCCCGGCTGCCGCGCCGTTTGGCCCGGAAGGGGCGGCAGTGCGGGCCGGGGCAGCCTGCTTTTGGGCAGGAGCGGTCTGTGTCGGACGGGATGACCGCTGAACAGCCAGAGTCGAATCCGCCCCCATATCGGCGGTCTGATGCCGGGTTAAGCGCGGAGCCAGAGACATCGACGGCACGGTTCTTCCGAAGCCTCCGGCCAGCTTTGGAACAGACCGGTGCCCGCCGGAAGGCGTAAGACCGGCAGAACGCGGACTGAGAGAAACGCCGGACGCAGGGCTGACCGGTGAATGCACCAGCCGAGACGGCATAAACTGCTTCGGTGCGCCAGGGTGTCCGGGCATTGCCAGTACCGGCGATGGCGCGTTATGTCCGCCCAGGTTCCATTGCCTTTGCCCGTTCAGAAACGCGGGTGCGCTGACCACAGTCGGAAACTTCCGTGCCGGAGAGGGAGAAGTCTTTGGCGACTCACCGGGGATGGCGAAACTGCGTGGGGCAAACGGCAAATGGGACGGCAAGTGGCCGGGTGCCTTGGAGAATACTCCGGCCGGGTGAGTAACGGAATGAAGGCTATCCCCAAGAACAGGAACAGAGGAGGCTGCTCTGAGAGGTCGCCCGGAATGTACAGCAGGATAAAGGCTCGAACCAGTGCGATGCCCCGAGTTGATGCCATGACTTGAGCTGAAGCTATGCCCTAAGCCACCGGGGGCTGAGAAGACTCGTGGAACTGACGGATGAATCAGTCGTGCAGGCCGATGACCGAAATTCGGTGACAAATGCGGCACTGAGGCCGATGACAGATGCGGCGCAGTAGTTGTAAAATGCGGCGTGGTGCGCAAGTGCGATGGGAAATGGGATTGTCCAATCGCAGCAGGCCGACCGTGCGAGACAACCCCCGGCAGTCCGGCAGGGTGAGACAGTCCGGCAGGGTGCGAAATCCCGCCGGGCTTCAGACCGAAAGGCTGATGGTTCGGCAGTATCCCGGCAAGGCTGGAACCGTGTGCCGTCAGGCTTGGTGTGCGAGCCGAATGCCCGAGTGCAGGCGCGTAATGACCCGGCGCATGAGATAACAAACTGGGGACTGCCCCGATGGGGTGCTTCAGCAAATCAGACTTCGCGGCCCCAATCGACTTCAGCCCAGGCACGGATGGAAATGCGCTCTTTAGTACCTTGCCCGCTGTCAGGGAAGGCTGCTGTCCCAGCAGGGAACGCAGAGGGGGCGCAAGCAAAGACGGTGAAAGGGGTCCGCCGGGCGCGTGAGCAGCGGGCGAGGAAAGTGACGGACGGCTTCGAGACGGAGGCTGCGGGGAAGTCAGGGTCTGGAGCGGCAGGCGGGCATCCGGGGAAAGCACAGTGGTCGCTTTGCCGTCGCGCAGGCCGAGGGCGGGAGCCGCCTTTTGCCAGGCGGCTTTGTCCGGCTCAACCGTCATGCTCTGGAACGCGGGAAACAGGCGATTTCGCAGGGGGGCGAACTGTTCCGGGCGCAGAGGCTGTGGCGGCTGTCCTGGGCCTTTGACCGAGTTCCGGGCTGTGGTTTCGCGGGTCAAGTCGGTTCCAGCGCCGAGGCTCGGGGCCAGGCGTACTGGCATACCGAGAAAGTCCATGACACCGCCGCGCGTGGCCTGTGCTTTCCCGGCTTCTGCCAGTGCTCCCGCCCCGCCCTGTGTCTCGCCTGCGTGTCCTGTCACACCGAAAGAAGTGCCGGCGGGACTCTTAGAAGGGATTATCTGTGCGGAAAGCGGGGCGGACGCCGGTTTGCCGCCGCCTAAAGAGGCAGCCATACTTGCTGCCTGGGTCGCCGCACCGAGGGTAGCGCTGCCGTACCCTTTGTGGAGCAGGGACTGGACGAGGGGAGCCGACAGCGGCAGGTTCACCGCGCCGGGGGTCAAGCTGCCGACCGGTAGGGCCGGGTAAAGGATGCTGGCCTGGTCGGGAAGGGCTTGTTTGAGATGGGCCAGTCCTCCTTCATCGAGCGGTCCAGCGCCGCCCGCCAGGGTTGTCCAGTCCATCGACGCCGCAATCCCGCTCCGCTCCGCCTGGGCAGACGCCACTTGCAGGGGGGGAGCCAGCAGGGTCATCTGCCCCATTTCCGGAGTCACGTTCGGCGCTGCCGGAACAGGCAGATCCACATCGTCCTGCGCGGCCGTGTCTTCTCCCTGAGCCGCCGCGTTTTGCCGCGCGGCACTGCCAAGAGACAGAAGCTGAGGCGATTGATAAGCGCTCGGAATCTCTATTCTAGCCGCCGTCATTGGCTGCGGAGCACGCAGGCGATCCGCCAGCGAAAGAGCCGCGCTGCCTGCGGCAAGTCCCGTAAGAGCCCCAGAGTAAGCGGGGGCAGGTCGTGCTGCACCCATATCTGCTGCAGGATTTGACTTTGTGGCAGAGGGAGGCGAAGCAGCCATAGTCTCCGGCAAAGCCGATGACAACCTACTCGGCATCAGCAATGCACTAGGCACAGACCCAAGCGCGAGAGGTAAAGGGGCAAGCGTAGAACTGATATTGGGCACAGTAGACGGGGACTGAAAAGCGGACGGCGCGGAGTCCGGCGCAGGCAAACCAGCCGAGGAAGCTGTAGCCTGGGACACCAGCGGCAGGGCCTGGGATACCAACGGCAAAGCCTGGGACACCAGCGGCAAAGCCTGGGACACCAGCGGCAGGGCCTGGGATGACAAGGGCGGCGGCAGCAGGGTGAATGGGGAAACCGGTGTCGGTAACTGCGAAGCCGGAGGAGTCAACGGCAGGGACTGCGGCGCGAAACGGTCAGCAGGCGGCAGGGCAGGCAAGTTGTCGATAGTTCCCGGTTCGGGGACGGCGGCTGCCGGTGGGGCCGGTACCCCAAGCCAGATGGGGGCCGGAGACAGGGGCGTGGCCGGCAGCATCGGCGTGAACGTAGGCGCGAAAGGCAGCGCAACAGAGGGCGCAATGGGCGCAACAGGTGCCCCAAACGCATGCAGAGAGCCGGGGGGCGGGCCAAACCCAGGCATTGGGGAGGATGCCGCCGAGGCAAGTGCCATTGCAGGCACGTTCATGCCGGAAGCCGAAGCAGGTGCGATACTGAGACCGGCCAGCATTCCAAACAGGCCGACATTCGTGACAAACGCCGGGCGTGTCACCATGTTCGGTTTCAAGCGGAAGGATCGGCGCGGTGCAGGAACGTCCTCTTCCAGCGCTTCCGGCTCCGATGCTTCTTCACCTTCAGGGAGTGCGGGGGACCGTTCGGTGCGGCGTGAGCGCGAGGCATTCCGAGTGGAAAGCGATTTACGCCGTGTCATGCGGGTAGGAGCATCATCCGGTGTGTCTGCCAGCAGCATTTGCGGTTCGGCGTCGGCAGGCAAGGCCAGCGCCATGCCGGACGCGGCGGCAGGCAAATACCGCAGCGAGGCGGTGCGCGGCTCAGATTCCGAAAGTGCAGGCGGACGCGCTAATGCGAAGTCAGGCAGCAGTGCCCGCGCGGGATCGGAGGCCGGAGCAGGCTCGATTGAATCTTCCGTCTCGGAAAGTATCTCCTGACGCTGGACGAACCAGAGAGCAAACTCCTGGACCTCGCCGATCTTGATCTGATAGCGGTCCATGAGGATCGCGACCCAGCCGGAGGTCTGACGGGCACTGAAGCTCACTTCATTTCCACCAGTCAGAGACGCGGCGAATGCCTGTGCCGACCGGCCCGACTCGCCCAGAGGCGCGTTCCCCTGCTGCCCAAGATCGCTGAGGAAGCGGACAATGCGGTCCAGTGACGCGGGGGCGGGCAGATCGTCCAGCGCCTGCAATTTATCAGAAGAAAGTATCATGGTCTTACGGTTCAGCGGCCTTTGCCACTCAGAGATTCACTTTTCGACGGGCCGCTTGGGATCAAGCCGGAATGGGCAAGCTCAATGGTTTCTATCGCAATGCCGCCGGAGTCGACGCGCAGGTCCGAGCCGGTCCACTTGCAGGGATATGCGCCCATTAAATCCCAGCGGCGGACGGATTTTCCTAAAATGTCATACATGATGATCGACAGGTTCCGGCGGGTAATCTGGCCGTTGATATTGTTCAGGTACCACTGATAAAGCTCCTGCGTATCGTCCAGCCCCCGTTTCAGCGTGATATTGCCGTATTTGGTACGGGTCGGCAGCTTGTGCGTGTAGGTGTTGACGCCGCCTTCCTGGTACTCCAGCGTTTCGGTCTCGATGCTCAGCGCCGAGCACTCCGTAAACAAAGCCACGGCGACTTGGTCGATCTCGATAGCAAAGCGAAGCTGCGTGTACGGGTCTCTTTGCAGACTTGCGTTGCGTACTTTATCGATACTGTCGGATTCTAAAGCCGCCATGACATATCCCCTTCTGGTTTCCTGATAGACGTCTAACCTCGACGCCCGCTTCCGCCGCGCTGGCGGGCTAACGTGATTTCCTGCTTCATCAAGTCATACACCCGGTCAGCGACAACGCGCGGATCGGCTTTCTTCGCTTCCGATGCGGCTTCCGTCGTTTTTGCCTCGCCCGGCTTTCCGGCGGCGGTCTGCACAGCCTGTATCGGCTCCGGCTGGCTTGCCTCGGCACGGGGCGCGGGAGCGGCCAATGCAAACTTAAGAGATGGCTGGCTCGGCCCGGACGGATGATGAGTGACAGGCGCATCATGCCCCTTGCTTTTGACTGTCACCCGGCAGCGCAGATGTTTAATATGGACCGGCATAAGCTTCTCGTTTCCTTTTCCTGCTTATCTCTAACGACATGTATGCGGGATACTGCCATAAAGCATCGCCCAGACCGTATCTTTGTTTTTCTGCAGCCAGGGCAGAAGATTGGGTGCCGAGTCCGGGTCTCCATAGGTCGAAGGACTGAGCAGGTGCCAGTTGCTTTGGATGGCGATCTCGCCGATGCCTGCCGCGCTGAACAGCGTGTGCTGCTTGATAAAGAAGGTCTGTGCGGCTGGTGTCATCTTCGGGTCACCCTCGTTGACAAGCTGGAACATAAGATCGAGAACGGGCTGACCACCGGGAAAATGACTTAATGTGAGAGGATCGCTCGGCAGCAGCGGTGCGATATTACTGCCGCGTTTCCAGGCTTCGGCATTCCCCGCCCACATCAAATAGTTTGTCATCCGCTCACTGTAATCCACCTGCGGCAGCAGCTTCTCAATGCCCTTCAGGCAGGCGTCAATCGCCGGCTTGTAGTAGTCGGTCCATAAGGCACCCACAATAGGAACCTCACTTGCCAGCTTTCCGACAGTCCAATCGACAAGCTCGAAGCCGGCACGGGCTCGACTGATAGTATTGGCTCCATCGCCCGCAAGCTGATTGTCTGCCCCCAGCAGTGTCAATACCGAGCCGGCTTTATCCAGAACATCTAAAGATTTCCCAAGATAATCTTTCGCTTGACCCAGTAGTTTGTTGACGCCTTCCAGCTTCTTGGCAGTCTTGACCATGCCCAGAAGGTCTGCGCCTTGTTTCGCTTTCCCCGCCATGTCCCCGGCCTGGCTGTCGTATTCTTTCATGCTGGTCAGCACGGCGCTGATCTGCTTGACGCGGTCTGTGACAGTAGTTTTCTGGTAGGCATCGTGCAGGGCTTCGGCTAAATCTGCTTCCCGGCCTGCGGTCACCTGCGGGTCTTCCGGGACAGCAGTGAACATCTGTGACAGCAGACTGACCACTCTGGCTTTCATCGTCTCTAAAAGCACATCGTACTGCGCTTTGACAAGCCCGGTTCCGATTGCCAGCTGATTGACTTCGTCCTGAGTCAGTGCGCCTTCGCCGGAAGTCATCTTCTGCGCTTGGCTCATCAGGAAGTCCTGCTGCGCTTTGATCTGCTTCTGCGAATCGTCGTCCGGCAGCGTGTCTTTTAGCTCCTCGAATTTGCCCAGCATCTGCACGAGCATCAGTGCGGCTTTCGCATGGTCGGCAGCATCGCCGAGCTCAAACGGCACATGCCAGACCGGACTGGCATGTGGTTGATCTTCGGGGCTGCGCTGGACCATAATCGGGGCGGTAGCCGAACCGGCCACTCCGAATTTCTTGCCCATCGCAGAATGCACTGACTTCCCCTGCGCGACGGCCTGTTCCATGGCAACTGCGGCGTGCTCGTAGGTCCCGGTGTCCGGTTTAGCCCCCGGCAGAGGACTGCGCTGGACACCACTCAGCGGCGGAGCAGTGTCAAAGGGCAGAGAGCCTTGAATGCCCAGCAGAACCGAGACGTTGCCGGAAAACGGCGACTGGTCGCCTGACCCAAACGTATAAGCCCCCTGGGTCTGTACCTGTGCGATGCCGGTCAGCCGATTGGCGATCAGATCGAAGCCGAACGTATTTCCGAGGGCCAGGCTCATGGCAGTCGATGAACTGTCTTTGCTGCCCGGAACCGGCGCGTTAAACCCTAATCCGAACTGAACATAGGGCGAGAGCAGATGCCACCGTCCCGGCGAATAGATGTCGGCGATCGCAGCCTGCATGTACGGCTGCACTGTCCATCCCCATTGCTTGGTCGGATTGATCCCCGTAATCAGGCCGCCCTGAACACCGCCCGCAAGCTCTAGGCCGCTTGGGCTATACGGATGAAACGAGCGAACTAACTGAAACGCGAACTGGTCCTGAGCCGTTTGTGTCTTGTCTGATTTAGGATCACTGTACTGAAGCTGCCAGCCGATCGCCCCCTGCATCATGAAAAGCGGGCCAGGTTTATCCGGGCTGGGTCCGTCATCATCGCCAGGCGGCGGCGCCTGCAGGGCCTGCGTATTTTTGAGCGCCGACGGCCAGTTCGTCTGAGCCGTGTTCCAGTTGACATTGATTGTCTGCTGGCTCGTTCCTTTGGGCTCCGGCACTGGGCCTGGCGGTGTATCGTCTCGCTGAATCGCATCGGTGTGACTGCCGGTACGGGATGATTTCTGCTTGCTGACGACCTCAATAATCGCTTCTGCCCACACCTTTGCAGCCTTAGCATCACTCATTTCGCTCAGATTGATCTCGATCTCGACTTCTAATGCATCCGCTTTGATACCGGTGAGGCCATGCTTGCCGAGCAATTTTCTGGCTGCTTCGAGAGCCCTCACGGAAATCCGGTCAAGGCGCTGCTGGTTGGAGAGCGAGACTTCGCCTTCGTATTCACGGACGTAATCTTCGATAAACAGCCCGTTGCGGCTGCCGGCGTTTGCGAGTACATGAGCCCCTGTCTGCTGTGCGTCGCGTTCCATTTGGTCGCCGCCGGCTTCCGAATAGAAGCTTGTTTTATTGCCGGTCGTCCCGGTCTGCTGGCCGACGTGGGTCAGCTCATGGGCAATCAGCCCGAGGCCTTGGGGCGTATGCGGGTCGAACTTGCCCTCTCCAAAGAAAATATCATTGCCGATAGTAAACGCTTCGGCATGGAGGGTGCGGGCAGCCTCAGCGGAAACCGGATCATTGTGCAGCCGTGCATTGACAGGATCGAAGCCTAAATGCTTGCTGAGCTGGGTGCGTATGCCGGTGTCCGGGGCAAAACCGGCGCTCTGCTTGCGAAGTTTTGAGCGCAGAGCGGCAGGGTTGACATCAGGGTGGTCGCCGGTTCCCTTTCCCTTGCGCTGAAGGACATTGGTGGAATCAAAATAATCATCGACGGCGTCTGCACCGGACTTCCCGGGCTGGGTGACGCCGGTTCCCATCCGTCGCAAGCCATGGTCCAGTGATTTCCCGCCCAAGCGCAAAGTATCGTCCGCCGCGACCACGTTCCGACGCAGACGTTTATCCGTCGTTCGGCCTAGACCCTTCAGAGTGTGATCGAGAGAGACTCCTTTGCCGCGCAGGCCACTATCAAGACCAGTACCGCTTTTGCGGACTCCCTGATCGAGTGCGCCCCAAATAGCGTTCGGCGGAAGTCCGGACATGGACGGGAGATGGCGAATCCCCTTGTCGAACTGACCATATTTAGAGGCGACTGCATCCGCCCCTTCGGAGTAGGCACCACCGACGGCATGGCTTGCCCCGGCATAGCCCTGCTGAACCATATGCTCCGCTTTTTCGTAACCCGCCTGAAAAAGATGAGAGGCACTCTCGTAACCACGCCCGACTATGCCGGAAGCGGCATTGTAACCGCGCTCTGTCTGACCGGCAGCCGCCCCGCCTGCGCCTTTGGCGAGGGCGAACCCTGTGGCTTCGAGGGAGCGCGTGACCATCGCACGGTTCAGGGCTTCCCCCGCCAATGCCCCACCGGTCGGCCCGAGCGATGTCAAATTTTTGCGAACTGCTTGTTCTTTCGCCCGAAATTTCAGCAGCGATTTGATGTACGAATCTTGGTTGTCCGAATCATCATCGGGAATGACTCCATGCGGCCTGGCCCCAGCACCCCGGTGATGCAGTGTGAACGTGTCATCGGCTGTGGACACCATTCCTTGTCCGCCCATAACCGGGTTGAGTGGGTTTGAGTGATTGAAAGGAGTTCGCAGCAATGCCCCTATTGCGGAAGTCGAGCCAAGCATTGTGGCGATGGGATCGGAATCATAGGCGTAATTGTGGTAGCCGCGCACCCCTGCGGGCCGGGACCAGGCGGCGTTACCGAACGTGGTGACGTCCACGCCGCGCACATCATGCCCCGCGCCTTTTGCCTGATGGATCGCTTCCGAAACGATGATACTGCCCTGAGAATGGGCATACAGGTCCAATCCTCCATTTTTTGTCGTGGGGCTGCCGTGCAGACCGATCACCTTTGCCAGAGTATTGATGGCCGCGTTGCGCTTGCCTAGGCCGAGAATGCCGGACTTATCGGTGGCGGACTGCCCGAAATCTTGTGCCGGTGTCCCGGAAGCGTTGTAGATGCCAACGACCGGTTTACCGATCTGCTGAGCCAGTTCCTGCGCCGCTTTGATATGCCGATCCAGGGGAGTCTGGACACCGTTGACATACACGGCGACATTGCTGGAGTCATTGAGTGCGCTCTCAGTAGTCTTATGCGTGCGTCCGGCCCAGAGCTTCGGGTAAAACGGCCCTGTCATGCCGCCATCGGCCACAGATTTGGGATTGTCGCCCGGCGTAGACGAAGCCATTAATGGCTTTGTGCCGTCCCCGCCGAAATGCGGCAGCATCCCCTGCACGGCAGCCTGCGCTTTGTTTCCCATAAAATGAGCAAATGCGGACGCTTTATTCCCAGCCATGTGCCAGAGGCTTGCACCGAAAGATTTTGCATCGCTCAGCTCATGCTTGACAAAGCCGATAGCCTTTGTATCCAGGCGCTTCAAGGCACTGTAAGCAGTTCCGGCACCATGACCGATCTGCTTTGCCAGATTTCCGGTGTTCACTAAAAACTTTTTTGCATTACCATAAGCGTCCAATATTTTCCTTGTCCACTCTTCGATCTTGTAGGCAGATACAAGAAGCTTTTTCATGCTGGACAGCCACGGCTTCATGCGTCCGACAAATTTGAGCAAAGGACCTGTGGCGTGTGCACTGAAACTTTCTGCTTTCTTGATCCAGCCCGGCATGCGACCGAGGGAAGATGCGGATTTTTTCAGTTTGGCGACATTGAGTGTTTTCGGGATGCCAATAAAGCTGATGACGTCTATGACGGATTTCGCAACAGTTCCCAGGGCATCTGTATTGGTTTCTTCCATCTGTTTGAGAACATCGTCTTTTTCGGGCGACGCTTTCGCACCTACTTTTGCCGCCTGGTAATTGAGATACTCCATCTTCGCCATCTCTGCTCTCACACCTAAGCCATCAGAAAGGAGACTAAAGGTCTTCCCCATTTCTTCAACTCCGATGCCGATAGGAGCGGTAGCGCCCAATGTCCCAAACGCGGCGGCAATCGCAGCGACACCCAGCAATTCCATGGCGAAGCTCATTAAAGAAGCGAAATTTGAACCTGCATCAAGAATTTCTGAACCGCTAAGACACATTGTTCCCCAGACGTCCAGCAAAGGCGATTTCTCCAGGCCTTGGTAGTCACTCACTGCGGTATCGTATTCGAATTTTGCGCCAGCTTCATTTTTTTGATCATACTTATCCTGCAGCCCAGCCAGCCAACCCAACTTTTTATATTTATGCAAAATATTGTATGTCAGTCCGCCGCCGAAATGGGCTTTACCATCTTTGGGAACGGAGTGGTGATCCAGTATGGCCTGACCTTGATTAAGGGCTTTAGCGCCGACATAGCCGATGCCAACTGCCGCCACAAGGCCGGGGGCAATAACCGTGGCTGCCGCAATTCCGGTATCAAGAGCAATCTCTTTTGTGTTCATGTTTGTTTATTTCACCTCCTTTCTCTTAAGATTTACGAAAAAGCTTGCTATGCCACAAAAGGCAAAAGGGGGACGACGGGAGTGCGGCGGTTGCCGTGCTTCGTCAGTCGCCCCCGGAGAGTCGCTTGTTGATCTTGCTGATCTCTTCCATCCATTTGTGCCGCTCGGCGTGCTCTAAATTAAGAACGTCGTCGAGGGGCCAGTGGAAGTGGTAGGCGATGTACGCTACCTCCTCATACAGCCGATCTGAGGGGTAGCGGACTATTCCCCCGCCTCGCCGTCCTCCGGCTCATCGTCGGAAGTCAGCTCGTTGATCTTGCGGTAGAAGTCCTGCAAAAAGGCTAAATCAGCCGAGAACAGGTTTTCCACCACGCCGGTATCGATGGTCTCGACAGTGCCAAGCTGGGTAATGACACGCGCCAGCAGAATAATGACCAGGTAGGCTTGATTGGCCCGGACACGCGGGTCGCGCAGCGGGGAAATCTCGTCCATGGCCGTCGCCAGGCGCATTTTGCCTTTTTTATGGAGCGTTCCCTGTTCATCCACGAAGCCACGGGGCAGCGTGAAGTCGAACTCAGTCTGGAGGCCGCCGGTCTTTGCGGGTTTATTCATGCGTTGCTTATTTCCGTTATCTCTTGCCTAGACGTAAGGTTACTTGGCGCGGGTGATACGCTCGACACACAGCTCGAACTCTTCCATCGTGAACTCGTTCTTGCTGGCATCGACGGCGAAGCCTTTAGCTTTGCAGGGCCAGGAGTTGGTGAAGTTGACTTTGTAGACTTCTTTGTTGGCCTTGTCGTAGCCAGTCAGCGAACCGTTTTTCCGGTTGCCTTCGACCCCTTTGTCCAGAACCTTCTGGAACCAATCGTGCAGCTTTGTGTCGTCGGTAACGCCCCGGCGCATGACGATATTGCCGTATTTGGTGTTGCCGGGGATCTTGTAGATCACCTGTTCGCCGGTCTTGCCCGATCCGCGATGCTCGATCACTTCCACTTCGATGTCGCCGCCGGAGACTTCTTTGAAAAAGCCCTCGGTGATACTGTCCACTTCGATATAGAAGTTAATGGCTCCGGTCACTTCTGCTGGCATAATTTTGTCCTTTCAATTTCCGACACTGCGTTTGGGAAACCCGCCCGGCGTTTTAGTCACCGGGCGGGTTGAATAGACGTTAAGCTTCCGAGGCGCTGCTGCCGCCTGACCACTGGCCGATGCGGACAATGACGAACTCAGCAGGCTTGACCGGGTTGATGCCGATCTCGACATACATACGTCCGAGATCGATCATCTCCTGCGGGTTCGTTTCGGAGTCGCATTTGACATAATACGCTTCCTGCGGCACCGCGCCCATCAGCATGCCTTCTTTCCAGGACGTGTAGAGGAACGCCGAGATGTTGCGGCGCACCCGGCCCCAGAGGTCCTGGTCGTTGGGCTCGAAGACAACCCATTGCAGGTTCTGATCCATCGACTCTTCGAGATAATTGAAGAGGCGGCGGACATTGACGTACTTCCACGACGGGTTGCCGCGAGTCGCGAGGGTTCGTGCGCCCCAGACACGGATACCGGTGCCGGGGAACGAGCGGATACAGTTGATGCCGTTCGGGTTCAGGATCTCCTGTTCGCCTTTGGTGATCTGGACTTCCATGCCGACCGCGCCCATGACCGCTTCGTTCGCAGGCGCTTTGTGGACACCGCGTTCGCCGCCGACACGCGCCCAGACACCGGCCATATGGCCGGACGGCGGGACGAAGATCTGCTGACCTTTGTTGACCGGGTCGGCGATCTTGATCCAGGGGTAGTAGATGGCAGCCTGCCCATGTTCGCAGCCCCAGTTGACACCCATGGTGACATCGTTCATCTCCTGCGGGGAGAGGCCCGGCAGCGGATCGACAATCGCCATTCGGTAGCCGGCCATCTCGCAGTGCTGGACCAGCGCCGACTGGGCAGCCAGGATTTCGTCGCGGCGCTTATCGTCGAGCACCAGAGTTTCCTCGGTGAACTCTTCTTTGTCGCCGACCGTGATCCGGTCCCGCTTCCAGAGGCCTGCCATGAGGTCCGGGATGGAGATCATGTTGACGCCGTCGATAGCGGAAAGACCGCCGAGGCCGGTACGCTGGGCGGAGTCACCGACAAAGTCATCAGGACGCAGGCTGGAAAGGCCATTGGACAGAGGAGAGCCGAGCGGGGCAAGAGAAGTCGTGCCGGAGGCTTTTGCAAGCTGCGTGTCTGTTGCGACCGACGCTTCCAGGCCACCGGCCAGGACAAACACTTTGGCTTCAGGCCGGGCCGCCGTGGCGACCGCGACATCTTTAGCGATCTCCAGTTTGACCAGCTTGGAGAACTTGTTGATTTGCTCGGACACGGACTCGAGTGTCAGCGCCTTGCCGGTGGGCTTATCCGGGAATGTCTCAGTTGGGCCGTCGGACTGGCTGATCTTCAGGCGGAACTCATTGCCGTCGCCGACATGCTCGACTTCGACTTTGATGTCGTTGCCTGCGGTGCCCGGCTTCTGCGCCGTCAGCAGCAGAGGGCCTGCCGTGATCTGAGAAGTGATCGGATCAGACTTGATGGCTTTCGTCGCCGTGCCGTTTGTGCTGCTGCCAGTGCCGGCCAGCGCCTTCATATCATCGGGATGCGCGACACGGACGATGTACGCTCGTCCGCCGCCGTTGTTGTAGTAACCTTTGACGGCATGAGCCAAATAAGTGCCATCGATGTACGGCAGGCTGCTCTGCGGCACGTTATATTTACGAAGAAATTCCTGCCACTTGATCGTGGTCTTCTTTTCGGCCACGGCGCTTTTAAGCGCGATGCCGGCATATTCGACCCAGCCTTTACGGGAGGCATCTTTGGCCTTGCGGACTTCCGACACGGTCATGCCGAGTTCCTGGCACAGCGCATCGGTATAGGCGTTTTCTTCTTCACCGAATAACCGGCAAAATGAAGTCCAGTCACTGATAAAAGTCGGTTTGTTGAATGGACCGCTCTTGGCGTAGCCGATAAAAGCGGCTGTGTTGGTGCCGACACCTTCGATCGGCTTACTTCCACTATCGATCTCCTCGACAAACAATCCTGGGGCAAGATACTCTGGCATGGAAACGCTCCTTTGTGATGGTAGTTCAGCTTGTAATGGTTCAGCTTTGTGATATGGGTACAGCAGTCGAAAGACAGAACAGCAGCAGTCAGCCGCGCCGCAGTTAGGAGAATGGTCAAGCCATTTCCTCACGGAGAACGCAGGCGATCACTCAGGTAGTTTATTGAGAAGATTTGCGAGTTGAGGTGGGCGAACGCGCTGCGACACCTGCTCGGATCACTCAGCGCTGTACCCTCTTAGGGCACAACACCATTTTGTGTTGATTCCGTCTGTATACAACCTTGCGATATGGGCGAACTACGGGTCTTACAGTGAGCTTGGTAGTGCAAGTCAAGTGCTGGAGAAACTTATAGGCAGCACACTAAAATCATTTTATCACGAATTGAAACCTTTGTCAATTGATATTTTTATCGGTTTCTGATACTTTTATCGGGTTCTGGGCGCGGCTTTCCGGCAGATCGGCAGTGACTGTGTGCGGGCCAGCAGGAAGATCAAAAAAACAGTAAACTCCGTCAGCATCGGTGACAGCCTGCTTGCCGCCTGCATGGACACAGATATAAGGAGCGGGCCGGCCATCTTCAAGCCGGAGCATCCCAGAAAGCGAGGCATGGTAAATGGAAGAAGCGTTTGAAGAAGCGTCCTCGGCAGGACTATTTCTCGTCAGCAGAGTTCTCGCTGCTGTTTCTGCGACTAAATCAGCATCGCTCAGACGATGCAGAGCGATCACGCAGGGCTCAAGCTGATCAGGATGGCCCTGAGCCGGGACAGTTGTCTGGAATTCCTGCCGTGCGTAGCATTGCCCTTGAACGCAGAGAGTACGCGGGCCC
Source organism: Janthinobacterium lividum (assembly GCA_050954545.1). Taxonomy (GTDB): domain Bacteria; phylum Armatimonadota; class Armatimonadia; order Armatimonadales; family Capsulimonadaceae; genus JANXMY01. Next base: position 12,759 of record JBPBQB010000086.1, on the reverse strand, counting down.
GGCGGCAGGTTCAGCAGCGAAAAGAAGCCCCGCTCATCAGTCGTCGCATGGCCTTCCCAGCCTTCTGCGCGGACAGTGACACCTTCGAGCGGCTTTTCGTCCGCCTGGTCAAGCACGAGACCGGCGGCGCTGACCCGGATACTCGATAGGTCCAGCGGACGTCCCGGGCCATGCGGGGGGATGCCGACTCCGATGCCGACAACCAACTCACGGACGACTTTGGTCCAGCGTGTCTCGTAAGGGTTATACTCCGCAGTGGCAACCAGGCTGAGGGCAGTCCGCATCCGGCCCCCGAGTGCCTGCCAGAGCGCCGACGGATCGGCAGCCCCCAAATGGTCCGGCTGGGCGACAGTCAGGGTCAGGCTCGGCCCTTCCAAAACGCCGGAGAGATACTCGGCGGGGACATCTTCGCAGCGCAGCAGAATCCCAAGCGCATCGGAGAGCAGCCGGTGCTCCATCGCGGCATCGCTCCCGGCGTAAGCCGTCAGCAAATAGGAAAGATCAAGATTAATAGGAGCACGTCGGACACCGACCGTATTCTCCCCCGGCTTGCGTGTCAGCCGCAGCCCGCTTTCCCGCAGGGCGCGGTTCTCGCTGACACTATGCAGATGCAGGTTCAGGCGCGGCTTTTTGTCCGAAACGGCTTCGGCGACAGGAGGCGCGTCAAACGTGATCTGCTCTTTTTCGAGGCGGGGGCTGCCGGGAATCTTGCTCATTTCGACAGACAGCAAATTACTCAGAGTTTCATCCACATCCCGAATCATCTCAACGCTCCTTTCACTGCCGGCACGCCTGGCGGGCAGCCATAAGAAGTATACGACGTTTGCCGCGACGTGTCAAGCGGCATTTGTCACAAGTTTGCTGAGACGTTTTTTACAGCGCGGCTTGCATTATTTGGCCGCGTATGCTAAAATGACTGTGCGGACACCACCTGGTTCATTCCCTGCCGACAGGGAGCGTTACCCAAGTGGCTGAAGGGGCGGGTTTGCTAAACCTGTAGGGGTGCTTTCGTGCCCGCGAGAGTTCAAATCTCTCACGCTCCGCCAGAACCTGCGGTGCCCGCAAACAGTGAAGCGGCTCGGATTACTCCGGGCCGCTTTTGCTTGTCTTGCTGCTGGTTTTTAGGGTGATTTCATGCATGATGAGCTGCCGGTAATGGAGCCAGTCGACTGGCGGCGTTTTCTTCAATTCGATGCCAAATCGGTCGCCGTTCTGATCGGCTGCACGCTCTTTCTCATCGGGTTCCTTGCTGTCCTGCCCCGCTGGCTGCGTGAGCGAGACCACACCGATTTTGCAGGCGCTGCCGTCCAGACCGCGCCCGGCAAAGTCACGGCGATCCAGATCTCGCCGGTCAGCACCGGTGGTGGCGGCCTGTTCAATGGGGTCAACCTGGCATTTGGTGGCCATGTCGCTTACTTTGCTCTGCCGCCGGAAAGTCACTGGAAGCCGCGCTCCGGTCAGAGCGTTGTCGTCATCTTTCGCATCGGACGCCACAGCAAAATGGTTCATATCGACTCGGTCACGCCTAACAACATCTAACTCCGTGCCAAAAGCATTTTTTGCCCCGCTGTTTCTGCTGGATGTCGCGGCGACACTTTACCTCTGGGGCGTCATCTGGACCGTGCAGCTTGTCCACTACCCGCTTTTTGCCCGTGTCGGCGCGGCTCAGTGGGCCGACTACCACGCCGCACACACGCGCCTGATGACACTGGTCGTCCTGCCCGCGATGGTGACCGAACTGGGGACATCGGGCCTGCTGGCACTGACTAGCCCCGCCTGGCTCTCGCCGCCCCTGCTTTGGGCAGGCTTCGCCTGCGCCGCGCTGACCTGGGCTGTGACATTCTTTGTGTCCTTACCTTTGCACAACATGCTCTCCCGCAGCTTTGATACTCAAGCTATTGCCCGGCTTGTCGCCACCAACTGGCTCCGCACTATGTTTTGGACCGGTCACGCCCTTCTTTTACTGGTACAAGTGTGGCGGCTGCTGCCGAGAACATAAACGCAAAAATCCCCTCGCTTGTAGTTCAAGCGAGGGGATTCTTTATGAGTTGCCAGACTAGGACTCGAACCTAGAACCTACACATTCAGAGTGTGCCGATCTGCCAATTGATCTATCCGGCAACGGCATTTTGCTGACGAACCCGGCAATTATACCCAGGCAGGCCGGGTTTGTCAACACTTTTACGGCACGGAAACGCCTCGGGCCGCGACCCAGAGCTTGTACCAATCCGTGCGCGAGAGGCTAATCGACGCGGCATCGACAGCTTCCTGGATGTGGGCGGGGTTGTTAGAGCCGACCAAAGGAATGATCTTGGCCGGATGTGCCAGCAGCCAGGCAAGCGCCAATTGGCCGGGTGTCGCATCGTTATAGGCAGGCCCAAGCTCACGCAATGCCGCCAGTGTGCGGGCGATTGCCGGATCCGCATCGGCAGGGACTTCGCGCCTACCGGACAGCCAGCCGCCGCCGAGCGGGCTGTAGGACAGAGGCGTGATGCCAAGCTCCAGACACTGATCCAGAACGCCATCACCGGAATCAGCGACTGCGGCTTCGCTGGACGCTGTGCCGCCGGCAGCGCCTTCGTAGATCGGGTCAAGCCGCAGAAGTGAGATAGAAATCTGGTTCGAGACGATGGGAGCCTGAAGATACTTTTTGAGAGCCAGTGTCTGGTGCGGATAGTAGTTCGAGACACCGACCGATTTGATCAAGCCTTCTGCGACCAGCTCATCCAGCACGGCGGCTGTCTCGGCAGGATGGCTGAGCGGGTCGGGGCGGTGAAGCTGGTAGAGGTCCACATAATCGATGCCCATGCGTGTCAGCGAACCATGAATGCTTTCGCGAATGTACTGGGGCGAATGCTCGTAGTAGCCGCGCCTAATGCCGACTTTAGTGGCGATGAAGATCTTTTCGCGGCTGCCGGGAACAGCTTCGAGGCAGTCTTTGAAGATCGACTCGCAGGCGGTTCCGCCGTAGATGTCGGCATGGTCGTAGAACGTGATACCGGAGTCCAGCGCGGCTTCAAACGCGGCAATCGCGTTCCGGCGGTTTTCCGGGCCGACTTCTGCTGGATTCCAGGTTCCTGCCAGACCCATGCACCCGAGGGCGATGCGCGTGACGGGAACCTGATTTGGGCCAAACGGCTGTGTTTGCAGTGTTGTCATAGTGGTCTTATACCCACAGCCCACCAATCTCATGCAGCCCGTGCGAGACTATCCATCTGCTGACGAACACTGTGCAGCCCGTAGAGACATAGCTCGAACTCATCGGAAATCTTCTTCAGAACAGGCGCTTCGTGTTTATATTCGCCGTAATCATGCGACGCAGCGATGGCGTAGCTGTTTCGGCCCTGCTGAACGTAATCGAGAAGATGGTCGCGCCGGGTCTGGGCCTGCAAACGCGGCAGACTTTCCGGGTAGACACCCGCCCAGAAAAGCGTGAAGTCACCGATATGCTTGTGGACTTCGCGTTCCTGGTTGAACGAGGTCGCGGCCAGGCGAACATCGGCATGAAGCAGCATTTCAGCGACTTCTTCCAGTGGTTTGCCCGATAAGTCTTTGAGCTTGTAGACCCGGTTCATATGGGCGAAATCCGCCAGAACAGTGGCTAAATAGTCAGCAACATGGGATTCGTAGACCCCGAGAGTCTGAATAAAAGCACGTTCAATGAGTGCACCGAACATGCGGCGCAGGGTAGGGTCAGTTTCTAATGACAATGGTTCATTCTCCTTGCAGTGTCGGACGACAGAAACAAAGGAAGCACGTCATTGCGCTTGCACTGCCGCGAGTGTAGCTCATCGTAGAGAGTTGCTACATCATCGGCAGATTTCCCCGGCGAAAGTAGTGGGTATTTCGGCAAGCCGAACAATATTTCATGCTAAGTAATTTGTTATAAGTCTTTGCGGGCGACTGAAGTCGCGGCAACAAAGGCGCAAAGTCCACCTGCGTGGACTGATACGGAACTTCCATATTAACCTGCGCCTTCCAGGTTGCCAGTGCAGAAGGCAGGTTTTGCTAACTTGTTGCCGCGACTTCAGTCGCCCGTCTGCAAGAACTACTGCCTCAGCACCCAGTTTTAATGCGATTGCGGCATGATAATGCCCAGATGTACTAAGAATATTAAAGCAACACCTAACGCGAAGCGGTAAATAATGAACGGCATAGTCGAATGCTTTTCGTCGCTCAAGTAATCCAGCAGCCAGCGGACGACGATATACGCGAAGATGCCCGCTACCACAGCCGCAAAGATGTATGGCCCGGCCACTTGATTGAGTGTCGGGGTCTGGACATGAGCCACAGCCGCCGCGTGGAGGCTTGCCGGATCACCCAGCGTTTTTGGGAAGAGAGTTTTCCCTAGTTTATAGAGTCCTGCCAGCGTGATGGCCGGGACACTTAACAAAAACGAGAACCGGGCGGCCTCTTCACGTTCTAATCCTAAAAATAGTCCTGTCGTGATTGTCACGCCGGAGCGGGACGTTCCGGGAATAACCGCCAGTGCCTGGGCAAGCCCGATCCCGATGGCTTCGCCGAGTGTCAGGCTTTCCAGCCGCCGTGTCCGTTTTCCGGTCAGCTCGGCGGCCAGCAAAATCAGGGCGAGAATAATCATTGCCCCGGCGATAAAGTAAAGGTTACGGTACTGGCCGTCAATACGCTTTTCCAGTGCGAGGCCGGCGACGATAATCGGCACAGTCGCGAAGACGACGTACCAGGCCAGCCGCGCATCCTGATCCCCAGTCGGGAAGAGTTTGCCCTTCTGAAGACTGCGCCCGAGGCCGGCCAGGTAGCGGGCCAAATCTTTGCGGAAGTACGCAATAATGCCGACCATCGGCCCAAGTTGAGCAATCGCCGAGAAGGCCGCCCCCGTGTCGTTCGGCCAGGATGGATAGAAGTGATTCAGCAGTGCAGGCAGTATCCGCATATGGGCGGTGCTGGATACGGGCAGGAACTCGGTGATGCCCTGAACGATGCCCAAAATCAGGGCCTGTAAGTAGGAGATATACGGAGTGTAATTATCAGTCGGCGGCAAAAGCGAAATCTCCTGTAGTTGGCGGTTGGTCTTATGTAACCAGCGCAGAAGCCACGGAATAAATTCCGAGGCTCGGAAGTGCCCAGTGTCGAGGCGACACAAGATGAAGACAACTCCGACACGCTCTTTCTTCCGTCCTCTGGACGGTGGGTTTTTCTCAGCCTCGGAATTTATTCCGTGGCTTCTTGGCATTCTGGACGGTTCACGCCATCGCCTACTCACCCTGCGTCTTGATCAGCAATGGCGGCGCGGATTGACGCTCGGACCGGGCAATACGTCGCGGACGCAGCACGTAATGGGCGATGAGTATCCGAGCAATCGCGGCCAGCGGGGCGGCGAGGAACATGCCGAGCAGGCCAAAAAACTCAGCTCCAATCAAGAGAACAATAATCACGACAGCAGCGTGCAGATGGATCCGGTGTCCGATGAACTTCGGCATCAGCAGCTTGCTCTCGAAAAGATGCAGCAGGCTGAAGAAGATGAGCACTTTCAGTGCCAGCGCAATCCCGCCGCCATGACTCGACGGCAGCACGGCAGCCAGCAGGACAATAGGGATGCCGCCGATGATGGGTCCGATGATCGGGATCGCCCGTGTCACTCCTGCCAACAATCCTAACATCAGCGCATAAGGCATATGAATCAGAGACAAACCGACATAGACGACGGCTCCGGCAATGACGCAGAGCCAGAGCTGCGCGATGATGTAAGTCCGCATGATCGCCGACGATTCGCGCAGCAAAGTCAATGTCTCACGGACGCGCGGGCGCGGAACCAGGGCGAGAACCTCGTTGCGGAGTGCATGACCGTCGAGAACAAAATAAAATGCCAGCACCGGGATCAAGATGATGTCCACGATCCGGGCCAGGCCCGACGCCGTCACGAGAAGCGCATTCTGAATCCAGGGCAGTGGGGAAAAGCTATCTCCATTGGTTCCGCCAGGGCGGTGCAGCAGTGCTTTGAGATTGAGCGGCAAAGTGTCGTACTCTGTTTGAAGCACGGCAGCATACCGGGCGATCTTGTGCTGGTACAGCGGCAGGTTGCTTGCCAGTCCATGAACCTGATCCACAAATGGCGAGACCATCAGCGAAGCACCGGCAAAAACTAAATAGCCCAGCGCTAAGAAGACAAACAGGGTCGCACCCAGCCGCTGCGCCCGTGGGTGAACCTTCGGAATCCGATAACGGCACAGCCAGTTGACTGGCCCAATCAGTGCGAAAGCCAGGATCGACGCCGTAATAATATCGATCAGAATAGTGTGGATACGCCAGACAAAGTAGACCGCAAACACTACCAGTGCCAGCCGGACAAGCAGCTTCCAGAACTGTCCGAACCAGATCTCGGCGCTATGTACCGATTCGCGCCGGGAAACGACATTCATTCTGCCCCTGCTTTCAGGAGGGCGTCGGCAATGCGCTGGGCTGCCTGACCATCGCCGTAAGGAGAGACGGCGCGGGCCATCGCCGCGTAAGCATCGGGGTCTGACAACAGGCGCGATGCTTCGGCGATAATCAGCGCTGTATCCGTGCCGACAAGCTTTGCCGTTCCTGCGGCGACCCCTTCAGGCCGCTCGGTCGTTTCACGCAGGACAAGAACCGGCTTGCCGAGACTGGGCGCTTCTTCCTGAACACCGCCCGAATCGGTCAAGATGAGCACCGCTTTCTGCTCTAATTTGACGAACGGGACGTAATCCTGCGGCTCGATCAGCTTAACACGCGGATGCCCGGCAAGGGACGGTGTCAAAGCCTCACGCACCAAAGGATTGAGATGCCAGGGCACGACCGCGACGACGTCCGGGAAGGCATCGACAATCTGCCGGACTGCCCGCCCGATCCGGGCCATCGGTTCACCCCAGTTCTCGCGCCGGTGGGTCGTCACCAGCATCATGCGGCGTGGGTCATTTAGAACTTCGGCTAAAACGGAATCGCTCGGCGTGTAGGGCTTAGCGGCGACTGTGAGCAGGGCATCGATGACCGTGTTGCCGGTCAGAACGATGACACTCTCTTGAACCCCATCGGCTTTCAGATTGGCCGCTGATTCGGGCGTTGGCGGGAAGTGCAAAGTCGCCAGCCGCGTAGTCAGAAGCCGGTTCATCTCTTCCGGGAACGGGTCATACCTGTTGCCCGTTCTCAGCCCGGCTTCGACATGACCGAATTTGGCCTGATGGTAGAATGCGCCGAGCGCGGCCACGAAAGTCGTGGTCGTATCGCCCTGCGCCAGCACCCAATCAGGCTTTTCGGCAGCAAAAATCGGGTCTAGGCCGTTTAATGCCCGAGTCGTGACCTGCGACAGTGTCTGCCCCTGAGTCATGATGTCTAGATCGTAATCAGGGACAATCTCAAAGACCGACAGCACCTGATCGAGCATCGACCGATGCTGACCCGTGACCGCGACTTTGACGGAAAACTCAGCAGTCCGCCGTTTCAATTCCAGCACGACCGGGGCCATTTTGATGGCATCAGGCCGCGTTCCGAACACACACAGAACTTTTTGCATAATAGCTAGAATAGGAAGCTAAGAACCTCACCCCGTCGCTCCGCGCCGACCCTCTCCTTGTTAAGGAGAGGGTAAGAAAAGAGTGGAGGCAGTTATAATCGCGCTGATGACTGAGTCAACGCGCGCTGATGACTGAGTCAACGTCTGTAAAGACAACTGCGTTTGGAAAGCGCAGGACGCGAATGCTGAGCGTCATCAAAAACGCTGTACGTTCCGCATCATATTCTTTTGCCTCCTGCGAAGCATGGCTTTCTCCATCTAATTCAATTGCCAGATGGCAAGCCGGACAGTAGAAATCCAGAATATAAACGCCGACGCTATTCTGGCGGCGAAACTTCAAGCCGGCCACTTGCCGATCCCGCAGCCTTTCCCAAAGTAAAGTCTCCGCCGCAGTCTCAGACTGTCTTAAAGTCCTACGCTTATCCTTTACTTCGCTTCGGTTAAAATAATTCGTCATCGCCCTCCCTGGCCTTTCTTTATCCTATCCCACTTTCATTCCAATCTTCATCATACCCTCTCCTTACCAAGGAGAGGGTCGGCGCGGAGCGCCGGGGTGAGGTTCCTACCTTCCTTACAATCGGAACAACACTAAAGCAACGGCGCAGCATATGGCGGTGAGGGCATAAATCATATAAACGGCTCGGCGCTGGGAGCCGCCGTATTTTTTGAGCAGAATATGATGGATATGCGATGTCTTATCGGGCAGATAGGCCGGCGTACGAGCAATGGCACGCTGGGTGACGACACGGATACCGTCGAAGATCGGGACGCCTAACACAAGCAGCGGCAGAGCGACGGAGACAGTCGCGGCGATTTTAAATGTCCCGATAATCGATATCGCGGCCAGCGTGAAGCCTAAAAACTGTGCGCCGACCGTTCCCATGATAATTGAGGCTGGGTGCTTATTGTAGCGCAAAAAGCCGACACAGACTCCGACCAGAGTCGCGGCGATGATTGTCACTTCATACTGCGGATTGACTGCCGCTGCCGACATCAAGGCCAGCGTCGTGGCACAGATCGCGCAGACCCCGGCGGCGAGGCCGTCGAGACCATCGATAAAGTCGACGGTCTTGGCGACGCCGAAGACCCAGAGCACGGTCGCCGCCGCTGAGAACCACAAGGGGAACGGCACCCAGTTCGGGGCGTAGCCGCCCACTTTGACCGGATGCAGGGGCACAGGGGCAAAGGGGTTCGTGATTCCATCGATCCGCACGTCAAACAGCACCAAAATCAGCCCTGCGGCAATTAGAGCCAGGGCCTGCCACTTTGCAGAGACTTCGAATTTGTCATCGACAACCCCCACCAGAGCGACCAGGGATGCAGCGGTCAGGACACCTGTAAAGCGCTCAAGCTGAAGATGGGTCCAGGGATACGCAGCATGAAACAGCGCATGATAGAAGTAGACAACGCCCAGCGTGATGACAAACGCACCGAACATGGCAAGGCCACCCCAGCGCGGCAGGGGCTTTTTGTGGACATCCCGCTCACGCGGCACGGCGACTGCGCCAAAGCGCATGGCAAGCTTACCGACGATGGGAGTCAGTAAATAGCTCAGAATGAGTGCCAGCAGGAAGGCCAGCCAGGGCAGTCTCCAAAGGGGCATTGTGTCTTACTTAACTTTCCGCCAGTCGGCTCCCGTTACATACGACAAGCGCGGCGTAATCTGTTTCATCGGACCGCCTGCCGCTGCGCGAACATAGAGAGGCGCAAACCAGACAGAGCGATACCTGGCGTCGGTCTGTCCAAAATATTGAACAGGATATGGCTCCTTGCGCTTCTCATAAGGCGTCGTGTCCCGTCCCGGCGCGGTACAAAAGTGTGAGCCATCCGGTGCCCAGGCCAGAAATTGCCCTTCGGTCAAATAATGCAGATTTCCATTGTCCGGGTTGAGTCGATAGAACGCATAATCCGTGCCTACAGTGCTATTATGCCTGTTGTCGGCATAAATCAAGTGACGTCCAGGCATCGGCAGCAGTTCTGGATAGGTATCGTCATCGGCGCGAATTGTCAGGCGCTGACCTGTTTTAAGGCTGATAAGAATATGTCGCTCGGACGCTGCATTTTCTGTATCAACATCTTCCAGCCTGTAACCTGCGACAGTTGGTGGTTCAGGTCTTTCAATTCCAGGAGGCAGGATTTTCAGCACTCTCTTTCTGCCGCCGTCAGCATCCATTGTGCAAAGCGTCACAAACGGTGCCATCTGGTGGTAGGCAAAGAATGTAATCTGATTGCCGTCTGCCGACCATTGAGGAAACTCTTCGTCTAAGCCAAACGTGAGCTGCGTTCTGCCCGTACCATCCGGGTTGATACGGTAAATGTGAAAGTGGCTTGTTCGATGACTGCCGGGCAGCGTGTAATACCGGGCCGAATATACGATGTCGCGGTCGGCATGGCAGGCAGAACCGACACTTAATAAAACCAAAAGCAGCCAGAAGGTTGTCATAGTGGCTTAACGGTGCCAGTTCTGCCATAGCTTCATCCTGGGAAGCGATCACAGAGAGATTTGACGTCGCGGCGGACGGCTTCATAGGTGGCGGCGTCGCCGATGTTTGTCAGGGTGCGGGCGATGCAGCTTGCGATCTCATCCATCTCGGACTCGCCGAGGCCGCGCGTGGTGACGGCGGGTGCGCCGAGACGCAGGCCACCGGTGACCCAGGGCTTCTCGGTGTCGTAGGGGATGGCGTTCTTGTTGGTGGTCAAGTTCACTTTGTCCAGCTCGACTTGAGCAGTCCGGCCTGTGATCTTTTGCGGGCGTAAGTCAACCAGCATTAAATGGTTATCGGTGCCACCGGAAAAGAGCGTGAAGCCTCGGGATGTCAGGCCTGCCGCGAGTACCTTGGCGTTCTTCTTGATCTGCTGCTGGTAGGCGATAAAGCCCGGCGAAAGCGCTTCGTGGAAAGCTACGGCTTTAGCGGCGATGACATGCATCAATGGTCCGCCCTGGGTGCCGGGGAAGACGGCCGAGTCGATGGCTTTCGCGTGCTCTTCGTCGCACATGATCATGCCGCCGCGCGGGCCGCGCAGGGTCTTGTGCGTGGTCGTCGTGACGACCTGGGCGAAACCGACGGGGCTGGGATGCTCACCGGCAGCGACTAACCCGGCGATATGTGCGATGTCTGCTAACAAGATAGCGCCGACTTCATCGGCGATGGCCCGAAGACGCGGGAAATCGATCTCGCGCGGGTAAGCCGAGGCGCCGGACGTGATCATTTTCGGCTTGACTTCGCGGGCGACCCGGGCGCATTCGTCGTAGTCGATCCGGCCCGTTTCACGGTCGACGCCGTAGAACTGGGCGTTGTAGAACTTGCCGGAAAAGTTGACCGGGGAACCGTGGGTCAGATGCCCACCTTGGTCGAGCCGCATCCCTAAAATCGTGTCGCCGGGCTGCAAAAATGCGGTGAAGACCGCAATGTTGGCCGATGCACCGCTATGGGGCTGGACATTGACATGGTCTGCGCCAAACAGCGCTTTCGCTCGGTCGATGGCAAGCTGCTCGACGATGTCGACATATTCACAGCCGCCGTAGTAGCGCTTGCCGGGGTAGCCTTCCGCGTACTTGTTGGTCAGCACGGAGCCTTGCGCTTCGAGGACGGCGCGAGACACGACATTCTCCGACGCGATCAGCTCCAGCTTATCGTTCTGCCGGCCTTCTTCCTGGTGAATGGCGGCAAAGATCGCCGGGTCGGTTTCCGACAGCGGGGCGTCGCGCCGGATCAGGTATTCGTTTTCGTTCGGGAGACTAAGACCGTCATTGGTCAGTTCTTTTTCCAGCAGTGCCACAGGCGAGGCTCCTTGTTTCTAAAAGTTGTTCTTCGTTGCGTTTATGATACTCTATTTTGTTCCGAGTTGCAAGAGAAGAACGTGCTTTGACAGCGTCTACAGGTAGGATGAGAGCATGAAAATGACTAACTTACTGTTGGTGATAAACGCCGTTCTCCTGCTCGGACTTGGACAGGCTGCCGACGCAGACGTACCCCCACACTATCGGCTGACCGTGCTGCCGCTGACATTCCAGAGATCCGATGAATTGAACAACACGCGGCTTCCCGGCGGAGGGATCAACAATAGCGGGCAAATCTCGGGCGAAGCTATTGTTCGTTCAGGCAGATTCAGCGATGACCGCGCTGCTGTTTGGCAGCAGGGAAAACCTATAATAATCCTGGACAAAACCCCAGTAACAAAAGACAAGAAAGAGAAAGATCCTACCAATAGCAATCACACTTTTTCGACAGCTATTAACGTGCATGGAGCGGTCTCAGGCGGCAATTTTCTGACTTTCAGCGGCGCTTACTCGGGGATTTTATGCCGTGCATTCTTCTGGCAGGGTGACAGGATGCAGGAAATAACCGGATTTCCCGAACAGTGTGTCGGCCTCGCGTTTGGTCTCAATGACAAAGAATGGATTGTCGGCAGCTACGCTTATAACCCGCCGATGCCCGGCGTAGATGCTGTTCCGCCGCCGAATGCCGCCGGCACGCATGCGTTTTTGTTCCGCAATGGGCACGTTTTGCCATTATGGTCCGGCGCTGCGCGAGGCATCAATAACAGAGGGCAGATCATTGGCACCCTGGATTCAGGCGGCTATAACAGACGCGAGGACAAGGGCATTCTCTGGCAGGATGGTCATACCACGCTCCTCGCAATGCAGCCGGCAGCAATCAATGAGCATGGAGAGATCGCCGGAAACATTTCTGTCTCCGAAGACAACGGCAAGGCATGTATCTGGGAGCACGGCCGCCTCACTTACCTTTCAAGACAGATAAGCGATGCCTACGCGCTGAACAATAGAAGCCAGGTTGTCGGTGAGATCGGGAACGCGGAGTCATCTCGCCCGACACATGCGGTTTTGTGGCAGGAGGGTCAGACTTATGATCTGAACCGCACTCTTTCTCTGCCCCGAGGCTGGGTACTGACATCGGCGCTGGGAATCAACGACAAAGGCTGGATTATTGGTGAGGGCAGTATCTACAAAATACCGAAGGGCCGGCAGATGCCAAAGTCCTTCACGTTCCTACTAACGCCCCAGTGAAAAGAACTAGAGCGAAGAAAAGGTTAAGGTGATCTCAGGGTATCAGCTCGATTTGAGTCCCTATGGTACACCCGGAAGAAAGACTTCGGCAGCAGAAGGAAAAGCATACTTGCCGTCACACGCAACGGCATCGCTGCCAAGCTAAGCGTTCAGGCTGATTTGACGCTCTTTAGAGACATACCCGATCCCGCCCTGAAGGGCAGGTCTGGAGGCGCAG
>JBPBQB010000073.1:0-27342 GCA_050954545.1 Janthinobacterium lividum | reverse complement strand
CGACACTCTTGGCGGCAGCTATCCCGGTGAACTTTGGCCGGAGACAGTGACATCAGGCGGCGTCAAGTTCAAGCTGGGCAGCAGTACAGGGAAGAACATGGTCGCCTGCGCGGGCCAGACAATCCCCCTGCCTGCCGGTGACCACAGCAAGCTTTACCTGCTGGCGGCCTCGGCGCATGGCGACCGGCACGGCGTCTTTACCGTCAATTCGGCGGCAGGCACCACGCATAAAACAGCCCTCACTGTGCAGGACTGGCAGGCGCTTATTGGTCAGTGGTACAGCCGCGTGATCCACAACGACCCTGCCGACACCGCCAATTTCGGACCTGGCAGCGGCTATCCGAACCCAAACTGGGACGGCAGCTTGGTGCTGGCGAACATGGCTGTCAAGAACATCCGGGATGGCCGGGTCCACGCTATCGAGAAGCTGACCCCCGGCTTTATCAAGCGAGACCCTATCGCCTGGGTCGGCACCCATCGGCACGCGCCGACCGGGGACCTGCCGTACTGCTTCTGCTACCTGTTCCAATATGCAATCGATCTTCCGGCAGGCGCGACCAGTGTCACACTCCCGAACGATCCGAATATCCGGGTCATGGCAATAACTGCAGCTCGGGGCAGTGTCGGCGAAACCCATGCCGCCGGTGTCCTTTACGAGCCTGATGCGTTCCCGCCCATCGTTCCCCGCACCCCGGAACCGCAGGCAGAGCACTTCGCGCCCGGCACGCGGATCTTCCAGACACTCGAAACTCAGACATTCGACGGCAAGCAGGACGGATATGTCAAAAACGATCTCGCCGCGCTTCCTTACCAGGGGGAAAGCCCGTGGACAATCAACCAGTTCGTTTACATGGACAAACAGCCCGCCGAGCTGACAGTGATCGGCGGCTTCGGCGACGGCTCAGATGCAAGTGGTCAGGAGCGGTTCCTGATCAAGTACAAAGACAGCATCAGTTTCTGGGGCAGCAATGTCGATGTCCCAAGCGGCGTCCCGTTTGACCTGGGCAAGTGGCAGATGATCACGCTGGCGTTCGATGGCAAAACGCTGACGATCTACAAAAACGCCCAGCCGATCAAATCCGCCCCCATCACCCTGGAAGACGCCGACGACACCGTCCGGATCGCCGCCCCCGGCCCCTGGAACGACAACCGCTTCGCCGGCAAGATCGCCCGCTTCACGATCTGGAGCTCCGCCCTGTCCCCCGCTGCCATTGAGGCGCTGATGGTGGAAATGCCGAACTAAGCGGAAACGCCTGGTCCTCCCAACGAGTAGCAGCCCCTCCCTATTGGGAGGAGTTTTTAGTCGGACACGGAAATAAAAACAGCGACGAAATGCTAAAGAGAAAGGCGGTGGCTTAATGCATATTAACCGTATTCGAATCCAAAATATTCGATCCATAGAAAACGCGCTCTGGGATGGAGGTTTGGAATCTGCCGGTGGCGCAGGCTGGCATGTCATATTAGGCGACAATGGCTCCGGTAAGTCTTCTTTTATTCGTGCCGTGGCTTTGGCTCTTGTCGGACCATCAGAAGCAAAAGCACTGCGGCAGGATTGGAATGAATGGCTTCGGAAAGATCAGCAGCAAGGTTCAGTACGGCTAATATTGTCTGGAGATGGAAAGTATGATTCGTTCTCAGGGCAAGGATCAACTCCCTCTCAGCATTTCCTGAGTGCTGGAGTTATTCTCATGCGCCGAGAAGACAGCCCTGTTGCACTGGTAAAGATGAAAACACGGTCCAACCCTGACCGTTTTATCTGGGCAGACAAAGGTGGGTGGTTCTGCGCTTCCTACGGTCCATTTAGACGCTTTACTGGCGGGGATAAAGATTTTGAGAAAGTCTTCTACTCCAATCCAAAATTGGCAGCACATCTTTCCGCTTTTGGAGAGAGCGTAGCTTTGACAGAGAGCATTCAGTGGCTGCAAGACCTAAAGTTTAGAGAATTGGAAGCAGACAATAGCCCCGAAGCAAGGTTTCTCCTTCGGTTGACGCATTTCATCAACCAGAACGGATTTCTGCCGCACCACACACATCTTGCAAATGTCTCGTCAAAAGGAGTAATGTTTGTTGATGGAAACGGATGTGACATCGCAATTGAAGAACTCAGCGATGGCTACCGCTCAATTCTGAGCATGACTTTAGAACTGATTCGTCAAATGGGCAAGACTTACCCAAACCAAAACATCTTTTCATCCGATTGCACCAAAGTTATTGTCCCGGGGGTTGTGCTGATCGATGAAGTGGACGCCCATCTGCACCCCTCGTGGCAGCGGCAGATTGGCCTCTGGTTTCGTGAACATTTCCCGTACATTCAGTTTATCGTCACTACGCATAGCCCTTTCGTCTGCCAAGCTGCCGATGTCGGGACAGTTTATAGACTGCCTAAGCCCGGCAGCAATGAAAAAGCAGGCATGGTTACCGGAGTTGACCTGGATCGGCTGCTGTTTGGGAATGTCTTGGATGCTTACAGCACAGATATGTTTGGAACCGGCGCGACCCGCTCGGAAGAGTCCAAGAAGCGCTTACAGAGGCTGGCGGAACTCAACATGGCGGAACTCATGCGCGATCTTACGGAGGCCGAGCGAACGGAGATGGAAAGTCTGCGGTCCACGTTGCCGACTGCCGCACATTCTCTGCCTGCCGTGACGAACGGTGTCAAATGATTCGACTTCCTGACGTATCGCTACCGGAAACCACGCAAACCTTACTCGAAGGCCTTCAGAAAACGGTAAACGCTGAACAGACCTACGCCCAGAAGGTTAAAACGGGAGTGCAGCTCTTTGAGGCCAAACGCCCAAGTATAGGTTTCAGGCCAGTCGTCCACGCCCTGAAACAAATGTGCTCCGGCCCACAAAGGTGCTGTTACTGCGAAGACTCGCAGGCGACTGATGTTGAACATATTTGGCCGAAAGATTTCTACCCGGAACTCGTCTTCTCCTGGGACAACTATCTTTATGCCTGTACTCGATGCAACCGCCCCAAATCTAATATCTGCGATATTTATTCCCATCAAGATGGTACACACCTGAAAGTACCTTTGTTCGTCAAACAGCAGGGGAAGCCGCCACCGGCAGGCGACCCGCTTCTCATCAATCCACGCCTTGAAAACCCAATGGCGTTCATGATGCTGGAAATGCACGAGACGTTCTTCTTCCTGCCGACTTCAAAACCTGATACTCGCGAATGGGAACGAGCGGACTACACAATCAAATTGCTCAAGCTTAATGAGGAAGATGTTTTGCCAGCGTCACGCGAAGAAGCCTACGAGAATTATCAGGATCGATTGAAACGGTATGTGGACCAGAAATCACAAGGTGAACCTCCGGCAATGCTTCGGCGAATTGCTTTGTCTTTGCAAAAAATGCGACACCCGACCGTCTGGCACGAAATGAAGCGTCAGCGAACATTCCACCACCATCAGGAAATCAATCTTTTATTCACTGCCGCACCGGAAGCATTGGATTGGTAATCTCTTCAGGCTCGATAGCTGGAAACGCTTTGTTTCGCAGGAAATTAATTGCTCATTTGCGAAATGCACGACAAACATAAAAAGAGCCATCGACATTTGTTTTTCGATGGCCTTTTCTGCATGACTCTCTTCCCGGCTCAGGCAACATGAGCGAGAGCAAAGACGCCGTAAGCGGCGCTGGATGTCATCAGGCCAATGACGGCGATCATGTCCCATTTGCGGATGAGTGTGCGCCCAATCTGAGCAACAGTGACTGGTTTGGTAGCTGGCTTGACGGTGTTCGTGTTCAGTTTGAGTGTCAATGTGCTGCCGGTCATCGCGTGTCTCCTGAGAGCGCTTGGCTTTGTCAAGCTTGGCTCGGTTTGATGTTGGTATTATAGACAGGATTTAGAACGGGGGAAGGGACGCGCGTCACACAGGGCGTGTGAACTTTGTCACGCAGGGCGCTTGTAGAGAGAAAAATACTGCCGGCATGATGCTGGCAGTATTTTTATTTTCGAGATATTTGTGGTTACCTACGATATATGCTTGGTTGGCATGGTTTGTGCAGTGGCAAATATACCGGCGTCCCATTGTTCACCCTGCTGCATGGCAATTATGCCTGCTCCGATACACTTTCTGAAAGTTCTTTCCACATCTTTTGCACGCCTGACACTGAAAGGAAGTTTCATGAGCTATTTCTCACAGCTTCTTATGACCGCCCTGCCGCGTACCGTCCTCCCTTTTTTCGGCTACTCGCTTTTCGGTCTCTCCTGTCTTAGTTGCATGCTGCCGGCTTCGGCACAGAGTTATTCTGTCGGCTATAACATCAACGGACAAGCATACATTGGAGATGGCTCTGGTGACACTAATGATCCGGTTCAATCTATCCCATTTAACCCGATTACAGTCATGCAGACAACTCTTACCTCACCTCAGTTGACGACATCCATTTCTGCGGACGGTGGTTCAGCCGCAATCCTCGGCTACGCGACAGTCTCTCTCGGCACACTGCATACCTATTCGAACTACACTGCCTCCGGTTCAGGAGGCGGCGAGATGATCGCAACTCCTTACTTTAGCGACATTCTAACTGTGACTTCCGCGACGCTGGCAGCGGGTACGGCAGTTGTCTTGCAGCAAACTTTAGTGGCGGATGATACAATCACGCTGGGCAATGATTACAGCTTTGCGTATGTAGGCGGGTATCTCAGCTTGGATAGTTACGCTGATGCTACAAGAGGGAGCAGCCTGGGATCGGTGACTTTCGCAGATCATTCCCAGGACACATACATCCACAATGTGCAGGGCACAGTCCAGGCATATGTTGGCGAACAGCTTTATCTATTCGGGAACTTGGGATCAACGACCGGCAGCAGCGGAGTTGATTATGCGGGCACAACTTTCGCCACAGGCGATGCTGGTGATACAGCTCATTTTTACATCGATTCTCTAACACCGGGCGTATCGTACACCACTGCCAGCGGACAAAGCTATTCCTTGCCTGCTGCCGTCCCCGAAGCCTCCACCACGGTCTCCTTCGGCCTGCTGCTGGCGTTTGGGATGGGCGGCGTAGTGGTTGCAGCCCGCAAAAAGAAAGCTGCGGCCTCTGCCTAAGCGCAAAATGCCTGAGAGTTGACAGAAGAGAGGCCACCGGCATGATGCCGGTGGCCTTTTCGCATTGACTGCATTTCGCAGAACAAGTCGGCATTGTGATCCAGGCGGCGCTCTCTAAGCTGGTATCATTTCGGGTCAAGAGTGAGAGTGATTTTGCCATACTTAAAGATGCGGCATGGCTCGGCGCTGGCAGCCCTGGCGCTGATGGCAGGGCATGAATGATGAGTATTGTGGCACTGGAAAACAGTGAGGCATTGGAAAGGGGGAATAAAAATGACAGGAGAAATGAGCTTGCTACAGGGCGAGATCAAAGTCGGTGATAAGTTTATCTGGCAGCCTCGCAACGCCCAGGCACGGCAGCGGATAGAGGTCACGACAGTTCGCTCGGCAGCAGAAACGAAAGAATTATGGATCGAGACAGCGACACCGCAGCGGAAAAAGTATTGGAATGAAGAGTCTCGGTTTCGAGAAGCCTGCGTTCGTGTGAACTAAGCTCTTCAAAGAGAATTGACAGAGTAAAGGCCACCGGCATGACGCCGGTGGCTTCTCTTTGCCTTGGCCTTTTTACTGCCTGCAACTATGTGGTCTAAAATCCCGTCATCTGAGTAAGAGCAAAGACCCCGTAAGCCGCGCTGGATACCATCAGGCCGATCACGGCAAGCATGTCCCATTTGCGGACCAGAGTGCGCTTCAACTGAGAAACCGTCAGCGACTTTGCGGCGGGCTTGACAACGTTTGCGCTGATGACAGGTGCGCCGACGACATTGGCGGTGAGTGTGAGTGTGCTGTTCATGGTAAGATGTCCTTCGATTAAAAAGTATGAGTTCCGGCATCAGTGCCGCATTATCTCTCTATTGCAGGGAATGTGCCAAAGTCGCGTGCAGCGATGCTTTGGACGCGAAATCCCGTACTATTGCGTATGAAGATGATGCAGAATAAAGAAGATCACGCCACATGCGCCAGGGCAAAGACGCCGTAAGCGGCGCTGGATGTCATCAGGCCAATGACGGCGATCATGTCCCATTTGCGGGTAATGAGACGGACCATCTGAGCGGCAGTGACTGTCTTAGTGCTCTTGATTCTGCTGGTGCGGATATTTGCGTTGAGTGTCAGGGTGCTGCTGTTCATCGGGTGTCTCCAGGGAGCGCTCGGCTCGGTTTGATGTTGGTATTATAGACAGGATCGAGGGTGAGGGATGGGAAGCGCGTCACACGGAGCCTGTGAAATTTGTCACAGGGGCGCTTATATAAAGAACAAAGACTGCCGGTATCATACCGGCAATCTTTATTTTGTGTTTTCCTACGATTTATGCTTGCTTGGCATAGTTTGTGCAAGGACATAATTCAAGGAAGCTTGCTTGAGTTCTGACAGCGTTAGCCGCACCTTGGGTCCAGGATGCAATCGTGCCCTCTGGACTGTCGCCACACGGCGACTTGTACACGGAAAGATGATATTATGCGCTCTTCTGTCGTTCATCCTTGCCTCAAACTCAGCACGGTCTGCGCTCTGGCCGGTTTGGGCTTCACCGCCCTGACGGCAGCTCCTGTGCAGGCGTAAAACCTCGTGCAAAACGGCGATTTCGAGACCGGGGACTTCACCGGCTGGACCGTCAGTGGAGATTTGACATCCGTCGATCCTCGTGTCGGCGTTAATGGCAGCTACGCCGCTTCTTTCGGAGCAGAACTTCCCGATTTTGACATACTCTCTCAGAGCTTGAACGTGGTTGCGGGGCAGCAGTACACCCTGACGTTTTCAGCCCAGACCCCGGAGTTTGGGAAGGTCGAAGATGGACATTTAGGCCAGCCGAATAGCCTGTCGGTGACGTTTGGCGGCAGTACGGTCGCGGCCTTCGACGTGCCTGACTCTGATGGCTTTACTCAGTACAGCTATACGGTCACGGGCAATCCGACCAACTCGCTTCTGACCTTTGATGTATCGAACGCCCCGAGCTATACACAATCGACAATATCAGCGTCACGGCCAATGCACCGGTCCCCGAAGCCTCTACGACGGTCTCCTTCGGCCTGCTGCTGGCGCTCGGGCTGGGCGGCGTAGCTGCGGCGGCCAGGAAAAAGAAGCCCATCGAGGCGGCGTGATCAGGATGGTACAAGCCCATGCTCTGGATAGTCCGGGGCAGGGCCTGCGAGTCTTTGGGGTTCAGCGACAACTACTTCACCACGACATCATCGACGTTCAGCCATTGATTGGCGGAAGCTTTGCTGTAGAAGCCGACAGTCACAGACCCGGCAGTGACATTAACCGTGGTCGAAATTTGTTTCCAGCTATTGTCGGTGGCCGTGATCGGAAAAACGCTCTTGACCCCGTTGGCAGTCACTTCCATCCGGCAGGCCGCCTGGCCGCCGCTGCTCTTGACCCAGGCGCTGACCGTGTGCGGGCCATTGGTCAGGGCGATGTTCTGGAAGAGAGTGACTTCATACGGGCTATTTGCCCAGTGGGTGTACTGACGGCTGCCGGAGTGGGCCTTGACACTGCCGCCGCCTTCGGTGTAAGACGCACCGGCGTTGCTGACGGCTTGAAGCTGCCATGGGCTTAAATCTCCAGACTCGAAGCCGCCATTCAGAACGAAATTTGCGGGGATCGACGGCTTGACGCTGGCGACGCTGGAGAACGCGCTGGCTCCGACGCTGTTGACGGCTTTGACTTTGTAGTAGTAGGTGACACCGTTGCTCAGACCTTTATCCAGGTACGAAGTCGCTGTTAAGCCGGTGGCAAGGGGCGTTTTAGTTGGATCAGAAGCCTCCGTACCCCGGTAGAGCGAATAAGTCGCAATCGGGTCGGCGCTGCTGGCCTGCCAATTAAGGGTCGCATACTTGAAGCCGGAGGCGGCTGACAGGCCGGCAGGGGCTGCGGGCGCAAACGGCTTGACGGGATTGCCGAACAGCTTCCGGTAAAGCGCGGCGGATTTGGGGTACGGCGACCCGGAGGTCCCCCAGGAACGGTTGCCGCTGCCGATGCCTGGGTAGCCGCCGGGCCAGAGCGTGGAGCGTCCGTCGGACGGTGTCTCGAAGTAGGATTCCATGTAGACGTTATTTTTGGACATCCAATCGTACATGTTCTGAATGTAGACCGGGTCATCCCCGCCTGCCGGGCGGCCACTCGGGTCGACCTGCCATAATCCCCATTCGCCGACAATCAGCGGGACACTTCGGCCTGCAACATAGCCGTTTCGGTGGCCGGGGTCGGCTGCCGATGCAAAATCAGCAAACCACTGAACACGTTTCCCGACCGAGTTCGTCCAGGCGGCCTGCTCCGTGGCGGCATCAGGCTGCACACCGGCTTTGTAGATGCCGGAGTAGTCGGAGTCATAGTTGTCGAAGCCGATATAATCGACATACGCATCACCGGGGTAGTAGGCGGCAGTCGAGACCTGGACGTTCGCATCGGTCGGGTTCCACAGGAACTTGACTTTAATGTTTGGGTCCCGGTCATGGACTGTTTTACGGACGGTGGTGACGATGTTCTGCCAGGCTTTAATAAAGTTGCCCGGCATGTTCGACATGGCATTCAGGTTGCCGTAAGGGTCCCATCCGCCATCGAACTCGTAGTCCATGCGGATGATCACGCTTTTATAGTGCCAGTCCACGATGTGATTGCCTAAATTGACAAAGTGGGCCATTGTCGCGGGGTCATTACTGGCTTCATTCTGCCACTGTTGACTTTCCCAGACCATCTTCTGGTTCCACGAGTCGCTTTGCGTGGTGTCATACGGCATCGTGCCGATTCCCAGAAGAATATCGGGAAGCACCGCCGTTCCAACCTTCGTCTGCTGATCGCCCCAGTGATTATTGTCCCAGCCTTCCGTCGTGTTGGCCCAGGAATCCCAGCCGCCGGGATCTGTCTCCGCGCCCAGTTTCGGGACTCCCAGCCAGGACTTGTACATGCCCCAGTCGCCGTCGCCGCTCAGATCAGTATCGGTACCCTGAGTCCAGAGGTAGGCGGACTGTATAAACGGCGTTGTATGAACGGCCGGGGCCGGCTTCGACGGATCGGCTGGAGTGACGCGGCAGAGGCCGAGAGTCAGAGCAGACAGTAGGGACAGTACAAGTGAAGCGGGGTATTTCATAGTGTCTTTCAGGGATTGAAGCCCATCGAAGCGGCTTCGGTTTTGTCGACAAACCACTCAAAGGGCTTGGTCGAAGTGCGGTATTTTGCGTGACCGTCATAAAATAACACGTTGAAGCCGTTGTTATGACGGGCAGAGATCCAATGACTGGCATTCGGTGTCTGATGGAACGCGGCGACCACTTGCAGGTCAAGCTTGGTAAAATCCTGGATCGAGAAGTAGGTATAGTCCGCGCTGTCCACGATCTGTATCGTCGTCGAAGTCTGATCGACTTTTGCCAGCGGGTAGCCGCCGTCCTCGTTGCCGTAAGCATCGGTGCCGCCGATCACGAAGTTCGGACTATAGCCGAAGGTCGAGTTCCAGGAATAATTCAGGCCGCCGGCAGCATTCAGCGGAACCAGGTCAGGATTAAAGATGGGGTCCACACCGTTTCCGTTAACGGCATCCGGGCAGCGATCAATCTGCCAGCTTTTCGTATAAGGGTAGATAAGCTCCGCCCAGACGACATAATGGTATCCGGGATACGCGGTGGAAGAACCGGTGTAGATCTCATCATTATCCTGAACATACTGAAGTTCGCCCAGTCCGGTCTGCTTGAGGTTGGACAGGCAGGCGGTCCGCCGAGCATTCTCGCGAACTTTCTGGAATACGGGGAAAAGAATAGCTGCTAAAATTGCGATTATGGCGATCACGACAAGCAGCTCGATTAGCGTAAAGCCTTTCAAGCTGTTTCCGGGGCAACTCTGCCGACACACTGCTGGTTTTCTGTTCATGATATAAAAATTGTAACACAACTGGGAACATCTGTCAAGATGCTATTTTCCACGCGCTATTTGTCAGGCTCGGCAGACAGGGCAGTCGAGGCACGGGGAATCAAATAGGCACGCAGGCGGAGCTGATGGCTGCCGCTGCCGCCCTGCATCTCGTCGATCAGCAGGCGAACCGCTTCCCTGCCCATGCCTTCGAGGGGCGGGCGCATCGTTGTCAGGCAGTCACCCTGGGCATCAGGATCATCATCAAACCCGATAACGGCGTAATCACGCCCTGGTTTCCAGTCATGTTCGGAGGCGGCCCAGTTCAATCCCATCGACACTTGATCGTTCAGACAGATAATCGCGCCGTGGGGTGTCCAGCCGGCGTCGAATGTCGCCAGGGCGGCCTGGCGGCCGATCAGGACCGGGTCCTCCTGGTAGTTCCAGGGCTTTGCCTCACCCCGTATCCAGTGCAGCTTGCTGTCAGGCAGCCCCGCTCCGTGGCAGGCATCTTCAATCCCATGGATTCGCTCTGTCGCCCAGGATGCAGTGAACGGGGCGACAACTGTGATTTCCCGGTATCCTTTGTCCAGCAGATGCTTTGCCGCCAGGTAGCCGCCGATCCGATTATCGTAAAAGATATGAGGGATGGGAAGGTGCAGCTCACCCGCGAGAATGCAGACGGCGGGAATACCCTGGAAGCTGACGCGCCCCAATTCCTTTTCAAGCTGCACTCGGTCTAGGTCGAGGCAAATGACGGCAATCGCATCGACATGGCGGTCAAGCAGCACCTGGACAGCCTCGGACAAGGGCAACAGGGAATGTTCATAGCCGACGGTGCGGTTACAAACGAAAACAGTGTGGCCTGCGTTCGACAGGGCCTCTTCCATCGCGCTCAGAATCAAAGCATCCTGACTGAATGCGCCGGGTTCATAGACCGCGACGATCCCGAAAACGCGAGTGGCGACAGGCGGCGTCTGACCCGGCCCTGTCATGCCGAGACCTGAAATAAATGTCCCACGACGATCATCCGCCCGGAGCGTGCCATCGGAAATGAGAGGCTGTAGGGCGCGGTTCATTGTCACAGACGAAACGCTGTACTGCCGTGCAAGGTCCCTCCGGCTCGGCAGCATGGCTCCCAACGTCCACTGTCCCGTTCGGATGCGGTCCCGCATGTCCGTTTCGATCCGCCGGTATTCCGCAATAAAAACATCAGCCATTTACGTTGTCAAGCGCCCCATCCAGTGTCAGTTTGATCTCTGGCTTAAGTATAGAGCCGCTTTCGCGCTCTGTCAAGCCTTTCGGCGGCTGTTCGCTCCGGGCGGCAGGAGATTCGGGTTTGTTTGGGTGAATTTGGAGGGAGAGTGGAGAGAGTGAGGCCCCCCCGCCCCAATTTTGGGGAGCCAGAGTAGGAGAAGAGGCATATGGAGGGGAACCATATGGAGAAGGGCAGGACGGAGAAGGGCGGGACAGATTGGCTATCCTCTCTTACTCTGGCTCCCCAAAATTGGGGCGGGGGGCCTCTTCCTCTTCCTATCTCTCGCGGTTTGCATTTAGTCAGGAGAACATGAATGGACTTGGAAAATAGAACGCCCCGGATACGGAGGGTGGCGGCGAGTGTTCAGCAGGCTGCGATTACGCTGCGGGAAGAGATGACGGCGGCGGAGCGGCGGCTTTGGGAAGAGTTACGTGCAAGACGTTTGAGCGGCCTTCGGTTCCGGGCGCAGCACCCGGTGGGACGGTTTATTTTGGATTTCTACTGCCCCGCCTGCAAGCTGATTGTCGAGCTCGACGGCAGTGTTCACCACGGCGAAGAAGAACAGGATGCGGCACGGACGGCGCACCTCGCCGCCTATGGCTGCCGGGTTCTGCGCTTTACCAATGACGAAGTCATGACGGAGATGCCGACTGTTCTCGCCCGGATACAGGCTGCGGCGCAGGAGGAGAAGGGAGAGGAATGAGGCCCCTCCGCCCCAATTCTGGGGAGCCGGAATAGGAGAAGAGCAGGAGACGGAACAATGCCTTTCTGCTTCCTTCCTCTCGGGGTTCCCCAGAATTGGGGCGGAGGGGCCTCATTCCTCTGTCGCTCCGCACAGAAAGCGTTAGGCGGATTGCTGCACTAGGTACACTTTCTGTGCAGAATACTTATTGAGAATCGAGGAAACAATGACGTATATCACCACACGCGATAAGACGAAGCTTTATGTGAAAGACTGGGGAACGGGCCGGCCTGTGATCCTCCTGCATGGCTGGCCGCTTTCTGCGGATAGCTGGGATGACCAGGCGATGGCGCTTGCCGACGCCGGCTTCCGCACAATTGCCTACGACCGGCGCGGCTTTGGCCGCTCCGACCAGCCCTGGGACGGCTACAACTACGACACGCTCTCCGACGATCTGGCCGATGTCATCGAAGCGTCCGGTGCGACCGATGCCGCCCTTGTCGGCTTTTCGATGGCCGGCGGCGAAGTTGCCCGCTATTTGTCCCGGCACGGGGGCAAGAACGTCTCTCAGGCCGCGCTGATCTCATCCGTCGTGCCCTATATGCTCAAAGCCGATGACAACCCGAACGGCGTTGATCCCGCGATCTTCGCCCAGATGACCGCCGGCATGACGCAGGACCGGGCCCATTTCTTCGCCGGTTTCTTCAAAGACTTCTACGGCGTCGGCCTGATCAAGCACCCGGTCAGCAATGAGCTGGTCGAAAACTCCTTAGATGTCGCCATGCAGGCCAGCCTGAAGGCCACTCTCGCCTGCGCCGAAGCCTTCGGAACCACAGATTTCCGGCCTGACCTTGCTGCGTTTACTGTGCCGACACTCATCATCCACGGCACTGCCGACCAGACCGTGCCGATCGATGCCACAGGCCGCGCCGCCGCGAAGGCGATCCCGCAGGCAAAGTTCATCGAGTACGACGGCGCACCCCATGGCCTCTTCGCCACCGAAAAAGATCGCCTGACAGCCGACCTGCTCGCGTTCCTGAAGCAGTAGTCCACGCGCAAGCGGCAGGCGTTCTAAGGTCCTGCTACTTGCAACAAAATCTCCCGCAAGGCCGTAAGTAGCTTTGGAACAGGGAAGCGCTTATGACAAATACTGTAAATGCAATCCATCATGCCGCGGCGGAGGGTTACAGCATCGGTTCCGACAGCTATGTGCGAGGCCGCCCGGACTACCCGCCGGAGATTACAGGCTGGCTGCGCGGCTCGCTAGGCCTTCATGCAGGAACAACCGTCGTTGATCTCGGCGCAGGTACCGGTAAGTTCACTCCGCGCTTACTTGAAACAGGGACACGGGTAATCGCAGTTGAGCCGGTGCCGCAAATGCTCCGCGAGCTATCAGACACCTTGCCGCAGGTCGAGATAGTTGCAGGTTCAGCCGATGCTATTCCACTGCCTGATGCCTCTGTGGACGCCATCGTCTGCGCCCAAGCATTTCACTGGTTCGCCACCCCCGCCGCGCTTGCTGAGATGCACCGTATTCTGAACCCAGGCGGCAGACTCGGCTTCATCTGGAATGTGCGTGACGAATGTGCGTGACGAGCGTGTCGACTGGGTGGCTCGCCTCGGCCAGATCGTGCCTCAAGTCGAAAGTGACACGCCTCGTTATTACACCGGCGCGTAGCGTAAAATCTTCCCATTTCCGGGGTTTGGTCCGCTGCACGAACAGCATTTTGCCCACGGCCACACGGGAGTGCCCGAAGACGTGATCCTCAACCGGGTCAAGTCAATCAGCTTCATCGCCGCCCTCCCGCTGGAAGAACGTGCAATGATCATTGACCAGGTAAAAGCATTGATGGCTTCGGAGCCGGCGCTCATCGGCAAGTCCGTGGTGACATTCCCCTACGAAACTGCTGCTTTTGATACAGTAAAGTTAGCAGAGTGATCTCAGCTATTCTAAGCGAAGAAAACGCGATATGCTGCTGCAACGGCAATTCTTTAATCATCTTCCAAAGTGAACGCCGGCATAATACCCTGGCTGTTCGTTTTAGTGAGCTGAGCGAGATGTGTCGCTTTGACATGCCCGTCGCAGTAAAGCACATTAAGTGTCCCAAGATGTCTCTCAATGAGATGATCACCATATTCGTCGAGTAGTTCATTGACAGCTCCTGAAATCACTACCGGAGTGGGATAGGTCGACAGATCCTGACAGGAGATCCAGTAGGAATCGCCGTCCATCACCCAAACGGTGGTGGAAGCCGCGTCGAATTGAGATAAAGTCCGAGGATTATCCGAGAGCGAGACCGGCGGCGAATGATGGATAGGATCAGCATAATCTCGGTAAAAGTCGTTGATGGCATAGCTCCCATAATTGCTTCCAGAACGGAACTTATAGTCACCGGTCGACATATAATAGCCGGGCGCGGCGGGGTAGGAGTGATCAGGGCAATCAAAAACCTGCTCACTCTTAAGAAACGGATAGACCGCATCCATCCATTTCGAGTTTGTGACGGCATCGGAGGGACCATAAGCAGGTGGAGGCGAGATGAAAGAGACAAGATGCTCATCATTATCATCCGCATACTGTACCAAGGCGATGCCGATCTGCTTCAAGTTGCTGGTGCAGCTTGTCCGGCGGGCACTTTCACGGACTTTGGAAAAAACAGGAAACAAGATAGCCGCAAGAATCGCGATAATAGCGATCACGATGAGCAATTCGATGAGCGTAAAGCCATTGATCCGCTGGCGCAAACGGGAATATGAGGGAAGCATGAACATGTTCTCCTTAAGGTAAGTTTGTTTGCTTCCCTGCACAAATCATGCCAAGTAGATATGCGGGGGTCAAGCGTTGCCGGACAGCGCTCACCCCAAAAGATTTCAACAGAGTTACCTTCCCATTTTTGCCCTCGATTCACTTATTTGTTCTTGGTAGATGCAAGCCGGGAGAAACGCGCCCTCGTCGGCAGCGTTATCTCCCGCGTAGCAATCGTCCTCACGTGACTGGAGCATCACTTAGTCAAAGTATCTGGCTTCAACTCAACGCTGACCGAATTGATACAGTAGCGCTCGCCGGTGGGCTTGGGGCCGTCGTCGAAGACGTGGCCTAGATGAGAGCCGCAGCGGGCGCAAGTGACTTCTGTGCGGCGCATGCCGAAGGTGCGGTCTTCGTGCAGGTTGACGGTGCCGGGCTTGGCGTCGTAGAAGCTGGGCCAGCCGCAGTGGGAGTCGAACTTGGTGCCGGACTCAAACAGCTCCTGACCACAGGCCGCGCAGACATAGGTGCCGCCGTCTTTGGTATCCACATACTTGCCGGTGAAGGGCCGCTCGGTTCCTTTTTCGCGCAGGACATAGTACTGCTCGGGGGTCAGCTCCGCCCGCCATTCCTGCTCTGTCTTGACGATTTTCTCTTGACTCATCTCATCACTCACTTTCTCTGTATTCCTACTTATTTGAACACAATTGATGCCGAATTCGTTCACTTGGGTACAATAAATACCATGGATGCTTTGATTTTGTTCTCGCACGGCTCCCTGCTCTGCGGGGCGGGAGAGGCGCTGGATGTCCATGCCGGACGACTGCGCCAAACAGGTGACTGGCCGCTGGTCTCGGTCGGCTACATGAACTATTCGGAGCCGACTTTCGCGGAAGCTGTCGCCGATGTCACCGCTCAGGGCGCGACCCGGATTGTCGTGCTGCCCTTCTTTCTGGTTCCCGGCTACTTCGTCACTAAAACCTTGCCGCAGCAATTGGCAGCGGTCAAAGCCGACTATCCAGACTTAGAGTTTGTCGTCGCCGAAGCCATCGGTTACGACACCGGCCTCGCTGATGCGCTGATTGCCAGCGCCCAGGAGCCGCTCGGGCCGGGCCAGTGGCGCGACGACCTCACTGCTGCCGCTAGGGGCTGCCGTGCCCGCTCCGACTGCCCCCTCTACGCGACACCCAACTGCCCGCGTGTTCCTGCGCCGGACACGCCAGTCAGGCCATTCGTAGAGTGACACAGGAGCCGAATGCGAGCGAGGCACACTTAGATGGTGCCGGCAAGCGTCCGTCAAAGCGGGTCGCTGCCGGGCTTCTTTTTGCACTGGCCGTTGTCGTTATCCTGCTACTGGTTACTTTTGTGCAGCGGCCCCAGCAGCCACTGCCTTTCGGGACACTGCACCCGCATACTCAGCAGGTGTTTCGTCAGTTAGGAATCGAGCCGCAGCGCGTGACGCAGGGATTAGGGATCTCCCCGGCAAGCGCCGGCATTCACGGCGCTGATGGCTACGTCAAGGGACGTCTCTACTGCGCGGCGTTTGATCTCTCTGTTTCAGACCTCACGCCGCAGCAGACGCGGTCTCTGCTGCATAAGCTGCGTAGTGTCGGTTTCGTCTGCTGGTGGCGCGTTCCCGGTATCAGTTTTCCGGTGACAACAGCTAACGGCATAGAGACGGGACCTCATATTCACGGCATTGATCCTTTCGTGCCGCATAAACAGCGCTTGGAGATGCAGATACGCGACTATGCTGCGGGCAACAATGGAATTGAGGTTGGCCGCTACGCCCATCGGCCAGACCCTGCGGCGTCCAGTCCGCAAACAGCGGCAGAGCGCAGACTACTTTACCGAGCGGGCGGTTCCTGGCATTTACGGTCTTTCCGAGGTAGCCACAGCGCAAGCGAGCTATGAGCAGATAAGTGTTCCCAGCCAGGATACTTCGTGTCCGGCCTTTTGTAGAGCAGCAAAGATGAATCTTACTTTTAACAAGCCATCAGGTAGAGAGCCTGGATTGGGTGACTTGCCCAGGATTTTGCGTATTGCAGGACGGAAATATCATGAGGGTGATCGTGATTATCTGGACGCTACTAGTGTCAAAGTTCTCAAAAGATCGTGCCTACCAATTACAAAGCGTAATGCTTCCCTTTACAATATGGGCGGTGCCACGGCGGCATCATGCATATTTTTGACAGTAGCCTTCTTCTACACATGCAGTCCGCAAGAATTTGTCTCACAGCCTTACTATTGGCGGCTCTTAGAATCCATTTCACCTTTGTTGATTTGTGGATTATTGCTGCTTGTAACAAAACGTGCCTTGCCGGCGTTCGCAGTGAGTTTGCGGTACAACATGATGATGTGCCTGATTGGCTATGTGCCATTTTGCCTGATATACAACTTCGCGCCGATTGGAAGGTAACTGTTTCAAGACAATTAGAAAGCATGTGATATGAAGACAGCACTTTTGATGATGGTGTCCGCCATGGACATACCCGTCAGGCCGTTTGCGGAGTAAAAATGACTATCGAAGATATTTCACTGTGGGACGACAATACTCCAGAAATGCAGTTTTACCGAGCTGTCACTGAGGGTGACTTTGAGCAAGTGAAGGCATTTCTCGACCAGGGAGGTAGTGCAGACACACTAAGCTACGATGGCAGCAGTATACTGCGGCGGGCGGCACAACTGGGTCATATCCAAGTGGCTCGCCTTCTGATAGATCGGGGTGCGAACATCAACTTTCGAGATGGTGAAGGTTATAGTGCGCTCATGGCGGCTGCGTAAGAAAATCAGTTGGAAATGGTCACACTGCTGATTGATGCGGGTGCTGATATGAATGCTTTGGGAGGTATGGACTCAGGTTCAGCCCTTCACAAAGCCGCTCGTGATCAGCATATTGATATGGTAAAGCTTCTGCTGGATAGGGGCACTGACCCGAATATAGAAGATATGGATGGAGATACGGTCAGCTATCTTCAGCACTTCTTTTCGGCGCAAAGGCCCCCGGAGAAAACTTTGCAGATATTGGAATTACTCAAGGAATTCGGAGCGACGAGTTCGCAAAGGCAGGAGCGGCTGCTTAACTCGAACTCGTCCGACAATTAAAAAGCAAGCAATTAGAAAGCTAACAGATATGAAAACAGCGCTTTTGGTGATGGTGCATGGGTCACCCCGGCCTATCGCGAATACTCCTATGTTTCAGGTGGTGGAAGAAGTGAAGGCGCGGGGGGTCTTTGACCAGGTAGAAGTCGGGTTCATGGAATGCAATGAGCCGACAATTACTGAGTCTATCGATGCCTGTGCGGCAGCAGGGGCAGAGAAAGTGATCGCAGTGCCGTATTTCCTGCACACAGGCACCCATGTCGCGGACGATCTGCCGACTTTGCTGGAAGAAGCGGCGGCGCGTCACCCGCAGGTTCAGTTCCAGATGGGACGCTATATCGGGACGTCGCCGAAGCTGACGGATATTTTAAGCCAGCGGGCAGAAAGTGTCATGCTTCAGCCTTGAACACAAATCCCTCAACCGATATTGGCTACGACGATTTCCTCCGTGAGCTAAAAGCGCGAATTCGAACAGCCCAAGTCAAAGCTGCCCTTGCAGTCAACCGCGAATTAGTGCTGCTTTACTGGCAGATCGGGCATGACTTAGTCACTCGGCAGCAAACGCAGGGGTGGGGCAACGATGTGATTGGCCGCCTCGCAGGCGACTTAGCGACGGCTTTCCCTGGCATCGAAGGCTTTTCTCCGCGCAATCTGTACAGGATGCGTGCCTTTCATCTCGCCTATCCGGACGAATCACAATTTGTGACACAAGCTGTGTCACAAATTCCCTGGGGACACAGCATTGTACTTCTGCAAAAACTCAAGGACAACGCTGAACGCCTCTGGTACGCTCAACAAACGACTGAACATGGATGGAGCCGGGCGATACTCGTTCATCAGATCGAGAGTGACTTGTATCGACGTCAGGGACAAGCACTGACAAACTTTTCGCAGACGCTGCCGTCGCCGCAATCTGATCTTGCTCAGCAGCTCTTAAAAGATCCGTACAACTTCGATTTTTTGACACTTGGCAAGGACGCGCACGAGCGTGACCTTGAGAGTGGGCTGCTGGATAACATCCGGCAGTTCCTGCTCGAACTCGGAGCGGGTTTCGCATTTGTCAGCAGCCAATACCATTTAGAGGTCGGCGGCAAAGACTTCTATCTTGATCTGCTTTTTTATCACTTGACCCTGCGCTGCTTCGTAGTGGTGGATCTGAAAAGTGGTGGATCTGAAAATGGGAGATTTCGAGCCGTCTTATGCAGGCCAGATGAATTTCTATCTGTCTGCTGTGGACGATTTAATACGTCACCCCACTGACCAGCCCACGCTCGGCATTTTGCTCTGCAAATCCAAAAATAAAACGATTGTCGAGTACGCCCTGCGTGATATGAGCAAGCCGTTTGGGATTGCAGAATACCGCCTGGCAGAAGCACTGCCTGACACTCTGCAAAGCAGTCTTCCTACGATTGCTGCCCTAGAGGCCGAGCTTCAGGGAAATAACGTCCTGGGACACCCGGCGACAGACTAGAAAGAACCAGATATTTATGACCCGTTTTCCTTTACGATTTACGACTCCAGCACTGCTGGGCCTCGGCCTCTTTGCTGCCGGGCCGCTCTTTGCTCAGGCAGCGCCGTCGGCGGCGCATGGGGTGGACTTGGCGGCGATTGATCCGGCAGCTTCGCCCTGCACGGACTTTTACCAGTACGCGAACGGCAAATGGCTGACCGCCCATCCGATTCCTGTCGACCGGGCCTCGTTTGGCGGGTTCAGCGAGCTGTATGATCGCAACCAGGCGATTCTGCATTCGATTGTCGATGAGGCGTCTGCTGGAACACCGTCACCGAAAGGCAGTGTCAAGCGCAAAGTCGCGGATTTCTACCGAAGCGGCATGGATACAGCCACAATCGAGCGTGAAGGCGCTTCACCGCTGGCACCGGAGTTTGCGCGGATCGATGCCGTCCATGACACGGCTTCTTTGGAAGCGGAAATCGCACATCTTCATAAGATCGGTGTCGGCGCGGTGTTCGGGTTCGGTGTGGGGGCGGACGAAAAATCCAGCCTGCAAAATGTCGCACAGATCGACCAGGGCGGGCTGAGCCTGCCGGACCGGGACTACTACACGAAGACCGATCCGAAATCGGTGGCGCTGCGCACGGAGTACGCAGCACATGTTGCGCGTATGTTTGCGCTGCTCGGCGATGCGCCGTCAGTCACCGACGCCGAAGCGCAGACCGTGCTGGGTTTGGAAACGCAGCTTGCGACTGTCTCTATGACCCGGGTCGAGCGGCGGGACCCGAACGCGACTTACCATAAGATGTCGCTGGCGGAAGTAAATGCGCTGACACCTGGTTTTACGTATCAGCCGTACTTCGCTGCCGTCGGCGCTTCTCATCCGGGAATGATCATTGTCGGTCAGCCGAAGTTCTTCGCGGAAACGGGGCGGCTGCTGACAGCCGCGCCGCTGGCGGACTGGAAGACCTATCTACGCTGGCATCTGATCAACAGCATGGCAGGCTATCTGAGCGAGAAATTCGTCGCCGAGAACTTTGCATTCAAGGGCACGATTCTGAGCGGCGTTACCCAGAACCAGCCGCGCTGGAAACGGGTCTTAAACGAAACCAATGGAGATTTGGGCGAAGGCCTGGGACAGCTTTATGTCGCGCGGGCCTTCCCGCCTGCGGCCAAAGCGCGGGCGCTGACCATGGTGCTCAACCTGAAAGCGGCGCTAAGGACACGGCTGCTGACACTGGACTGGATCGGCGAAGACACGCGCAAACAAGCCCTCGTCAAGCTGGATAAGATGCGGATCAAGATCGGCTACCCGGACCACTGGCGCGATTACTCGAAACTTTCGGTCAATAGCCCGACCTATGTGGTCAATGTCATCGCGGCGAACACGTTTGAGTTCAACTATGATCTTGCCAAGCTTGGCAAGCCGGTCGACCGAAGCGAATGGGGGATGACTCCGCCCACTGTCAACGCTTATTACAGCCCCAGCGGCAATGAGATCGTCTTCCCCGCCGGTATCCTTCAGCCGCCTTTTTACGACCCAAAAGCCGACGATGCCTCTAACTACGGCGGCATCGGGGCAGTGATCGGTCATGAAATGACACATGGCTTTGATGACCAGGGCCGGCAGTTCGACTCGAACGGCAACCTTAAAGACTGGTGGACCGCTGCCGACAAGAAGAACTTCCAGTCCCGTGCGGACTTAGTCGCCCAGCAGTTCGATAATTTTGTTGCTGTCGACGATGTCCATGTCAACGGGCATCTGACGCTGGGCGAAGACATCGCCGATTTAGGCGGCCTCAAGATCGCTTATCTCGCGTTCGAGAAGTCGCAGGCGGGCAAGCCGAAAGCACCCCTCATTGGCGGCTTCACGCCGGAGCAACGGTTCTTTCTGGCGTTTGGTCAGATCTGGCGCGAGAATGTCCGCCCGGAAGCTTTGCGGCTAAGCCTTGCGACGGACCCTCATGCGCCGAACAAGTTCCGGGTGCTTGGGCCTATCGCGAACCTCCCGGAGTTTAGCGAGGCCTTCCCCTGCCCGGCAGGTGAGGCTCCGAAGACGGCGCGGGTGAATATTTGGTGATGCATATGGGAAGGCTGGGGGAGCCGGGGGCATTGGCCGGGGGTATTGGCCGGGGGTATAAGACCCCCGGCAGTTAAGTGCAGACGCCCTCTGGGCTATAAGATCAGGATTGGGATAGGATGTTAGGAATAGGATTGGATTGGGACTCTTTAGCCCGGAGGGCGTCAGCTTTTCACTGCCGGGGGTTTCATACCCCCGGACCCCGCCTCCCTCGCCTCAGAACGGCAGTCAAGTTTGGAGAGGAGACTTTTGCAGCCGACGGGCAGAATGCAGAAGAACCGGGGGTATGAAACCCCCGGCAGTGAAAAGCTGACGCCCTCCGGGCTATAAGAGAGGATTCGGATGTAAGATTGGGATTCGGACGCATGGCCTTATACTAGTGGCGCAATCCGGGTATAATCACAGGGCGAATTGAAAAAGAGGACAGGCTTGGGTGGAAATCGGTCCACCCAGGCCATTTTGTGCGTTGACAGAAAGACTGGCGAATGGATCTGCGTGAACTGCCGGGTTTGGCGGAAGATTACCCTGCCTATCAGCAATTGAAAGCGGCTGTCGCGGCGGGCGGCATCACTCAGCTCGAAGGGCTGCCCGTGCCCGCTAAGGGCTGGATGCTGGCTCAGCTTCAGCGAGAGCTTGACCGGCCGCTTGTCGTGATCTCCTACAACAGCGATCAAGCCGCACGGATCGCCGCCGATCTGGCCCGGTATGGGGTCGAAGGCGATGCGCTGACAAGTTTGCCGTCTTCGACCGAGACACTGATCTTTGCCGAAGGTGCGCCCGACCTCGCACAGACCGGGTCCCGAGTAGCCGCCCTGCAGCAGCTTGCTTTAGGAACGGCGCGGGTCACGGTCGGGCCGATTGGAGCCTGGCTGCAGCGCACTGTCCGGCCTGAGCTTTTGAAAGACCGGCGTGTCGTGCTGGCCGCGAATGAGACGATTGAGATCAGCGGTCTGGAAATGACTCTGACGGAGTTCGGCTACGACCGGGTGGAAGCAGTCGAGCAGCCGGGTCAGTGGACCCGGCGCGGCGGCATTTTGGATGTCTTTCCCGGCGACGGGCGGCTGCCCCTGCGGGTGGACTTCTTTGGCGACGATATCGAAAGCATTCGGCCCTTCGATGTCGAGACCCAGCGCTCTATCGGCACGGTCGCGTCTGTGATCATTGCCCCCGTTCGCGAGGTTCCCTTTGAAGACGAAGCCGTGCTGGAAGCAGTCACGCGCCTGAAGCGCGAGTATCCCCAAAGAGCCGCCAAGCTGCGAAAAGCGAATTTGGAAGACCGGGGCGCGGAGCATGCCGAGCGTCTGGAAGAGCGTATTGAAGGGGACATCGCCCAGCTTCAGGCGCATATTCCCTTTGACGCTCTCGAATACTACTTACCCTATCTGTATCCCGATGCGGTCTGTGCGCTGGACTATATTCCAGAGAACGCTTTGATTATCCTGGACGAGCCCAGCCAGGCACAGGCCCGGTCGGAGCAGCGCGAAGGGGAAATCGCCGAGATCATGCAGGCCCGTGCGGCACGCGGCGAGTATCTGACCCCTGATATGCCTCATGCCTGCGGGTTTGAGACGGTCGTGAACAAGATGATGGCCCCCACCCCCGGCGCAAGCGCCGACCCCTCCCCCGCAAGCGGGAGAGGGGTAAGAGTTTCTGATTCTTATCCTAACCCCTCTCCCGGCACGGGGGAGGGGTCGGCAGGAACTGCCGGGGGTGGGGGAAAGCCTGCTGCCATCTTCCTCGCTCTCCTCGGGCGCGGCTTAAACGGCGTCACCATAGATCGGACCATCGCCACCCAATCAGGGGCGATGGAGAGCTTTGCCGGGCGGCTGCCGGCGTTCTTCGAGGCCATCGACGGCTGGCTGGGGGCGCGTTTTCGGTGCGTCATCGTTTCGGAGCAGTCCGAGCGGATGCGTCAGATCCTGGCCGAGCACAAGCTGCCGGTCTCCCCGCAGGACCGACTGGACAGCAGCGGCGAGGCGGGGGTCTATGTGCTGCCGGGTTCGCTGCAGGGCGGCTTCAAGCTGCCGGAAGCCAACCTGATGCTGGCGACTGATGTCGACATCTTCGGGCACCGGGCACACCAGAAACCACCAAAGCGGGCCTTTAAAGAGGGCCTGAAGATCACGTCGTATCTGGAGCTGCGCGAAGGCGATTATGTCGTGCATATCCATCACGGCATCGGGCGCTACGCGGGCATTTCCCGGCTGAAAGGCACGGACGGGGCCGAGCGCGATTACCTGCTGCTGGAATATGACGGCGGCGATAAGGTCTATGTGCCGACTGATCAAGTCGATAGAGTGCAGAAGTATATCGGCTCCGCCGATTCGCCCCCGACAGTTACGCGCCTGAACAGCGGCGACTGGGCGCGGGCGACAAAGAAGGCCAAAAAGCAGGTCCAGGAGATGGCGGCTGATCTGATCAAGCTGTACGCGGCCCGCAAAGCCGCGACCGGTCATGCCCTGCCGCCGGATACGCCCTGGCAGACGGAAATGGAAGAAGCGTTTCCGTATCAGGAGACGCCGGACCAGTTAGCCGCCATTGAAGACGTCAAGCGAGACTTAGAAGACGATAAGCCGATGGATAGACTGATCTGCGGCGATGTCGGCTACGGCAAGACGGAAGTCTCGATCCGGGCCGCGTTTAAAGTGGTCAACTCGGGCCGCCAAGTCGCTGTTTTGTGTCCGACAACTATTCTGGCACAGCAGCATTTGGGGACGTTCCGGGAGCGGCTTGCGGCCTACCCGGTCAAGATCGAGATGCTGTCGCGGTTTGTCTCGAAAGCCGAAGCCGCTCAGACTTTGCGGGATTTGGAAGAAGGCACAGTCGATATTGTCATCGGCACCCATAAAATCCTCTCAAAAGATGTCAAGTTCCACAAGCTCGGCCTTTTAGTTGTCGACGAAGAACAGCGGTTCGGTGTCACTCACAAAGAGCGCATCAAGCAGATGAAGAAGAATGTGGATGTGCTGACGATGACGGCGACCCCGATCCCGCGAACGCTGCACATGTCGCTTTCGGGAATTCGCGATATGTCGCTCATCGACGACCCGCCGGAAGGCCGGATGGCGATCAAGACGTATGTCAAAGAGTATGACGATGAGCTGGTCCGGGAAGTCATTCTGCGGGAGCTTGACCGGGGCGGCCAGATCTATTTTCTGCATAATAGAGTTGAGAGTATTTCCCATGTCGCCGAGAAGATCAGAAGGCTGGTGCCGACCGCCCGCTGCGAAGTCGCCCACGGCCAGATGCACGCCGACGACTTAGAAGATGTTATGCTGGGCTTTGCCGACCGTGAGTTCGACGTGCTGGTCTGCACGACGATTGTCGAAAGCGGTCTGGACATTCCGAATGTCAACACGATCATTGTGGACAACGCAGATCGATTGGGTCTGGCCCAGCTTTATCAGCTTCGAGGCCGCGTGGGCCGCTCCCGCCGCCAGGGCTACGCTTATTTGCTGTACCGTAAAGACAAGCAGCTTACGGATGTTGCTGAGAAGCGTCTGAGCGCCCTGCGCGAGTTCTCGGACCTCGGCAGCGGCTACAAAGTGGCTTTGCGGGACTTAGAAATACGCGGCGCAGGCAACCTGTTAGGAGCGGCTCAGTCCGGCACGGTCGCGACAGTCGGGTTCGACCTTTATACGCAGCTTCTGTCTCAGGCCATCAATGAGATGCGCGGCCAGCCGGTCGAAGGCGAGTTCGAGCTGCCGAACGTCTCTCTGCCGCTCGATGCGCTCATTCCGGCTGCCTATATCCCCAGCGAAGCCGAGCGGATTCTGATGTACAAGAAGCTGACGGCGGTGCGGAAGACCGATGATGTCCAGCGGATTCAGGACGAGTTCGAGGACCGTTACGGTGACCCGCCGCGCCCGGTCTGGAACCTGCTTGCCATCCTGCGCCTACGCCTGCGTTGTGCGGAAGTAGGCATCAGCTCGATTGTCGCCGAGAAGCGCCGCCTTGCCATGCGGTTTACAGGAACGCATCTGACTCAGGATGTCCTCAAGCGCCTGTCGCGCAACTACATGCAGCACCAGTTCCTGCCCGACGTCGTCTTCGTCGCCAGCCCCGAGACCCCGGCCCGAATGCTTACGACTGCCGAAGAGATGGTCGAAGTGCTTGCCAAGTTCCTGCCGCCTAAGATGGAAGTGGTCAAGCCTATCGCGAGGCGTGTCATTCCCGACGAGCCGCCCGCGCCGAGGCCCGAGCGCCCCAAGCCAACGCCTCCAAAAGAACCCGAGGCTGCCGACGATTCCAAAACCCGCAACCTGGTCAGCAATCAGATTTCGTCCCGGCGGCGTGGGACTTACACGCGCGGTCGGGGGTAACACTACCATGAACAGAAAGAAGTTCTTGCTTTTTCTTGGCGGTGTTTTGTCAGCATCATTGCCACTCGGCAAACGGACTGACGCAGCGGAACCCGATGAAAAGAAAGAACCGCCGACGTATAATTTTGAGCTCATTGCGATTGCAGACACCACTCCGCGTAAGTGGATTATCGTTTGGCTTGATGTGGGTTATGAGTCTTTATCGTCACCCCAGCTTCGCTTTGCAATACCCCAGCTTCCAAAGGGAACGACCTTGATATGGCCGACGCAATGCAAGGTTAATGGGGAAGATGGCATTGTGTTTGGACCGAGCAAGCAAGAGCTAAATATATTTCAAAGCTATTGTAAACAGTATGGTATTGTGTTTCATCAGAGCATCCCATAGCCTTTATAACAAGGCTTCACCATTACACTTATTACACTTATAGGGTAGAATGATTGCAGAGGTAATCTGAAATGCCATCAACACTCTCACAGGTATTGGAGCCGACTCGTCAGGATATTCAGCAGGCACGTGAGGCGGCCAGCGCTTTGTCTGCGGGGCACCTAGACGTGTCGGAGCTGCCAGATATTGTCCGCCAGCTTTTTTTGCGTATCCTGAATGAGCTTGCGAACGGCCAGGCGATTTCTATTGTGCCGGTTGAACCGGATCTGACTACAAGCCAAGCTGCAAGATTCCTGAATGTTTCTCGGCCCTACTTTTCGAGGCTGCTGGGCGAAGGCAAGCTGCCTTTTCACCTTGTAGGCACTCACAAGCGTGTCCGCCTGCGCGACTTGAGTGCCTATCGAGAGCGTCAGGACGAAGATTCTTCCGCGGCACTGGCTGAACTACAAGCACAGGCGCAGGAACTGAACATGGGGTACTGAGCGCTTGGACACTCTGTCCGTTATCTACGATGCCTGCGTTCTTTATCCTGCCCCTCTGCGGGACGTTCTTATGTCACTGGCAGTGACGCGCTTATTCCAGGCACATTGGACTGAGGCTATCCATGAAGAATAGACCAGAAATCTGCTTCAAGCCCGTCCAGACATCACATCTGAGCAGCTCCACCGAACCTGCCGCCTTATGGATAGAGCTATCCCCGACGCTGTCGTGACAGGTTACGAAGGGCTGATCAAAACGCTGAGACTGCCTGACCAGGACGACCGGCATGTTCTAGCGGCAGCCATCCATTCCAAATCGCAGATGATTGTCACATTCAACCTTAAAGACTTCCCGGCCAGTACACTTTCTAACTACAGCATTGAAGTATGTCATCCTGACGATTTTATCGCCTATCAATTGATGGAGCATCCAATTGAAGCATTAGCCGCGCTAAAAAAGCAGCGACACAGGCTGATATATCCTCTGCAAACCGTGGACGAGTTCTTGGAAACCCTATCTCGGCAAGGACTGCAAAGGACGACCGAACTCCTGCAAGATTTTCTCGCCTCACTGTGATCGACAAAGCCAGGGCAATTGCACCTAGAGAAAAGCTATGACAATAAATCCAGTGGAGGAGTTTAGTCAACAGCACAATGTGATGCCGGCATCGGCTGCTTTTTTCATTGGAGTGAGCGTCGATACTTACCGAGATTTGGAAATGCACGACGATGAAGCGTGGATTTTGACTATCGCTGAATTTCTTCGGCTATGTATCCTTTGTGATACGCCCCCGGAATTGCTGCTGCCTGACAATGCGTTTAGAGAGGGGAAACGGGAGCTATCGTTTACACCGGATCAGTATGGGCAAATTCCCACAGTTTCTGTCATTCGTGAAGCCATCGGAGATATAGATGCTGCTGCAGAAGCTATAGA
>JBPBQB010000082.1:0-27719 GCA_050954545.1 Janthinobacterium lividum | reverse complement strand
GTGATCGCGGCGGTCAGGCTGGTCTTGCCGTGGTCGACGTGGCCGATGGTGCCGATATTGACATGCGGCTTCGAACGGTCAAACTTTGCTTTTGCCATGTTTCAACTTCCTCGTGAATTCGTTGTTAAATTTGTTTTGGCGCCCGTCAAGGGAATCGGACCCCTGCCGCATCGCAAGCATTGCTGCTTCTGAGTGGCTCCGCCAGGTTCCGGGCAAAATATCGGCAATCTCTGCCGGTACGCGCCATTGATTATACCCGGCGAAACCAATCATTGCAACCGCCGAATCACTTTTGATGCTAATTAAACAGTCGAGCGGACAACCCCGCCTTCAACGCGCAGGGAAGCACCATTGACTGCGGACGCGAGTTCGCTGCATACAAACGTGATCATGGCCGCGACTTCGTCCGGGGTCTCAAACCGATGCAGCAGTGATGACGGGCGGGCGCTCTTGAAAAACTCTTCCTCCATCGCCTTCTCATCTATGCCCTGCGCTTTCGCCATCTGAGCGACAAATGTGCCGACACCTTCTGAATTGGTCGGGCCGGGCAGTACCGAATTGACCGTCACTCCCGTCCCGACAGTCAGCTCCGCCAGGCCGCGTGCGACTGCAAGCTGAGCCGTTTTGGTCATGCCGTAATGGATCATTTCTGCTGGGATGTTGACGGCGGACTCACTGGACACAAAGACAATGCGTCCCCAGTTTTTGGCCTTCATCTGCGGGAAGTAGTGGCGCGAAAGTCTCACACCGCTCATCACATTTGTCTCGAAAAACCGCATCCAGTCGGCGTCGGTGATCTCGCTAAAATCCTTCGGCTCGAAGATACCGACATTGTTGACCAGAATGTCTACGGCGGTTGCCTGCCGTACAGCTTCCGCGCTGCCGTCCGCCGTGCCTAAATCGGCAGCGACTCCAGAGATTTTATCGCTGCCGCTCTCCTTCTTGATTTTACTGATTGCTTCCTCAACTCGCGCTGCTGTCCGGCCATTGACAATCACCGAAGCACCTTCTCGTGCCAGTCCCAGCGCTGATGCATAGCCGATCCCTGCGGTGGACCCGGTCACGAGGGCTGTCTTGCCTTCTAATCCTAACTGCATTCTGTGTCTCCTTCTTGCTTTAAGCAAGCCGTGGAACCTTTTTGAATTTCGCTCCGTCTCTAGGTATCCCTCCTCTGACAGAGAGATAAACCCAAAGGAGCAAGACACGATGAACACTCAGCGTAAAACACTAAACATAGTTGGATTTGGCATTGCAGCACTCGCTGCCGCATTGATTGGAACTGCCCAGCCTGCCTCTGCTGCGGGCCTTGCTCACCCTATGCGGATTGGTCAGCAGACGACGGCTGTTCGCGACTACGACGGTGACCGTTATGACGGCGACCATGGGCGCGATGGGCGCCGTGAGCGGGAGTTTCGACGGGAACAGGAGATACGTCTGGCGCGAGATCAGGAAATACGCCGCGAGGAGTGGCGTCACGACCGCCGGCAGGATTTCCGCGATGGCCGGCGCGACTGGCATAACGACCACCGCGACCGTGACCGACGCGATGACAGCCTCCAAATCGTGATCCGGTAACGCAGAACCGCCGGAGGCTCATGGCCTCCGGCGGTTTTGTTATTCAAGCCACTGCAAACTCGGTATCCCGCCTCATCTCCTCTGATTTGAAGCCAAGCACGATATCTTCTTTCGGAACTCCAAGTGCGACTAATTCCGTTGCGATCCCCTCTTCCGTTCTATCCCATTGTATCCATGTTTGTGATTAGACACATCAATATGGGCGAGGGTAAAATGAACATGCTTTCCCTGGTTCCACCCTGTAGTGACAAGAAGATAACGGTCTCGCACTCGGTCAAAAACAGCTTCACACTGCAATTCGCCATGGGCATAGGGAATGGCGGCGTATTCCTCAAAGATCGTTTCGATTGCCCGGCGATAGCGTTCTAGTTTATCCATTGCACTAAAGTTTCCTCAGCCGGGTCGAACCCAATGACTTGCACAAGTTTTTCCCGAAGAATAAGCTTCCCAATGTCATCTTGGAATAGGCTTTCGATCACTCTCTGCGGCACTGCAAGATAAAGTGTTCGTTCAGGCTCAATTTCATCTATGACGGTACGATACAAAGTAAACTGCCCTAGTGCTTTCTCCAAATCCGCCATTTCCGAATTGCCAGCAAAACTCTTAATCTCTACAGCGATTTGTCGGCTATCTTTCTCAGCCGCAAGTAAACACTTCGCTCCGAGGTCTACATACATGTCTCGCTTACCCCAAATCAGACGCAAAGGATCATGCGTAATCGTCCAGCCGTCTTTGATGAGCGCATTCCGAACGGCGTCATGATATTTATCTCGCGCAGCATGAAAGATTATAGCACAGGCAGGCAGAGAAAAGCTGGCGGCCATTTGGCTTCCGACTGTATTGTCTCAAACGATAAAGCCCAATGTTTACGGATAATACTTGACAGGTAGACGTCTAGCGGCCATACTCTAAGAAAAATCATCCCCGCCGGGGTTTAAGACAAACTCCAGATTGGCAAAGCCTAACCCGATCATCGGTGGAGCGGGTAAGCCTCTCAAAAGCAGAAAGCAATGCAACGTGACGATTTACGAATGTGATGACTGCTGCACGGCTCTTCCCCCACTTACGAAGGCCTGCCCGAATTGCGAGGCAGTCTTCGAGAAATGTGTGCCGGCGGATGCTGTCGTGCCCCAACAAGAGC
Source organism: Janthinobacterium lividum (assembly GCA_050954545.1). Lineage (GTDB taxonomy): Bacteria > Armatimonadota > Armatimonadia > Armatimonadales > Capsulimonadaceae > JANXMY01. Next base: position 25,003 of record JBPBQB010000082.1, on the reverse strand, counting down.
ATCACAAACGCAGCAGCTACGCATGGACGGATCCACCGACAATCGTCCTAGGACTGAAGCAGATCCAGCCGGGACACCGCTTCTCCCGGAAGCTCGTAAGCGCAATTTTATCAGTTCACGCCGTAAAAAGCAAGGGGTGTAAGCAAAGACAAAGATAAGATGGGCTCTGGTTCCCGTGTTAGCCCTGACAGCAGCAAAAGGTTGTGATTCAGCGCTAATACAGCAAGACAATGAGCAAGAGGACTACCGCCAGGATGAGAATCACTGCCTCCGCTCGATAACTGGACAATCTCTTGACGGTGGCAGCAAAGTTCTCGAGTGTCAGCCGGCAAGATCCGTAGCTTGACTTCGGCACAAATCCCGTGACAGACTTCTGGATTTCCCCTGCTTGATTTTGTGTTTCAGCCATTCTCTGTCCCCAATTGCATTCTCTTCGCTCCACGGTTCCGGCCCTCGTTGTGACGTAAGCGACCAAGAATAAGTTCCATGCTTAAAGAATCAAAAAAAGGCCGCCGGCTTGATTGCCGGCGGCCTTTCTTAGTTTTGATCCCCTTGAACTTTGTTCAGGCAGACGTCACGTACTTCTTCTTCCTAGTTCCGGCGTGAAGAGCCGCCGCTGAGGGACAGCAGGATCTGCACCAGAAACCAGAACAGGTTCAGGAAGTCCAGATACAAGCCGACTGTCGCCAGTACGTAATCGTTCGGACCGTAGCGGAACTTGATATTCGAGAAATCGTACAGCGTGAAGCCCGCGAAGATCACTGCGCCTCCCACGGCATACAGCAGGCTGATACCAGGACTGAAGGCGACGAAAAACCGGACAAGGCCGAGCACGATCAGCCCGATCAGCGCGAAGATCAGATACTTGCCGAGGCCGCCGAAATCTTTGCCGGAAACCCAGACATAAGTGCCGAGTCCTCCGACAATGACTGCGGACAGAACCGCCGCTTCGCCGATGACCGCCGCGCCGTAAGGATAACCACGGGCAATCATGCCGAGCAGCGGCCCCATCAAAAGGCCTTCCATCACACTCAAGGCATACAGCAGCACGAGGCTGAGGCCCGGATTGTTCCGAGCAAAAGAAAGGCCGAAGACGCAGGCGAACGTGCCGAGCATCAGAGGCAGAAAGAGTGCCGGTGTCAGATGCATTGATGCCGCCCAGTAAGCCGCCCCGGCGGTCACCAGAAGCGCCGTGCAGAGGAGGTAGGAAACCCGCTGGATCAGGGCATTTGCTGCGCCCACCGACTGCCCTGCGGCATAAGGGTTGTAGGGCTGGTTTCTATTTCCCGAAAAGTTGTTCATTGTCTTGGTTTCTCCACCTCATTATAACGTGTCTGTCCGCTTCTTTGTTCCTTACACCCGACCCTCTCAAACGTGCTGCTGCCGCTGGGTGGACGCATCAACCGCATCCTGCACGGTCTCGAAGATATTGCCTGTGCCTACCCGCTCCGTAATACCGGCACGGTCAAGAGAATCCCGGACGTCTTCAGTTTGGACAAGTGCGATAGTCACTCCCTGCTGCTGGATATGACCAAGCGCATTTGAGAGTGTCAGAGCCGCTGTGTAATCGATGTCATCCATGCTGACAAGATCGAGCACCAGACATTCTACTGGATGTGGTGCGCCCTTTACCAGTGCCTGAATACGCGATGAGAAGTAGTCGGCGTTGGCGAAAAACAGCGGCGCTTCAAACCGATAGACCAGTAGGCCCGGCGCAGTTTCTGTCCCCGGCTCCGCTTTCTTCACTTTCCATTGTGTCTCAGAGCGCCATAAAACGACGTCTTTTGGGTGATACTCCTGCCGCAGATGGTCGATGATCGAAAGAGCGATAGCAAGAAAGATGCCGCGCTCAACGCCGAGAAACAAGACCGCGGCCATTGTCGTCACCACCACGGCGAATGTCGCCTTCCGAAACTGATAGATTTGGCGCAGCGATTTGGTATCAATAAGCCGCAAGCCGATCAAAAACACAAGTGCCGCGAGCGCCGCGTTCGGCAGATGAGCGATCAGCGAAGTCGCAAACAGCAGCACCACCAGGGTAACAGCCGCCGTAGTGAGTTGAGCCGCTTGCGTCCGGCTTCCGGCTGAATCAACGACGGCTGTCTTGGTAGGGCTGCCGTTGACGACAAACGTGCCCGAGAAGGCAGCCAAGACATTTGCCGTTCCCAGGGCGACTAAATCGCGGTTCTCGTTCAGTACCTCGTTATGCTTCTGAGCAAACGAGCGGGAAGTCGCCGCGCTCTGAGCGAGAATGACCAGAAACATGGATGCCGCCATCGGCAGGAGATGCATCAGATTCGCCATGCTGGTTTGAGGTATCCGAAACGTCGGCAGCCCCGCGTGAACCACACCGACAACTCCAAGTCCATCATGGTCAAGATGAAATACCCACGTCACCGCAATCGCCAGCACCACGGCCAGCAGTGCGCCGGGCACTTTTTTGGCGAATCGCTCGGCAAGCATAATTACCAGGAGAACACCTGCCGACATCAGCAGAGTCAGCAGATGTGTCTTCGGCAAATCTCCAATGAGCTCCAAAAGACGCGGCAGAAGTCCTTTACCTGAAAGCGATAAACCAAGCATATCCGGCAGCTCACCCAGCAACAAAGAAACACCGACACCGCTGAGAAACCCAACGAGAACTGTCCGCGATAGAAAGTTCGCCAGAAATCCCAGCCGCAGGAAGCTGGCAATAAAAAGAAAAATGCCCGTGAGAAGCGCGGTAAGGCTTGCCAGCGTCAGCCAGGAGACTGAAAAGGGAACTGCCACACCGACTAAGCCTGCAAACAAAATCGCCGCTGTCGCCGAATCGGCTCCAACTACCAGATGGCGCGACGAGCCAAGCAGGGCAAACGCGAGGATCGGCAGTAGAAGCGTGTACAGCCCTGTCACAACCGGAGTGCCTGCTATCTTCGTATATCCCATGCATTCCGGGATCGCGATTGCCGCCAGCGTGATGCCTGCAATCAAATCCGGGCCGAGCCAATCCCGCTGGTATCTTTGAAAGATTGTCGGCAGCCATCTGTGCTGCACTGTCTTATGCGCCTGTGTCACTAAGGTCATTCTCGGCATCCTTTCGCTGCTGTTCTATATTGCCGTGCCGATAGGACGAAGTTTACCCAAGTTTGGCTGTGCAGGCACAGGGGTATTATTTCAGCGGGCAAAACTACTTTATGGCAGCAACTTTTCCGATACTTTCTTTCTCTGAAATACTCGCTCGTGCATCTCATGTCGCTGATTGCTGCGCCGATCATGCCTCAGCGATTGACTATGACGGGGCATTTCCAGCCGACGAGTTCGGCTGGCTGCGTGAGGCAGGACTGCTGACAGCCCCTTTGCACCCCGATCTCGGCGGTGCGGGAATGGGTGTCCTCCCGAACACGACTCCTGACCTGCTGCGTTTGCTGCGCCAGATCGGACGAGGTAATCTTGCTGTTGGACGCATTTACGAAGGCCATGTCAACGCGCTGCTGCTGTTTCAGAAGTTCGGAACTGCCACTCAGAAAGATCGGTGGGCGGAAGATGCTCACCAATGCCGTCTGTTCAGCGTCTGGAATACGCAGGCAGGAGACGGCGTTCGGCTGGTATCGCTCCCGAACGGTCAGGTTCAGCTTCAGGGCGCGAAGACATTTGCTTCCGGGGCGGAGCACATTGCCCGGCCACTGATTACTGGAGCTGACGAAAACCACGGCTGGCAAATGGTGATCGTGCCGACTGAGCGTATCCAGCCCGCCGTATCCGACCCTTCGTTCTGGCACCCGCTGGGAATGCGGTCGACCGCCAGTGTCCATATGGACTTTTCGAATCTGGAAGTCGGCTCGGAAGACTTGGTGGGTAAGCCCGGTGATTACTACACGCAGCCTGCGTTCGGCGGCGGCGGCATCCGCTTTATGGCTGTCCAGATGGGCGGCGCGGTCTCCCTGCTGGAAAATACGCGGAAGTATCTGCGTGACCAGAACCGTACTCAGGACCCGTTTCAGCGGGAGCGTGTCGGTAAAATGGCATCTTTGATCGAGAGCGGCGACCTGTGGCTGCGAAGCGCCGGTGAGCTGACCGACAATCCTAGCGCAGATGCCAATACAGTTGTTCAGTACGCCCACATGGCCCGTGCAGCTATCGAAGAGATTTGCGTCGAGACTATGCGCCTGACAGAGAAATGTGTCGGCGCACGCGGCCTTTTACGACCCCACCCAGTCGAGCGCATCCACCGGGATCTGACTTTGTACCTGCGTCAGCCCGGCTCTGATACCGCTCTCGTTGAAGCAGGACGCTATGTCCTAGAAAGCTCGAATCCTACCCATGCTCTCTGGACAAACTCAGCACACTGACGGCTTCCTGACCCACTCCGATCAGATTCCACTGTTTCCCTCTGAAACAGTTCGTGAGTGGGGACCGACGCTCGTCGTTGCTCCTCACCCCGATGATGAAACTCTGGGCTGCGGCGGAGCGATTGCTCTGCTGTCTGCATTGAATCTGCCCGTGAACGTGCTCTTTATCAGCGACGGTAAAGGCTCCCACCCCAATTCCCGGCAGTACCCGCCGTCAGCCCTGCGCGATCTGCGTGAGCAGGAAGCGCGGGAAGCATTGGAGATGCTGGGTGCGGCACCTTCAGCCCCAATATTTCTGCGGCTGCCGGATGGCTCAGTGCCCGGTGAACACGCTGTTGATTTTGCAGAAGCAGTCGCTCTATGCCGAAGCATTTTGGAAGACTTCAAGCCGCAGACTGTCTTGATGCCCTGGCGTCGCGACCCCCACCCCGATCATCGGGCGACCAGCCAGATCATGCGTGCCGCGCTCGGCGGAATTTCAGATGGCCCGCGCATTTTAGAGTACCCGATCTGGGCGTGGGAAAGAGCCGCGCCTGAAGACGTTCCCCATGCCGATGAAGTACGCGCCTTCCGGCTGGATATTGGTAAAGTCACCGACGTCAAGCGATCCGCTGTCGCGGCTCATCGTTCCCAGGTCACACATATGATCGACGACGACCCCGATGGCTTCTGGCTGTCGCCGGAAGTGCTGGCGCATTTTGATCGCTCCTGGGAAGTTTATCTGGAGGTACTTTCGTGGTGAATCAAGCTCAGCCAAACACGCTTTTGCCGACCTACTTTGACGACGTCTACGCCGCCAACGCCGACCCCTGGGGGTTTGAGGAAAAACCTTACGAACGGGAAAAATACGCGGATACACTGCGTTCTCTGCCACGTTCGCATTACAGAAACGTGTTCGAGATCGGCTGCTCCCTCGGAGTTCTGACGGCGAAGCTGGCTCCGCGCTGCGATGCATTGCTGGCAGTCGATGGCTCCGAAGCGCCGCTCGTGAGGGCACGAGAGCTCTGCCGCGACTTGCCGCAAGTCACTATTCAGCAGATGCAGGTACCGAACAGATTTCCCGAGGGTCACTTCGATCTGATCTTGGTCTCTGAAGTTGGCTATTACTGGGCTCCTGACGATCTCGCAAAGTCGCAGGCGCTGATTTTGAAGCATTTAGAGCCGGGGGGCCAGCTCATGCTGGTTCACTGGACGCCGCCGGTGCATGATTACCCGTTGACCGGCGACGAGGTTCACGAATCATTCCTGCATCTGGATGGTCTGCGCCATCTGAGTGGCCATCGGGAAGAAACCTATCGGTTAGATTTGATGGAACGGGTGTAGTCCCGTCCTAAAGGACAGGTCTGGAGGCGAAGCGCCAACCGGTCTGCGACCGGAAATGCTGTAAATTGTTGGCTTTATTGTTCTTCCGCACACCGTGCGGTTGGCGTCCGCGCCTCCAGACCTGTCCTTTAGGACGGGGCATTTTCGATTTTCGTGAAGTCCCTACCCTGCTCCCTTAGCTCATGCAGGGCTTGAGTGATCTCGATTAAAGGCCAGCGCCTAGCCCACGCACCGTAAGGCTCCATATGGCAGGCCATCACCTCAGCCCACAGCATCCCAAACGGCATTGTTGATCCGTCATGCAGCAGGGAACAGGGCACGGCCAATTCGTCAGCTAGCACGTCTATTTCATCGGCGCTCAAATGCTGACGGCAGCGCAGCTCGTGCCTGGCCCGCATTCGTGCCTCAACGGCGGCTGGCTGCTGGACCCAGTGGGAGTGGCCGGAACGGCCCATATCCCCCCACTCTCGAAGCTGAGATGACAGTCCCATTTGTGTTCGGCCATCCTGACGAGCGGAAGTGCTGACACGAACAGCCGGGCTGTGACGGATGCGGGCGTCCATACGACGCAAGGCTTCGCCAAGTGCAATATCTTCCAGGCAAGGCAGGACCGGCAGGCCGCCGACCCGGCAGTACGCGGAAGCCGTGATTGCCAGGCTGCCCCCATAAAACTGATGATGCCGAGGCCAAGGGTCGAAGGGGTCCGGGTCAAGGCAGCTTTCCAGCCGGGCCAATCCACGCTGGTACGCAAGGTCGCGCAGGTAGAACAGCCGTGCTTCTCTGTCTTCGGAACGATGCCGCTCGACACGGATACGCCCGCCGATAGCGTCTGCCCCGTGAGAGGCTTGGCGCAGTGTCTGATAAACCCAGTCGGGGGCGACGCGTGTGTCGCCGTCAGTAGAAGCAATCATTCCCTGTGGCCTCCCGCATTGTAACAGCCGGCGGCAGGCGGCATCCATCAGCAGGCGGCGGGCAGAGCCGACATGGGCCAACTCCGCAGGCAGAGTGGTTTCCGCGACATGCAGGGCGAACAGAGGAACACGCCGGGCAAAACAGCGAGCGACTTCCGCTGTTTCATCCGTGCAGTTGTTGACCAGCACCAGCACTTCATAGCAGACCGGTTCAAGAGGATTGCCGGAGGCATCAACTTGTTCAGCAAGCGCTGTGAGCGTTCGAGTCAGCACTTCCGCTTCATTACGGACGGGAATGACCACTGAGAGCTGAAGACCTTCCTGCGGCGGTAGAAAGGAAAGCGTCAGCGGCAGCAGATCGGGGTGACAGGGAAGAATTTCCATAGGACACTCCTTAACCTTGCCGAACCAGAGGACGGCTTGCCCGCTTTGGCCGCGTACTGACTTCGGGATATAGCAGCCGCTCAGGCCTGCGCCACCAGCCGGGCAGATCCAAGCCAGGATGCTGATGCCGGCCTGTCGCGGCAAGGTCTCGGAGCATCTCTGCCATCGCTGTCGGGCGCGGCTCTGAACCGCACATCTCAAAGACCCCCGCCTCGTAATGGCCTTCGGTGCGGGTTACCAGACTGTTCCAATCGTAGGTTCCAAGAAGCGACCAGGCAGTGATCGCCTGGATGTCAATGCCTTCCCGGCGGAGATGCACTCCTGCACTCCAGATTTCGTGGAACCAGCGCATCCGCTCATCCGGAGTCGAGCCGAGATGCGCTTCCGTCACCACAATCGGCAGGCCGTAACGCTGCCAGACTTCGCGTAGCAGCGGCTCCGGGCCGCCGATCCCTTCAGCACGAACACGCACCGCTTCTACGTCCGCGTAGGCGTGCTGACTGTTGCCACCCGCAAAGTGCCGTGGATAACGCTCCACGCGCTCATCCAAAAAGCGTTCACTGGTGACATAATAGTTGACACCAAGAACGTCCGGCGGACAGGGATTCTCCAGAAACGGCGCAAGTTCGCCTTCTTCGATACCCAGCCAGCGGAGATAATGGTACATTGGATGCCGGTCGTCAACACGCCCGCACAGCAGATCGAAACTCAGCCAGCGGCGCTCGTTGTCGAATTCCGCCTGGTACATCAGCGCGGGAGTGCTGTACGTTTTGCCGATGTCCTCAGTCTGGACAAGCTGGGCCGACGGGTTGATTTTGCGGATGGCCCGCATCGAGAGCAAAACCGCTCGGCACTGGATTAGCAGCATCCGAGCAAATAGCAGGCTGTCTCGATCATGGGGGTACCAATGACCGTACAGGCCGCTGAAGCGAGCTGTCGTCAGGGGTTCATTGACCGGTGTGTAGCGGGTCACCCAGGGGTAACGCTCTGCGACAGCGTGAGCGTATTCCGCGAGCTTCTCTGGGAATGCAGGGTCAAGCAGACTGGTATGGGCCGGGCCGCTGCCATGATGCACCAGACCGACCACGGGTTCCATTCCAAGCGCACGAGTGCGGCTCAGACGTGCGTCCGACCAGGACCAATCGGCGCTATCCAGGCCGTTCGGCGCAGTCCGCTCCCAGAGAACCGGGTAACGAAGGGCACTCAGGCCAAGATCAGCAAACAGATCAAGGTCTTCAATGCGCTGCCCATGACCGCTGCGCTCAGTCTGGTCGAAATAGCGGTCTCCGACCCGGTTCACCGTGCATTCCACCCCGCCCCAAAGAGACGGAGGCAGAAGACGCTCTTCCATCGGCAGACCGTTCAAGCCGCTGCCTCTGCGGCAGTGCGAAGAAGTGGGCGAACATCAGTCCGCGCCTGGATGACGGTTCGCTCGGGGCGAGTGCCGATCAGTTTATCAAATGTCGCCAGGGCTTGTCCGACGACCTGATCCATATTGTAATACTTATAGGTCGCCAGCCGACCGACAAAATGCACCCCTTGGGCATTATCTGCGAGGTCTTTATACCTGTTGTATAGTGCCGTAAACTCGGGCTTTGGAATCGGGTAGTACGGGTCGCCTTCGGCCTTCGGATACTCGTAAACAATGCTTGTTTTGCTGTGTTCCTGGCCTGTCAACTGCTTGAATTCCGTGATTCGGGTGTACTCATGGTCATTCGGGTAATTTACGACTGCAACCGGCAGATGCTTCGGCGTGTCCAGCGTCTCATGCTTGAACTCAAGCGAACGATACGGCAGGCGTCCATACCGGTAGTCAAAGTATTCGTCGACCGGCCCGGTGTAGATGATCTCCCGGCAGGGAATCATCGCTCGGACCTCACGATAGTCCGTGTTCAGCATAATCTTGATGTTCGGGTGGTTCAGCATCTTCTCGAACATCCGCGTGTAGCCATGCTTCGGCATGTACTGAAAATCGTCCATAAAGTAACGGTCATCGGTGTCGGCACGGGTCGGAACACGGGCCGTCACCTGCGCGTCCAGCTCCGACGGGTCCAGTCCCCACTGCTTACGGGTGTAGCCTCGGAAAAACTTCTCGTAAAGCTCCTGCCCGACTTTGCTGACGACTACGTCTTCCGAAGTGACATTGTGACCGCGCGGCTCGGCGCGGGACGCGAAAAACGCCTCGCATTCTGCTTCCGTCTGCAAGTTCAGACTGTAAAGCGTGTTGACCGTCGTGCGATTGATCGGGATCGGCAGCAGATGACCATCCACATGAGCGAGAACCCGGTGCTCGTAGGGCCTCCACTCGGTAAACTGGGACAGATGTTTAAATATACGCTCGGCATTGGTGTGGAAGATATGCGGTCCATAGGGATGGATCAAAATGCCGTCATCGTTATAGCGATCAAATGCATTGCCGCCGATATGGCTTCGCTTATCGATCAGTAAGACCCGCTTCCCCGCCTGCGAAGCCAAACGCTCCGCCAATACACTCCCGGCAAACCCCGCTCCGACAATCAGATAGTCGAACAACTCTAGCTCCTTGCTAATTAAACGTCTTGAGATACTGTATCAATCAAATCGGACATACGGCCCCAGGTCTTATCCCAGGAAATCTGAGACAAAAACTGATCCGCTTTCTGCTGCCGGGCAGCCGCATCGTCAGCCAGCGCGGCTTCGCAGGCAGCGACAAACTCTTCCGGCATGTCGGCGATCCAGGCCAGTCCTAAATCGCCGTAGGGGCGGATAACGTCACGAATGGATGTCGAAACGACCGGCTTTCCTGCCGCCAGATACTCAGGGGTCTTGGTCGGGCTGATAAACCGTGTGGACTCGTTTCGTGCGAACGGCAGCAATGCAACATCCCACCCGGCCAGGTAAGCGGGCAGCTCGGCATAGGACTTGCCGCCCAAATAATGGATATTCGGCAACTGCGGCAGCGTCGTCGGGTCGATCTTGGACACAGTCGGTCCCACAATGATCCACTGCCACTGCGGGCGCAGGGCGGCGACTGCGCCGAGCAGTGCAACGTCCAGCCGTTCGTCAACCACGCCATAAAATCCTAAGCGCGGATGTGAAATGTTGACCTGATCGGGCGGCTCTTCGGCGATTGTCCGGGCCTGCATGAAGAATGGCACGTCCACGCTGCTTGGGAACGCATAGACTGCCGGATGGCGCCCCTGCTTGGCTTCGTAAAGTGTCTGCCCACCCGTGAAGACTAAATTCGCTCGGTCGAACAGCATCGCCTCGCGCTCTCGCAGCGCCGGCGGCGCGTCTGCAAAAGCTGACAGCTCATCCATGCAGTCATAAACAGTCGCTTTTGGAGTCAAGTCCGACGTCCATGATGCCATCATCGGCGTGTAGTACCAGAGCACATAATCATCGATCTGGTGCTCCTGCATATAAGTTTGGAGCAGAGCTTGATACATCTCGCCATGCTGCTCTTCCGTCGGCCCCCAGGGCAGATGAGCAACCAGCACCGTGACATTTTTCTGAGATCTCGGTGTCGCTTCCAGCCGAGGCTCCGGCGAATCGAACACGGGCTCTTCCACAAACAGCACACGATGTTCGCGCCCGAAACGCTCCATCAAATGCTGCGGGCGCTGATACACAAAGTCCCAGCGCAGGTGAGAAAAACAAATCAGATCGTAACTGGAGGCCATCAATGTTTTCTTTCGTAAAATCTTGTGAATATTAAGGCTGACATTGGAAACTACATCACGGACCGTCTGCGTAGCCCTCTTTATATATCCAGAAAACCGCGTGAATAAAACGCAACAAGTATCATCCGTAATCACAATTTAGTATGCTAAGATTTTTTGAGGTTAAAATTTTATGAGTCAGTTCATGTTTACCACCGGCATCGAAAACAGCAATCCGACAATCCGGCTGCCGGACGGCACGACCAAACGGGTCGACGAGATGGAGAAATGCGGGCATTATGCACACTGGCAGGAGGATTTTGCCCTGGTGAAAGAGCTGGGTATCGGTCATCTGCGGTATGGTCCGCCGCTTTACACCGCGCACGCCGGGCCAGGCCGGTATGACTGGAGCTTTGCTGACGAAACATTTGACGCACTTCAGCGGATGAGCATTGTCCCGATTGTCGATCTGTGCCACTTCGGCGTTCCTGACTGGATCGGCGGCTTCGACAACCCGGACTGGCCTATGCTTTTCGCTGAGTATGCCCGTGCTTTCGCCCTGCGCTTTCCCTGGGTGCGTTATTACACGCCGGTCAATGAGATCTTTGTGGCAGCCACATTTTCCGGCCAGCTTGGCTGGTGGAATGAGCGGCAAGCCAGCGATCGGGGCTTTGTGACTGCGCTCGGCAATCTGTGCCGGGCGAACCTCCTAGCAATGCGGGCTATCTTGGAAGTCTGTCCGGATGCTGTCTTTATCCAAAGCGAGTCGTCCGAATACTTTCACGCCGCCGATCCGGGCGTGCTGGCCCAGGCAAACGTCCTCAATGAAAAACGCTTTTTATCGCTGGATCTGACCTATGGCCGGCCTGTCAATGCCGTCATGTACGAATACCTGCTCGATAACGGCATGAGCCGGGCGGAGTACCACTGGTTTCAGGAGCATCAAGTGAAAGCAAGCTGCGTCATGGGCACGGATTATTACGTGACCAATGAGCATCTTGTTCACCGGGATGGGCGCGTGACGCCATCTGGAGAGATATTCGGCTACTACGTCATCACCCGGCAGTATTACGAGCGCTACCGCCTGCCGGTCATGCACACGGAAACGAACTACGCGGACGCCGACCAGTCCTGGGACTGGCTTTGGAAGCAGTGGGCGAACTTGTTCCGCCTGCGTCAAGACGGAGTGCCGATGGTCGGCTTCACCTGGTACAGCCTGACCGATCAGGTGGATTGGGACACAGCCCTGCGTGAAGACAGCGGCAATGTCAACGCCGTCGGCCTCTGCGGCTTAGACCGCGGCATCCGCCGAGTCGGCTGGGAATATCAGAAGCTGATCCGTCAGTGGAAAGACATATTGCCCACCGGCAGCAGCAGCCTGCGGCTGGAAAGCGGGATTGAGTGAGAAGGAGCCCCGGAATAAATTCCGAGGCTCGGAAAAACCCATCGGCCAGGGGACGAAAGAAAACAACGATTTGGCTACTGGTCGGAATTCTTTTGTCGCTTTGACACTGGGCACTTTCCAGCCTCGGAATTTATTCCGGGGCTCCTACCGACGCCGCAGACTTGGTATCGCTCAAAACTCGTCATCAATGCTGTCAAGCTCAGCCACAGCCATAGCTTCGGCTTTACCCGCGTTAATGAGGCCCAGCGCGATTGCGCCTGTGACCATCGGCTCACTGGATTCTAGATCGTTGGCATCGCCGACCGCAAGCTCCGTTCCGTCTCGAAAACGCCACAGTTGCCCTTCGACCATCCAGGCCGTGGTCGTGCGAATCTCGATAAAGCGTACCCGGCTGACGCCGCCTGATCCTCGACTGCTCATTGCATTCCTGTTTCTGAAAAATACCCGCCGTTAGTTTAAATGACCAGTTTGGGCCGCGAACCGCTCCAGCAGCTCGTTTAGCGTGTTGCGAACCTCGACCGCGATCTGGCGGGACTCTTCGGCAGCCGCACGGGACTCCTCTGCCGCCTGACGCAGCATCTCGGCAGCCTGCCTGGCTCCTTCGGCAGCAGTCCGAAGCACCTCAGCAGACTGCCGATGATCTTCAGCAGTCCTCCGAAGCTCGTCCGCTTCCCGCCGCATATCCTCAGCAATTGTTCGGCGCATTTCTTCGCCGGAGCGCCTGCTTTCACCCATTTCGCGCTGATCTTCGCCCACCTCACGCTGATCTTCGGCATCCGCGCGGTCCGTTTCCGCCTCTTTTCGCATCCCTTCGCCGCCTTCGCGTACTTCCTCAGATAATTCTCTGCGCGTTTCGGCTTCGTTCTGATTCGCTTGTGGATTGGTTTTCATTGTGCTGTTTCCTTTCAGCACTTTCCCCGCCTGGCCTGTGATTTCCTGCTTGCCATCAAATCAGGCACTCGTGATAGGGAGATTGATGGCAAATGTCGCCGCATATCCACAACTAACGCTCCTAAAGCGCCGCCGATCAAAGTGCCGCCGATCATGGTCAGGGCTGTTCGGCGACCAACGGGCTTAGTACCGTTCACCGCAATCTCGTTTGTCAAGAACTAGGAAGCCGGAGCGGTGACATCGAGCTTTGCAGCCGTCAGCGTTCCATTGCTGCTGCCGGTCTGCGCGGTGACCGTATCCCCTACGGCAAGCTGCGATGCCGTGATGGTGATCAGCTCCGAAAGCGTCGTGCTGGTGGTGACAACAAGAGTGAGCGACAGAGTATCACTGACTTTAATCGTTGCCGGCTGAAGGGAGGTCACCACGCCTTTGACCTGAATCGATCCCGCGACCGCGCTCGTGGTGCTGGAAGCCGGACTGACCGCAGGGCTGTTCGCGGTCGCAGCCGTGCTCGCGGGCGTGCTGGACTTTACGTGGTTATCGGCAATGCTGGTCACTTGCAAAGCCAGCGGGACGCCGTTGACTTCCAGAGTATCGCCGAGCGCGATTGCCGAACCACTGATCGTCTCGTGACCGATCAAAACCGTGCTGGTCGTCAATGTAACGACCGACGCGGTCCCGCCGTTTGCGGGCGTGACTGTGATCGTGGCGTTATCGGGATCGATGCCCGTGATCGTCCCCGTGATTGTCATCCCGGATGGCTTGGGGGCGTCGACCGTACCGGCAGCATGGACAGTGCTGACGGCTGCCATCAGCAGGCAGGCGCAGGACATCTGAACCAAAATCTTCGTGAATTGGGCTTTCATAACTTTGTTTCCTCCTGGAATGTATTTCTGATTGCAAAGCTGTTATCACTTTAAGCCATGAACATGAAAAGTGGATTAAAACTTTTTTCATCGTTCTTAATCCAGTTTTCATCTTGCCCCGCTATACTAAGAAGCATGAAGATTTTGATCGTCGAAGATGATCCTGCCATTGCGCGTATGCTGAAGCGCGGACTGACTCAAGCCGAATACCAGGTAGACTGGGCGGAGGATGGGGCACGGGGTCTGGCACTGGCAGAAGAATCGCTGTACAGCCTGATTATCTTGGATGTCATGCTGCCGAAGCGTGATGGCTGGCAGGTCTGTGAGGAGCTGCGCGAAAGTGGGAGTCGCGTGCCTATCTTGATGCTGACGGCTCGGGATGGGTTCAATGATCGGATCAAAGGGCTGGATCTCGGCGCAGATGACTACCTGCCGAAGCCATTTGACTTTGGGGAATTATTGGCGAGGGTGCGTGCTCTCCTACGCCGGGACAAAGTCCATCGGACCCGCTTGATCCATGTCAGCGATTTAATCATCGATACCGCACAGCGGCGCGTCACCCGTGCCGGACAGGAGATCGGCCTCAGCCAGCGTGAGTACGAGCTGCTGGAAGCGCTGGCGTCGAATGAAAACCGCGTCTTGACCCGGCAGACGATTCAGGAGCGGATCTGGCAGGATGACGACAGTTTTTCGAATACAGTCGATGTCTATATCGGAATGCTGCGCCGTAAAATCGACGATCCCTTTCCCACCAAGCTGATCCAAACGATCCGTGGCGCGGGCTACACGCTGCGGGTTCCCGAGGCCGACACGAAACCGGCAGAGCCGCGATGAAACTCTTCCCGCCTTCCTTAAGGCTCCAACTAATCCTCTGGAACGCACTGACCCTGACTGCTCTGCTGACGGTGATGGGCATTGTCACCCGCTTTGCAGCGGGCGAAGCGATTATGAGTTCCGTCGACCAGCAGCTAACAGAGCGTGCTCACCCGCCGCCGCATGGTCCGCCTCGTGGCTTCGGCCCGCCGGGAGGACAGCTCCCGCCGCCGAACGATCCGCATTTTTTTGGCCCTTTTCCAAGCTGGCCGCATTTTCACAGACCACGAGACCCGGATGACAGTGAGCACCAGCCCCGATTTTTCAATCTGCACAGCCAGCCTCGTGATTCGGAACCCTCGATTCCGTGGGACAAAACAGCGCTGGATGCCGCCCGGCTGGGTCAGCCGGGTTTTTCGACAGTGACAATCAAAGGAGAGCCTTACCGCGTCCTGACTCAATCCGCACCACCCGATGGATTTGTTCAAGTGGCCTATCCGCTGACTGAAGTCAACCGTGCTATCGCCGGGCTTGACCACGCTCTCCTCCTGCTCATTCCCGTCGCTCTCTTGGGAGCAGGGCTTGGCGGGGCAGGCCTGACCGCGCGTGTCCTGCGTCCCATCCGGCAGATCACGGGCGCGGCGGCGGCAATGGGCGATACGCCGTCGGCACGTCTGCCCACCCAGGGAGAAGATGAGTTTGCACAGATGGCCGACACGTTCAACGGCCTTCTGAGCCGCCTCGACATCAGCTTTCAGCACCAGGCACAGGTACTGGAGCAGCAGCGGCGCTTTACTGCCGACGCTTCGCACGAGCTGAAATCACCTCTCACGGTGATCCAGGGCACGGCCAATCAGATCAGTTATGGGGGCTTTTCCGAGGCGGAAGTCTGTCAGGCTGCCGCCGAGATCGCCGGAGCCGCCGCAGGCATGGCACGGCTGGTGCAGGACCTGCTGCTGCTGGCCCGGTCCGATGAAGGCCGCTTGGGTCAGAACAAGATCAGTGTTTTAGTGAGCGAGATACTGGCGCAGGCAATGGCCCGGACAGCTCGTATCGGCTCGCCCATAACTATGGAGATTGCCGACGAAACCCTGACAGTCAGCGGCAACGAAGATGAGCTGATTCGCCTGTTTGCCAATCTGCTTCAGAACGCGTCCCAGGCCACGCTGCCCGACGGTTCAATTACGATTTCCGCCCGCGCCGACGGCTCAGAAACAGTCATCACAGTCACCGATACCGGCATCGGGATCGCGCCTGAGCATCTGGCCCATCTCGGCGAACGCTTCTACCGCACCGATACTGCCCGCGCCCGGCATGAAGGCGGAACCGGCCTCGGCCTTTCCATCTGCCGGGGCATTGCCGACGCGCATCAGGGCACACTGACCCTGACCAGCACCCCCGGTGTCAGGACAACGGCGACTGTCACGCTGAAGAGGTAATTTCAGGTAGATACCTGTCACCTATATTTGCTTGGCACGGTTCATGCACTAGCTAAGAGCACCGGCAGTCCACAATTCCCACGCCGCAGGCAATCCCGCCTTCACTATTGCCTTACAAGGAGCTTTTCCCACGAACCTTTCACCCTATGCCCCACGCCTGATGGCAGGTATCGGCACGCTCACCTTGCTGGCTGCTATCGGTCTTTTTGCTTCCTCTCGGCCCGCGCATAGCGTCGGAGGCCCCGTCGCGGTCATGGTTGCCGACACCGTTCCCATTCAGGACATTGACAGCGTCCTCTGTCACCAGCAGCGTGTATACCATTCC
This sequence comes from Janthinobacterium lividum, assembly GCA_050954545.1. Lineage (GTDB taxonomy): Bacteria > Armatimonadota > Armatimonadia > Armatimonadales > Capsulimonadaceae > JANXMY01. The sequence continues at coordinate 8,677 of JBPBQB010000082.1, read as the reverse complement.
AGCAGGAAAGCGGCTGGTGATTGAGTATGTGAGCAGCGCCGCCAGCTCGCCCAACGACCCCAACAGCTACAACTTTCAGGTGGCTGTCGTGCATGGCAACCAATCGGAGTTCGCTAACTTCAAAGAGATGCCGGACGTCTCCCCCTACTCCGCCGTATCACAGCTCGTCCGGCTCTATGCCAATGCCGACACCCCTGTTTAGGAGACGGTATTTAGCAACCATAAGAGTTTCACATCTGTGGTTTTCACCTTCTCCGGCTACCTCGTAAACATGCCGTAGAAGTGAGTGGCAAAGACACAAGCCCGGAAAGTCAGAGAGAGGGCCACCGGCGATCAAGCCAATAGCCCTTTGCCTCCACTGAGCAGGAGCCCGCCGAAAACCAGTCCCTCGTTGTGGTCTCGCCAATCTGCATAACCGCCCGAACTCGCAGGACCATCCTGAGAAGTGGCATCCAGTGCAGTGTTAGACCGAACACCAACTGTCAAGAAACGGGATTGACCTGCTTCGCCTCAACAGAAATTGAATTGTCTTCCTTCGGCCCAACAACAAAATGTACCACTCCTGAAGTTGTACCACGCTGCCAGATCACACGCAAATAAACGGGATGTAAGCGTTTTTTCGGCACTTCGCAAACTATGACGTCAAAGCCACTTCCACTCCCGGCGGTAAAGCCAGAAATAGGATATAAAACTTCCTGTTTATCTCCGGTGACTTGCACCTGCCCTTTCAGGTCCCACGGACCCCGATTGCAGAGCGGTAAATAGACACCATAGGTAGGTCTCACCTCGGGAATACAGGCTCCCAGCTTTGGTACACCAATTAGCGGAGTATTTGCGGGCAAATCCATTGACTGGCGACCACATCCAGCCAAGCCGAAGCAGATTGAAGCAATTAGCCCAGAAGCAATAGCATTGGAAATATTGTAAAGTTTCATCCTCAGCCTCCCTTGCAAGTCAGCGCCCTGCCCAGCGACTTAATGGTCACGCCTGCCTGCACAGCCACCCGAACCCGACAGGCCCCGTCGGAGGTGTGTGGTGCAGCGCCGTGTTAAACCGTCCGGCGGTTCAGCTATGCCGCTGGTCTGTATGGTGGCGGCGGCCAAACTGCATCGGGTGCTCCCTCACATACCTCGGCAGCAAACATAAATCTACGCTCAGCTTTCAGAAAATCAGGCGCGTTTTGCTGCCACCATTGCGCTGCCCAGGGGTGACGCTCCGAGAGTAGGGAGATAGCAACCGCGCTCTCGACAAGGTAACCTACTCCTGATGAACCTCGTTTTGTCAGCCGCCACCAGAGACGCGCCAGAGATGTTTTCGGGCCGGTAAGAACCCCGGCGTTCAGGCCACGCGCCTGCCCCGGCAAAGCGAGAGGCAGCACGATACCTACCCACGCCTCACGTACTTGCTGTGGAGCTTCTCCGGGTGGGACTGCGATAATCTTGATAGCAACCATAAAATCCTGGCGGAAAGGGCAATATTGCAGTCGTTCGCGGCGGTCTAATGGCATAGCTCACCTGTTGTGGTGTTAAAGCGTTGTCGGAACCGGCGGCTCCCAAAGTTCGATCTTATTGCCCCCCGGGTCCATCACCCAGGCAAAACGTCCGTATTCTCCGACGTCCTCCCCTTGTATCGTCACATCGGCCTCACGCAACTGCACCAGCATCTGCTCCAGATTGGCGACACGGTAATTGATCATGCAGGAGGCTTGGCTGGGGTCAAAATAGCCGGTGTCTTGAGGAAACAAGGACCAAGCGGTCTCCCCGGTCTGCTCTGGCGCGTCCGGATCTCGCTAGAGCCTGTTATGCACTTTGTAGGCTTGTTTGGTCTGATTTGCCCCTGGCGCGGCTGAATTTAGAGTATTTCGGCCAGCAACCCGCGTTATTCGGGTTCGGCTAAGCAAGTAGGCTGATAAACAATATCCGTAATAGCTGCCTGCTGTTCTAAAAAAGTGCATAACAGGCTCTAGCGAAACACCGTCTCCCCATACTCGCCGACGGGGACGCCCAAATTCTCTTGATACCATTTCAAAAGTTCCGTGGGGTTATTCGCCTTGAAGAATACCCCGCCGATGCCAGTCACTTTTTCCATAGAGTGCGTCTCCTTGTAGCTGAACGAAACCTGATGTTGAACGAAATTGGAGGGTGTTGGAGGGTTCGTACAGACAACCCTAATGCCAATGACTAACGCCTCAAATGAGACCTGCGAAACGCCTCAAATGCGGCCTATATCCTGCGGCCTGACGCCATAGCTCACCGGCGACGCCTGCCTAATAAGCTGACCGAATACTCACAGGACAACCAGCAGGTGGCGTCGGGGGAAGCGCACTGCTAGGCCGCTGGCTGTCGACATAATGCCTATATTCAAGGGCTAATCTGTAGGTTCCAAGTCCGATTGATTAAGTTCTGATTGACCTTCGTTGAAGATTGACTAAGTTCCCAAGCTTTTCTCCCGGTTGCTGTGCGGATACTCAGATGATAGGTAGAGCCATCATTAATCCACGGGATTTTTACCTTCAGCATTGTTTTCGGTGAAATCCGACCTATATACTCAGGTGGATAGGGAGCAAGGAAGGAAGCATTGTAAATGTCCACCGAAAAGGGGTAGTTGTTCTTTAGTGACAGGTCAATTGGCGCTCTGCTACAGCCCTGAACCAAAGGCGCAAAAGCAATCAAAATGCCGCTCAACAGATAGCTCATTTTTCTCATCGGTATGTACCTGTAGGAATTTATAAGTCGTGCCACAAGAAAGCATTCTGCCCAGCGGCCTAACGGCATAGTTCACCTGCGACATCGCCTGCACAGCCAAACGAACTCGCTGAGGCAACGGTAGCGGTGACGTCGGCTGCAGGGCATTGTTAGGCTGCTCCTGCTGAGGGTTTGGACCAATGAGTAATAGCCTTATGCAAATGCCATGTAGACCAGCAAAGATAAGGAAAGCATAGAGAATTGGGTAGCCATTTCTGCTGTTCCGGCATAAAATAGCAGGGATGAAGATAACCAAGATTGCTCCTACGCCCTGAAGCCCGACAGCCAAAATTAGCCGTGGCAATCCCCGTATGATTGCCAGAGCCACAGACTTGTCAATTAACTTCACTTCTGTTTCCTCATTGCACCTAAAAACTAAGCAAGCCCCGGTGGAGCGCAGGGTTAGGCTGTGTCCGCAGAGCCAAACGATTAAGGATCAAGGAAGTATGTTTCTGCAACCGTTTCGGCTAAACCCTTGAAAGCCATCTGATGTGACGACTACCTTTTTGACAATCGTATCATTGACACCACCCCAACATTCGGTATCGCCTGCCCAGACATTCCCATCCACAATCCTCTGCTCTCGCCGATCATAGATTGTTTCCCACCAGTCCATGTCATCGGAGGCCCATATAAAGTCTGCCCTCCGCAGGACAAAACTGTCGGCCTGCGGGTGGCGAATTATCTCTTGGGACAGACGCAGCAGCGAGGCCTTCTGCCCTTGAACTATGTCTGGGTAGACGCCGACGAAGACTTCGATTCGCCCCGGGATATGTGGCAAGTGCCGGTACTCTCGCCAGGAACTCAGCGCGGCGGCGACGAATAGTGTAATAGAAACGAGTGCCAAAGCCGAGAGGACAAGACGAGGCCACAGTAGTTTGCGCTTTCTTGGTTTTGCCTCTGCCATAGATATAGCCTTCATGCCGTGAGACTAATCCCCTGCTGACTCGTCGCCGCCTAACAATTCGTACCAAGTGTTGCGACCGATGATTCCATCCACTGTATGCCCCGTCTGCTTCTGGTATTTCTGAACAACCGCTTTCAATTGGGAACCAAAAACACCGTCTCCCCCTACCGCATAGCCAGCTTGGCGAAGCTCGAACTGAGCCGCTCGAACGGCAGGACCTTTGCTGCCTTGATGAAGCGGAATTAACAAAGCCTCCCATGTTGGGTCATTGGTCTCCCCGCTGGCGACGAGTTGATGTGCCTGCTGGAACTTACGCAGGGTTTTCTCTGTCCCACGCCCAAAGAAACCATCCGATGAGACACTGTAGCCGTGAGATGATAAAAGAAACTGAAGGGCACGGACCATGCCATCATGCTCCCCGAGAGCGACCGTGGGCCAACTTCGTAAGGGGGCAGCCCCGGCATGAGGGTTCATGCCAAAGATGCACATCGCCAGAAAGAAAGTGGTAGCAAGAGCCGGAGTTTTCATAAAAGCCTCATATTCGTCCGCCAACGTGCTGAAGATTGCAAGTGCATTTTCATTCCTTTTAGATCGGAGGCGGCATTGGCTCATGAACGACGTTTTCTTGCTTTTGTGTTAACTGACGCGCATGGATTTTAGCACTTTGGAACAGCGTATAAGAACAATAACCAAGAATTGTGGCGAAGATGATGTCAATAATGACACGTTCAACTGGCCTGGCAACATCATGAGTACGAAGATGCCGAAAAGCCATTTGGAGGAATAGCAATGCTAACCCGCCAACAACAATCGCCACGGTGTTTTTCACAAACCTCATCTTTGACACCTCCTAACGGATATTGACGACAACAAAATGTAAGTCCCTAGTCCTGTTCCCGCGGGCTGACCTATTACTATGCCGCGCTCTTGCGGTTTAATAGGCTCGACAAAGCCGCATCTACCATACCGTAAAAATCGGTACGGATTCCTGGTCGCTTGCGACACTGACAGTATACCAAAAATATCGAATAAACACACGGAAATATAGCGCGAGCACATGGAAGAACATCGTACTAAGAGGAGACCCTATATGAACCGAACCGCTCCTAAAACCCTGACAACTCTAACGCGTTTTTGGAACACTTCCACAGTATCGGCTCTTCTCGACCGGGTATACTGAATGTAACACGGAACAGGAGGACGCCCATGACCACAGTAACCATTGATGATGCTCTCGCAACTCGCCTTCGGGCCTTACGCGGCACAGACAATGACTTCAACGCCCTTGTTGCTGATGCCCTTGCAGAAACTGTCCGGCGCTGGGAGCGAGAAGCGCTGGGAAGGGCGGAAATGCAGGCCATCCTTGACGGCCCACATCACACGCTTGCCGAATCCAACGCGCGGTTACGACGAAAATATGGCTATCCTGACTTGTCCCACTTGACTGATGATGAACTCGCAGATCAAGCCGAACGGACGATTGCCGCAATGGACCCGCGGGTTCGGGCAGAGGCGGAGCGCGAGGGCTGGCTGTGATCTGTGTGGAATTGATGTTCTATTTCTTTGCCCGCGACCTCGGTCACTAGGCGTCCGCGCCCCACAGCGCAGGAATTCATTCCCACGCTTTCTTGATTCCCATGCTATCTTGCACTCCGGCAACTCGCACGACCTAGTAACATCGCCGGCGCTTCCTTGACACCCTCCCCCGTGCAAGGGTATATTGAGGTATGCTGAAAAGACTACCTGGCATCGCCGCCTTTCGCGCTCTGCCCCTCCTGCTGGCGCTGTTCCCCGCCGCACTTATTCTCACTGCTCATGCCGCCCCGCCTGCCCCTGCCGCCGATGCAGGCAGCGCACGGGTGCAGACCATGTACACAAGCTGGGATGACTACTATTTTTACGCCGCATTCCGGGTCCATGACACCAATGTCGTCGGAACCAATGCCGCAACGACTTCCCAGCCGCAGCAGGACGATGACCTCGAAGTCTTCTTTGAGACCGATGATGCACGGGCGAAAGTCCGCAGCACCCAGACGTACCAGATGGCTGTCTCGGTGGCTCAGGGCGCATACTTCAGTGTGGGAGACGGCTCGAAGATCCCCAAAGGCAAAGCGGTCTACAGCTACAAATATGCAGTTACTGTCAACGGTACGCTGAACAAGCCCGAAGACACGGATACGGGCTACGATGTCGAGCTTGCGATTCCGTGGTCTGAGATGGGACGGTCAGGCCCGCCTGCGCCGGGCGCGGTCTGGGGCTTCAATGTCATCTCGCGTGACCGGGACAGTTTGACCACCCCTGCCGACAAGTTCTACTCGCTTTCGCCGCAGGTACACAGCAAAAGCGATGTCCAGAACCCCTCCAAGTGGACCCGGATCACGTTTGCCACGGGCGGCGCGAATACGCCGTCTACGCCTGAAAAGATCATCTGCGCGAAAGTCGTCGGGCAGTTCCCGCGTGTCAACGGCACCATTGTCAGCGGCGACTGGCCTGCAACCACGCGGCTAAGTTTCGGGACAGACGCTGTCGCAGCCCCCGCACCGACTGTGGCCGAGGAGCCGAATACGACCGAGTCTCCGTTTGACAATCCTCCCCCGCTAGGCCCGGCTGCCCCTCCGACCCAGCAGGTGGAAGTAGCAACCGGCATGATCGATCTGCCGAACGGGCACGGGTTTATTAAAGTCGTGCCCGGCGGCATCAAAAACCCGGCAGGCATGGTCCCGCCGGTGATCACGCCGCAGACCCCGACCCAGACACGCAAGCTGTCGAAAGGCGACTACGAGGTCGCGCAGGCGTCCCCTACCCCCGCAGGCGTGACAGTCAACAGCGGCGCTTTTGTGCTGGGTGCGCCGAAGCCTCCCGCCTTTGTCATGGGCATCTACCGGCTGGACTTCAATGCCGACACGCGCAAAGGGCCGGGTCAGAATGTCTGGAACGCGGCAGGGGGCACGAGCCTTGCGGATCAGCCCATGAACGGAACCGGCCCCTGGTTCTCCGGGCTGCGGACTCAGTGGCATCGGCAACAGTTGTCGGATATGCGTCAGGCCGGGATCGAAGTCGCATTGCTGCGGACTCAGCCCACCGACCCGCTGCTCGGGCGTGAGCTGGATGCCTTTGTTGAAGCCCTCAAACAGATGAAGGCGGACAAGCTAGATTACCCCCTAGTCGGGGTAGACGCCACCACAGGCCAGCCTGATCTTGATCTGATCTACGCACATATCCCCGCTGAGTTCCGGGCCATGCAGGATGTGACCGGCCTCGGTCAGCCCGGTGTCCTTGTCTACGATCTCAGTGCAGGCAGCACTGATGCGGCAAAAGCGCTGGCTGACGGCACTCCCATCGCGCGTGTGTTTTACAGCGACGGCATCGCGTCGGTTTCGCCGGGCCGGGTCGACAAAAACGGCGTTGTTTCCCGGCAGGGTGGCCGGACTTATGATACGTCGTGGCAGGTCGCCCTAGTCTCGACGCCGGATCAGATCGTGGTGGATAGCTGGAACGATTTCGCACATGGCACCGAGATCGCCGCATCCCGTCAGTACGGCGAGCAGTATGTCGATGCCACACGGGCTCAGGTCATCCAGTATGACGGCAGCCGTCAGTGGCATGCCAAATACCTTTCCAATGCCGTGCCCCGAACGATCTTTCCAAAGACTCTCTACCAAATTCCCGTCCGCATCGAAAATGCCGGCATCCTGCCCTGGCGGGCCGGGGAAGGCTACTCGCTGAGCACACGCTGGTACCGCGATGGCAAGCTGTTCGACGACAGTGCTCCTCGCATTCCCATCGGCCAGGATGTGCCGCCCGGTCATTCGCTGACACTATCGGTTGGTCTGGTCGCCCGGGACAACTTTGGCGAGGACTTGGCACCAGGTGATTACACCCTGGTTGTCGACATGGTTCAGGGCCAGGACCGCTGGTTCTCCTATGCTGGCGACACGCCGCTGCAAATCCCGGTGACAGTGATCGGGGCGGACACAGGAGTCGGCGGGACTGCCGCGACCTTCCTTGGCACGACAACGCCGGGAATCGCCGAGAACGGCCAGAGCATCGCCACAACAGTTCAAGTACGGAACGATGGGTCTTCCTCCTGGCTGGCGACTTACACGCTTGGCTACAAGATTCAGACAACCGACCTGGACGGCAGCAACCCCAAGACAATCGCTGACGGCAAAGCTGCCGTCGGAAGTGACTCGATCACACCCGGTCAGATCGCTTCTATTTCGCTCTCGATTCCAATCGCAATCGCTGGCGACCACCTGACATCAACCGGCATTTACCGTATCCATTGGTTTATTCAGCCGGATGCCCTCGGCACCCTGGTCAACGGCAGCTATGACGAACCCCTGCGTGTCAGTACCGCCCTGCCCTCAGCCTCGTTTGTCCTAGCCGATGTCCCGCGCACCGTGGATGCCGGCAAAACGGAGACGGCACACTTAGCGCTGCAAAACATCAGCCCAGGAACGCTCAAGAAAACCGACTTCCATATCGGCTACCACTGGTATTATCTGGATGGGACACAGCGGGAATGGGATGGCGGTCCTACTGCCGCTCTTACTCAGGACCTTTTGCCCGGTGCGGCTGACGGCGCGATTACGGCGACATTCCAAGCTCCGAAGCAGCCGGGCAGGTATGCCCTGGTCTGGGATGTCCGTGACGGCGACGGTCCCTGGCAGTCGACACTGCCTATCTCCGGGGCTGACGATCTTCTTCAGGAGTTTGTCAATGTCAGCAGCAGCAAAGCCGATCTGGTGCCTGTCGATCTGACAAAAGCCTTCAATACTGTCGGTATTTCCTCCGAGGAGATCGGCAAGACCGGCGGTTTCGACGGCCACGGCGCGACCCTGCCTGCCGAGATGCTGCCGCCTGACATCACGTCAGAGATCGACGGCAACCCGCTGCTGCAAGGCAAGCCCGGATTGCCGCTTTACCCCTCCGGCTACTACACAGCGCAGACCGGCACGGACGCCACTTCCAACCATGCTCTGTCGTTCCTGTACCCGGCTGTCCGAACGGGCCTCTCGAATAC
>JBPBQB010000043.1:0-28276 GCA_050954545.1 Janthinobacterium lividum | reverse complement strand
CCTCTGGCAAAACGGGATACCAACCGATCTCAATACGCTGCTTCCGCCCCATTCCGGCTGGGCCTTGACAGAAGCCCGCGCTATCAACAACCACGGTCAAATCGCCGGTCAGGGCCTGTTTCGAGGTAAACCGCAGGCATTCCTGCTGACGCCGCGTTAGTAACTGATGTTAGGCAAGCTTTAGAGACGTGGGAATAAAGCGCCGTGGGATTAAAATCCTACGCTGTGGGGCGAAGCGCCTAATGTCCGCCTTCGCGGACAGGGAGCAGAGTGTCAGCATGACCCCCACTAGGAGAACACTATGAAAAGATCTTTGCCGTTTGTTTTTCTGTCGCTATTGACTACATTTGTAGCTTTTACGGCAGTGCTTTTTCTTTCAGATCTCGCCCATGCCGAGCCAGGCTATAGCATTGCAGACTTGGGTCCCGGTGCCGGCGCAGATTGGGCTTTCTATGGGTCAGGGGCAGTGGCGATCAACGACCGGGGCCAGGTAGTAGGCGGACAGGGGCATGCTTTCCTCTGGTCAGAGGGAAAATCGGTAGATTTGGGCGCACTCCCGCCGGAAGGGCCGCTGGACGATACAGACTCCGTCGCCAACGGTATCAACGCTCATGGCGTAATCGTCGGAACTTCCGGCAGCTTCCGGCCCGTTTTCATGAGCGGCCTGGTAGTCGCACGAGGGTTTATCACAGAAAAAAACAGGCTGCATCAATTGACGCCGCACAACAGCTCATTCATTCCGTATGCCATCAACGATAAAGATGAGATTGTCGGCCTGGATGCCTACCGAGGCTTTTTCTACGCCCAGGGTAAATTAGTCCCGCTCGGCACATTGAGCACTGTGCCGACTGGAAACCGCAGCACTGCATGGAGTATCAACGACCAGGGGCAAGTCGTCGGCTGGTCCATTGTCGACAGCAGGCTGAAAACAACTCAAAGCTCACTGTTCACTCATGCTTTTTTGTGGAAGCGTGGGGCACATTCAGGAAAAATGCGTGATCTGGGCACCCTCCCCGGCTGGGTCAACAGCTATGCTTACGGAATCAATCGCAGAGGCGAAGTGATCGGCTCAGTCAGCGATGAGTCAGGTAATACCGACGGAGTACGTTCAGACAGCCATGCGGAAGGATTTCTCTGGCGCAAAGGGAAAATGACAGCGCTCGGAACACTCCCAGGCCGCAGAAATAGTGAGGCGTTTGGAATCAATGACAGTTCGCAGATAGTCGGCAGAAGTGACGCTCATGCCTTTCTATGGAACAGCGGCAAGATGCTTGACCTCAACAGCACACTTTCAAGTGCCTCCGGCTGGATATTGGAAGAGGCGCGAGCGATTAACAACCACGGACAGATCATTGGGAATGGCACCTTGAATGGTCAACCCCATAAGTTCCTGCTGACGCCGCGTTAGAAAGACATTATGAAGCAAACCTTGATGGCTTTGACCGTGTGGATTATGTTATGTGTCTCGCTTTCGGCTGCGCCGCCACATTACAGGCTGACAGATGTCGGGCCGGACAGTGATCAAAACCAGAACCTTGTCATCAACGATAGAGGGCAAGTTGCCGGATCTTACCCTTCAGGCCTATTGGTCAATGCCGGAGATCATGGTCTGCGCGGATTTCTCTGGATGCATGGCAGGCAAACCAACCTTAGGATTCGTACCAGTTACGACAGCACGATAGTCACAGCCATCAACAACTTCGGACAGATCACCGGCAATTTAGATGGCACCTTTGATGGCGCGATACTGGTGATCGTCAGTCATGCGTTTCTCTGGGAACACGGAACGCTAAATGATTTAGGAGCGCCGGAGGGTGATGTAGTCAGCGAGGCAAGGGCGATCAATGACAAAGGCGAGATTGTCGGACGTGCCTATGGAACGGGGCGGCCTGTTGATGACGATCTGCGGCTTACCGAACACCATGCGTTTCTCTACCGGGACGGCCGCATGATCGATTTAGGAGCGGGCGAGGCAGATGCTATCAATAACCAGGGACAGATTGTTGGAGAGACACCCGGCACAGTCTTATTGGAAGCCGCTCTTTGGGAAAACGGCGTCGCCAAAAAATTGGGAGTGCCTGGAATTGCCGTAGCCATCAACAACAAAGGGCAGATATTGATTGACAGCGGGCAGGGGCCCATGCTCTGGCAGAAGGGGCGGATGTCCTTGCTGCCGCTTCCTCCAGGCTCCGGCCAAGCCCGAGCAATCGGCATCAATGACCGTGGACAGATTGTCGGGACTGCTGACCTCGCTGAGAGCCCACGGGCAATGCTCTGGCAAGGGAGAAAAGTTTTCAACTTGAACTCTGTGATCTCACCGCGCTCCGGCTGGATTTTGACAAGCGCATCTGCGATCAACAACAAAGGCCAGATTGTCGGGCATGGGCTTTTTCGAGGTAGAGAGCATGCTTTTCTGCTGACACCGACCATTTAGTGAAAGGAGTTTTCCCATGATAAAAACTGCCGTTTTGACGACTGAATTGACTACACGAGTAGTTAAGACAAATACAGAGACACGGGGGCTTCGTGCTGTTGGGCGGGTGCCGATTTCCTGGATGCTGTTTCTGGGTTCGCTGGCTGTCTACTGGCTGACGCGGACGCACTTGAACACGTTCGATGCTGTGGCGTATGCCGATCAGATCGGGCTGGCGGCGGAGACGGGGAAGCTGCGGCCTTTGTTTCATCCGCATCACCTTTTGTTCAACGGCCTCTGCTTCGGAGTCTGGCGGCTGGCACGTGGTCTGGGGTATGGGGGCGGGCCGCTTGTTGTCGCGCAAAGTGTCAACGCGGTTTTGGGAGCCTGGGGCGTCTCTTTGTTTTACGTGGTACTTGCCCGTATCAGACCGGCAAGTATCCTGCCCCTGCTGCTGGCGATTGGGCTGGCAGGGTCGTTCGGCTGGTGGATCTGCGCGACTGATGGGCGGGTCAATATGCCAAGCAGTCTACTGATGCTGGCGGCTTACGATAGGCTGATTTGCCTTCGTACCCGGCCTGGTTCGTGCCGTGCGGCGATTGTCGGGCTGCTGGCGGGGTCGGCTGTACTGTTCCATGAAAGTGCAGGAATATTCGGTGTAGTCTGCGCTGTAGGAGTGTTAGGAGTGACTTCAGGCAGGCAGCGTATCGTACTGACGGCAGCCTATGGCGCGTCGTGGGCAAGTGTTATCATAGCGGCTTATGGACTTGTCGGGGTGGCCGCGCTGCATCTGTACTCGCCGAGTGAGTTTCAGCACTGGATGAATGCGTATGCCGAGCGCGGCTGGTGGTGGGATTTCCATGTGATTCACAATTTGCGTCTGGATTTGTTCGGACTCAGGCACGCAGTGTTTGTTCAGCCTTTAGGCCGGACGGCATTGGCACAGACACCTTTGCACTTGTTCGGAACGGCGGCGCTTGGGCTGCTGTGGCTGTGCTACGGACTGGCATTGCTGGGGCTGACGGCAGCAGCCGGCACCATACTGTTCGCTTTGCCGTCGCTTCGGAAGTCGGCGGACTGGCCTATTGCGCTGACCTGTTTCACCTGGATCGGTCTCTATGGAGCATTCTTCACAGTCTGGTGCCCTGGTGCGTTTGTCTTCTGGGTGCCTGTCCTGGTGCCGCTCGGAACACTGCTGCTTCTTTCGAGGCCGTCACCGCTGCCGCTCGGGCTATGGGTTAGCGTCCTGGTAACGCTGAACTTCCTGGCGGGTATTCTGCCCTACTTGAAGCCGGTCGCAGGACTTTCTCAGCGGGAAGCTTTCGACATCCGCAGCCACACGCCGCGCTCGCTGATGATCGTGTCCGGGGTCGGCGATGATGCTCAGTGCGAGGTAGACATCCCCTACTTTGCGAACCGGCCTGTCCTATCGCTGCATGGTCTGCTGGCGCATTCGGGAACCCTACCGGCAGCCCAGTTATCACTTGAAGCCTCGCTGACCGGCGCATTCGGGGCGCATCGGCAGGTTTATGTGATGGATGAAATCTGGAGCCGACGTGACCAGGTGAAGGGCCTACAGCGGCAATCTTTGGGACTCGATGCCGGGGATTTGCGTGCTTTGTTCCTGTCCTACAATTTAGTTTCGGCCTGGAATGGTCCGCGCGGCACAGTCTGGCGTGTGCTTCCGCTCTCAGCTCAAAGCAGGAGTTCCGGGGGTCAGCGGCGAACTAACGCCGATGCCGCAAGAAACGCTGACTGAGCCGAAGACTGCCGGACGACTGGAATCTCTTGACATCTGCCGGGGGCTGGCAATCCTCGCCGTGCTGTTTATCCATGTCTCCGGCCACTTTCTGCCCGTGCTGCACCCGGCAAAATCGCACACGCCCCCAAACTGGGCCTGGTACGCGCTGGCCGTGCCGAACATCGACGCCCAATGGGCGGTGCCCTGCTTTCTGATGCTCAGCGCCTTTGTCAACGCCCTCGGCCTGGCACGAAATCCCGATGTTACCCGCTACGCCCGCCGACGATTGCAAACCGCCGTGCTGCCATACGTGATTTGGAGCGGGGTTTATATCGCTGTTAACTCTCTGCTAAGCCACCAAGTTCATCTCAGTCCTGGACATATCACGAAGCTGCTGCTGACGGGAACTGCCGAGTTCCATCTTTACTTCTTCGTGCTGGTCATCGAGCTGTATATCCTGCTGCCGCTGCTGGTCCCGCTCTTTCAACGCCACCCGCCATTCTGGGCCGTCGCGCTGGGCGCAGTCGTGATTCAGGCTGCGGTGTATGGCCTCAACCGCTACGTCTTCCTGCATCGGTTCCAGACAACGATTTTGTGGGATATTATGCCGGTCGCGCTTGGCCTGTGGCTGTTCAGTCAGTCAAATCGATGGCCGGAAATCTTCCGGCGAAGCCGCTGGCTGGCAATTTTGCTGACTTTAATGGCCGCTGCTGTCTACACCCCGCTTGCTATCGCGGCATTGCTGCCGCCTGTCCATATCAATACAGCGGTCTATCAGATGGGTCAGTGGGCGTTCACGGCTGGTATGAGTTTTCTGATTTTGATGCTGGGCGGAGCATTAGTTCGAAGTCGCTTGGCACCCATTCTTACTTATCTCGGGGCTGAGTCTCTGGCGATCTATGTCATGCATCCACTGGCAATTATCGCGCTGGATAAGCTGGGCGTGAACAAGCACATCGGCGCAGATGTAGGACTGGTGATTTATTATGCCGCTTGTTTAAGTCTGCCACTGGCGGCGGCATGGGCTTGGAAGCAAGGCAAGAAGAGGATGAGGTCCGGGATTTAAACGCGCCAAAACGACTCATCCGGGGCATTCAAAGTCGGCATCGAACGTGCGGCGCTCCCGACCAAGACTGGCTCTGGTGGAACACGCGGCTCTCGGACACCGCAGGCTGCCGCGCCGGGTTCATCGCCCTCAGCGGTGCTGCCGCCGGCGGCGATTTTGTAGCCCTGAGCGATCAGTGACACAAGATGTTCCAGCACATAGGAAGGGATACTATAATCCTGCTGCTCGGGCGCAGCAGCGCGGCGCAGAAACTCTTCCTGAAGCAGTCGAAACCGCCATTCTTCGTGCGGCTCCATCGCGGCGCTCCGGCAGCCAAGCAAGTAGCATTCGTAGTCAGTATTGTTTTCCACTGCCCCACCCTCCAAAAGTTAAACTGGCAATTATTTCTGCCATTGTAACATAGGATGGGAAGGGCGTCAAGCGGCTACGTTCGGTAACTTGCCGCCAGGGATCCGGCGATGGCGTGCCAGCCGTCGGCGAGGATGAAGACGAGGACTTTAGCAGGGAGGGAAATGACTGTCGGCGGAAGCATCATCATACCCATGCTCATCAGGAGCGATGACACGACAAGGTCAATGATAATGAACGGAATGTAGATGATAAACCCGAAAATGAAGCCGGTTTTGAGCTCGGAGATCACGAAGGCAGGAATGACAACCTGCATCGGCAGGACATCGGCGGGATGGGCGGGGTCAGTGATCTTTGGCACCGGTGTCCGGCTCATCTGCAAAAACAGGCGCAGGTCTTCTTTGTAGGTCTGCGCGACCATGAACCGGCGCAGGGGTATCTCGCCTTTATCGACTGCCGTGTTGAAGTCCATTTTGCTGCTGAGATAGGGCTGAATGGCCTGGCTGTTCATCAAATTGAAGGTCGGAGACATAACAAAGAATGTCAGGAAGAGAGCTAATCCCAGCATGACCTGCGTCGGCGGTATGCTCTGCGTGCCGAGCGCCGAGCGCAGGAACGACAGCACGATCACGATGCGGGTGAAGGCTGTAGTCATGATCAGAAGCGCGGGGGCCAGAGTCAGCACTGTCAGCAGCAGCAGGATCTGGAGCGTGTTGGCTACCTGCTGCGGGTTCTTCGCCGGTGCGCTGCCGGGGATTGTCGGAAGGGACAGGCTAGGGATTGCACTCTGGGCCTGGGCGTGAGAGGCCGCAAAGCCAAGAACCAGTATTAAGAAGAAACAAAAGAGGGGGCGTCGGTTAATCATAAGCGTTCTTCCGGTAATCATAAGCGTTTTTCCGGCTGGGTTGGGGTGAGCAGCGAGCGCAGACGCGCGTTGGCGGCGGCGATCCCGGTAGTGGAATCGGCGCGATTGAGAGCGTCTTCGAAGTCAGCCGATTCGGTGGCCGAGTCACCTACTTCAGCAGGCCACTCCGTAACAGTGGTAACGGTCTGGGCGGTGGCAGCCAGCAGCAGGTTCCTACCCGCGACACGAACGACATGGAGCATGGCTCCGCCGGGCAGTGTCTGTGAAGAGACGACTGTCACATCCGCAGTCCCACTGATTGAAGATCGACTGAAGTTCGGCCCTGTGATCCGGGCAGGCTGACCGTTTGCGCCGGGCTTGACCAGGCCGAAGCGCTTCAGCACATACACCACGCCGACGACACCAGCAAGCACGACTACAAGGGCTTCCAGCGCCCGGCCGGCCTGGGCGGCAGGGTTCGGAGCCGCGCTGCCGGTCTCAGCCAGCGGAGAGCTGTCACGTCCGCCATAGTCGGCAATCGTGGGTGCAGATGTACTCGCGGGAGGTGCATTGGCGGGAGGCGCGGCGTGAACCACTCCCCCAGCCAGAACACCCACCAATCCGAGGACGGCAAAGAGGGAATTATGCGGCGCGGGCATGGCTTTCTTTCTCGGAGGCACCCCGGTCTTTGGCCGTAATGATTTCAGTGACACGGACTCCAAAGTTGTCGTCAATGACAATGACTTCACCCCGTGCCACCAGCATTCCATTGGCAAACAAGTCGACGGGCTCACCGGCGATCTTGTCCAGCTCGATGATCGAGCCCGCCGACAGGTCCATAATATCCCGGATCAGCAGCCGTGTCCGGCCCAGTTCAACCGTCACTTCCAGGGGAATGTCACGCACTCGTCCGAGGCCCGTTTCACTGCCAAGAGAAAGAGCCGGAGCGGACGCTGCCGGTCCAAAGTTCGGCAGATCGACGAGGCCGCCCATGCTCGGCGGTTTGATGCCGGGCGAAGGGACAGGCTCCGATTCTACTTCAAGATCTTCAGTCTCGACTTCCTCCGCGCCGAAGAAGTTTTCGCTCTCGGCGCTGTCCTGCCCGGCGGACGCGATTAAAGCATCCAGATCGGCTTGCGAGAGCATTCCACCATTTTCCATGTCTGCCATTGCGGCTGTGTCTCCTGACAAAAAGTGTATTGATATTTTCTTAGACGAACGCTTAAGAAGAGTGCGGGTTACGAAGAGTGCGGGCTTTGTTCCCTGTGTGCGACCAGCTCGGCGACCGGTGCGACGACCTGCTCGATCTGCACGGCGAGTGTCCGCCCGCGAAGGCCGGTTCGGCCCCGAAACTTGACCTGTTCACCAATCATCAGATCGACCGTGCCAAGCCGGTCTTTAGGGGCATGTGGATCGGGTGAAGACGAGCAGACCTGCATCGGCAGCACTTGTCCTATTGAAAGTCCTGCGAGGTCGGCGACAGTCAGAGACGCTTGTCCCAGACGAGCGATACAGGGAACCGTGGTCGTGTTGAGGCGCTGAGCAAGCATCGCGGAATGCGAGTTCGCCGCCTTCTTGCGATCCGTGGCAAACCAGCGCTGCGTACTGAGCTTGGCGAGGATCGGTTTGATAAGCAGGTAAGGAATACACAGGCTCATGGCTCCCTGAAACTCGCCGATGCGGATCTCGAACAGGACCAAGACAATGGTATCATTGCCGGGGACAATCTGGACGAACTGGGAGCTGGTTTCCATGGAAGCGACCTGAAAGTCCAGCGGCAGCACCGTCTCCCAGGCGGTCTTGAGATCGTTCAGCCCCATCTCGATAACATTGCTCGACAAGACTTTCTCAATGTCGGTCAGGTCGCGCACCACTTTGCCTGCCGCGCCTTTGCCTCCCAGCAGACGATCCAGCATGGAGAAGAGAATGCCGAAATCCATCTCAAAGATGGCCTGCCCAGACAGGGCATCGATATTGACGATGTTCAGCAGCGAAGCGGAAATCGTCTTCACATATTCATCGTAGGGCACCTGCTCCACGGAAACTAAATCGACTTCGACCTGAGTTCGCAGATAACCGGCCAGAGAAGACATAAAGTACCCGGCAAAGTTCTCATGCAGCATCTGCAGGGCACGGATATGGTCTTTGGAGAGCTTGTCAGGCCGGCGGAAATCGTATGTCTCATAGGCCGCCGGCGGCGGCACCATGCGGTGCTGAGCCGTCAGCAGAGCCTGGCTGGCAGCAGCACGCCTGCGCTTGTGGAGCGGCAGGAAAACTCGCCCTTCAGCGGCGTGAGACTGCGGCGCGGCGGCCGAGACCGCGCCGATGGCAGCTCGGCGCTGTTCCAAGGATTCGCTCGGAGCGGCGGCCTCTTCCGTAGTAGACATCGCCGACAAAAGCGCTTCGATTTCTTTTTGAGATAAAACTTCGGCCACACTGATTCCGATCTGGGCCTTGTATAAAAACGCAGTATAAATACTGGGTTTTTGGGGCAAAAAAGAAGAACACCGGAAGCTTTTCGCTTCCGGTGTTCTTATTCCATGTTGCCCGACCAATGTTCACAAGTTTATTGGGTCACAAAGTTCGTGAAGTAGACTTTCTGGACATCTTCTTCGCCCAGCGCCTCGTTGACATTCTTTTTGATCTGTAATTTAAGCTTGTCCCGCCCGGCTTCCGGGGCGATTTGATCGCGGGTCTCGCTGGAAAGCGAAGTAAGAATGGCATCGCGGATGGCGGGGATGTCTTCTTTCAGCGACTCTGCTGTTTTGCCCTTCGATTTATCCAGCTCCAGCCCGACAGTGACTTTGAGGAAATGGTCGCTGCCGGGATCGGACAGATTAACCAGAAACTCATCCAGTGACATCACCGGGCCTTTCTCCATCTTTTTGACTTCGCCGCCCTTTTGTTTAGCGCTGGCCTTCTGAACCATGAAGAAAGCGCCGCCGAGGACGACGACCGCAAACACAGCCATGATGATCATCATCGGCGGTTTCTTTTTGCCGCTTTCGGATGCCGCTGCTTCTGTTTTCTCATCTTTTTTATCAGCCATGCCTGGTTATGCTCCATCCGTAAAGTCTCATCAAATTGTGCGCCTACTCCTAAGCAGGCGCACTTTGATTATCGGCGCACTTACCCCGAAACTTTACGGAGGAGAGCAAGTTATTTCTCAAACTGAGGAGGCCAGGGTTCATCAGGATAGACTTCCCAGGGAGCACTTCGATTCGGGTCCAAGTCGGGCGGCTGGAACAGCCGCCACTTCCCGCCAAAATATTTCCACAAAACGATCTGCCCTTGAGTCACACGTGACACAGACCCATTTGCACGGAGGATGATCTGAATTTGGTTCCCGCCCTGTCCATGGTGCAGGTCCTCCACCAGTACAGACATCGGTTCGGGCTTCATCATTCCGCCCAGCCCATTCGGGAACATTCCCTTATTGCTGTTAAGGAGTTCGTTGACCCGGTAGTTGTAATCCAGATAGGCAGCACCATTAGGCCCTCGGATACCGTCAGCATTCAACACTGCGTCGGGGCAGTGGTAGATTTCAGGATCGCCCTCATAAGGCAGAAGAGGGTCCATCGCAAGACGCTTATCGGAAGCAATGTCACGAGTATCATAAAATTGGACGGGCAACACATTGCCGTTATCCGACTGATACAACTGAAGAGCAAGTCCAATCTGGTGCAAGTTTGAGATGCAGGCAGTTTGGCGGGCATTTTCGCGAACATTTGCGAATACTGGAAACAAAAGAGCTGCCAACAGACCAGTGATTGTCAGTACAACCAGCAATTCAATCAGCGTGAAGCCTTTGCAGGCTTTAGAAATTGTCATAGCAGCGTCCTCAATTCTCAAACTGCGGCGGCCAGGGTTCATTGGGGAAAACGGCGAAATGTGTTCCAACGCTTGGCGGACTGATCCCATCAGGCGGGAACCAAGTCAGCAGACCATTTTTATCCTGGCATTCCCAAACATGCACCTGCACCCACGGGATACGCTCCACTGCCCCGCTATTTCTCAGAACCTGGTAAAAGCCGTCTTGAGGCTGCCCGCTCAGGATCAAGTTATTGGGTGTCAGATGACGATAGCAGTAAGCCAAAACCGTATTCGGCGCGGGCAGCACTCGAACGTGGTTCGGATCATCCGGCAGCGGATTGTATGGCTTCACTCTTTGCACCACGAGTTGGAACCGGAACTCGTAATCGGGATAGATGATAGTCTCGCCTGTTTCCGGGCAGGAGTACAGGCTTGGGTCGATCTTGAGCGGATTGTAGGAAGGCTGACTCCACCAGTTTGGATTGTGCGGGGGCATCTTGCCGTCAGCCTCTTCCTCATACATTTGGGTCGCGAGACCGATCTGACGTAAGTTGGACACGCAGGCGGCGGCTCCCGCTCGGTGCCGGGCAGCAGCGAAGACAGGAAACAGAAGTGCAGCCAGCAGACCGATGATGGTCACCACGACAAGCAGCTCAATGAGCGTAAAGCCTTTGTGGATTGTGCGTAAGTTCATTACAATTCCTCCTATAATCAATCCTGCGGAGGCCATTCCTCGCCAGGGAACCGCGGACGTGTCCAGTCTCCCGGCAACGGAGCAATAGTGCCTTTCAGTCTCCAATGTCCTTGACTGTAAACCCATTGCTCGATCTGACTTGCCTGGACTTGACTTGTCGAGCCGTCTTCACGAACGACGATAACCGGGCCGATCTCCTTACCGTTCGCATCTAGCGCCGGGTCTTCCCCGTTACGCTGTGTGTGAGCGTCGCAGAAAGCAACCACAGTCCCAGAACCGGGGCGTGGTGCCTTTAAGACAAATGTCGGATCATAAATCCAGGGTGCCGAGCCATAGACATAAAAATAGCCCCGCCCAAAATCTCCTAGCGAGTCAGGGCAATAGAAGACGTCGGCGCTATGCGTGTAGGGCATCAGCAAAGTCCAGACGAGGTGTGGGTTATGCGACAGCTCAGGGTCATCGGGTGGATAATCGCTGTCGTTATCACTTGCGTACTGATGCAGTGCCAGGCCGATCTGATGCAGATTGGATTGGCAGACCGTTTTATTCGCGTTCTCCCGCGCTTTGAGGAACACAGGGAAAAGCAACGCGGCTAGAAGGCCGATAATTGTTAGAACTACCAGCAGCTCAATGAGCGTGAAGCCTTTGCGGATTGTGCGTAAGTTCATCGCAATCCCCCTTCGGAACGGCGCGTAGTACGATGAAAAGTTTGAATCCTAAGCTGGCGGCTGAGGCTGGCCGTGACAGTCGCCGACAGGCAGCCGATTGGAACCCAGAACAGAAGCTGAAACCCAGCCAGTTCCAAGACTTCCGTGTGAGGCAATATCAGTCCGCCGATCACGGCGGAGGCCAAACTGAGCGTGAGCATGGCACGACAGACACCCCTACCCGCTGCCGGGTTCAGAGTGAGACCCGTCATAATGCCGGCAAAGATAGGCGAAAGAACAACCAGGCAGGCAAGGAGTGGGAGCGAAGACGGCTGCGACGGTCCCAGCACGTACTGCTCTGTCAGCAGGAGGTTCAGCACGCTGAAAACGCCGAACCAGCCGAATGCCTGCAAAGTCGCGGCGTCGGTGAAGCGGGTCAAACGCGAGGGCAATTTTCCGGTGAGCCAGGCATCGGCAAACGACTGCCCGATCTGCCACGGTTCGCCATATTCACGGAGGGCGACGCTCACGGCTTCTTCCGGCAGGAAGCCTTCGGCCTGAAAGTCTTCGGTCAGGGCCAGAAGATGGTCTTCCGTTTCCAGACGCAGCCGTCGGCGCTGGGCATACGGCACGATCCCAAGCAGAGGAGAGCACAGGTAGTCCAAATAGTCTTCGATCTGCGCCTTCTGGAGTTCCAGAGCTGCGATCTCGCAGGACGGTTGGAATGGGTCATTGGGGCTGCTCACTGGGAGTTGCTCCTTTCGAAGCGCTGCCGATCATGGTGTCCATTGCTTTCGCAAATGTCTGCCAGATGTCTACCCGCCGGGCCAGCTCCGCTCTCCCTGCTTCGGTGATGACGTACACCAGGCGCGGACGCTCTCCCGCGACATGCTGCCACTGACCGGTGACAAGTCCCTCACGCTCAAGCGTGTGCAGGACCGGGTAGAGGGTGCCCTGCTTGAACTTGAGCGAGTTGTCTGTCCGCTTGTTGATCTCCTGAGCAATCGCATAGCCATGCTGCGGGCCCTCTGCAAGAGCCGCCAGCACAAGTGTCGGCGTGTTGCCACGCAGTAATTCGCTTTCCATCTTTGCTTGAACCTCTTTGACATATTATATACTATGTCATAGAATATGTCAAGCAGGAAAAAGCGGCAGCGATAGAAAATCGCTGCCGCTGTGATTTCGGGATCTACTGCTCGGGAGCCGTAGCAGGGCCGCCGCCGAGGGCATAGCGGCGCAGCAGGACTATTTCGACACGGCGGTTGATAGCCCGGTGGGCTTCGGTGTCGTTGGCAGCCAGTGGGCGCTGGTCGGCGTAGCCGGAGGCTTCCAAGCGATTGGAAGCAACGCCGCGACTCTCAAAATAACGCAGCACGGTCGTTGCCCGAGTCGTGGACAGCTCCCAATTGGACGGGAACCGCTCCGTATGGATCGGAAGGCTGTCTGTGTGGCCTTCGACACGGACTGGGTTAAGCGGTGTCGTTTTGGTGACAGTCGCCACCATGTTGAGCAGGCCAAGCTCCTCCGGCCTGAGATCCGCAGCGCCTGGGGCAAACAGCATCTTGTCGGTCATGACAGTCACGACAACGCCGCGCTCGTTTCTGACAACCTTCATCATGCCTTCAAGATGGTTTTTCTTGATATAGGCTTTGACGGTCGTATAGGCTTTGTCGAGACCATCCGCATCCTGCTGGGCTTTGGCTCCCTTGACGAAATCTTCGCTGGAAGTTTGGCTCGGCTTGCTGGAGTTCATGATCGACGGTGTCGCGTTCAGGCCCCCACCCCGGCTGAAGATCGTCGGCACTCCGTTCATCGTGCTTTCGCCAAAGCCGGAACGGACCGAGATCGCAAGCTGCTGGAACTTGGCCTGGTTCATGACCGACATCGAGTACAGCATGATAAAGAAGGCGACCAGCAGCGTGATCATATCGGCATAAGTCAGCAGCCAGCGCTCTGAGTTCTCGTGTTCGCCTTCCGCCCCGCCCCCTCGTTTTTTCTTGCCTGCCATGGCGTGTGTTTCTTTCTTCCTTGTCGGACTCTTAGACTGCTGCCGCTTCTGCTTCGATGGCGCGGCGGATCTTGGGCGAAAGGAACGCTTTGAGCTTTTCTTCGACAATGCGCGGGTTGTCGCCGGCTTGGATCGCTAAAATGCCTTCCATCATGATCTCGCGCACCAGCACTTCTTCATGAGAGATCGCTTTGAGCTTGTTGCCCAGCGGCAGGAACAGCAGGTTAGCCGAACAGACACCGTAAAGTGTCGCGATAAACGCCGCCGCAATACTTGGGCCCATGCTGCCCGGATCGGACAGGTTGGCGAGCATATGCACCAGACCGGAGACTGTGCCGATAACGCCCAGTGTCGGAGCGAAGCCGCCCATGGTACCGAATAGATTAGCTCCTTCGTGATGCCGACTGCCAAGAAAAGCGATGTCGGTCTGCATGATCTCACGCACCAGCTCGGGATCGGTACCATCGATGGCAAGCTGAACGCCTTTTTTCAGGAAAGGATCGTCCATCTTCTGCACTTCGTCTTCCAGCGCCAGCAGACCTTCGCGGCGTGCTTTTTCCGCGTAGCCGACGAGAGTCTTGATCAAATGCCCGACATCCTCTTTTTTGCTCATAAAAGCGTTTTTGACGATGCCCGGCAGACCGATCACAGTCGACAGCGGGAAGCAGATCATGGACGCTCCCAGCGTACCGCCGAAGACCAGCAGGGCCGCGGAAGGATTGATGAGTGCGGAAAGATCGCCGCCTTCAATCATGATCGAGCCGAGGAACGCGCCCCAGGCGAGGACCAGTCCGATCAGTGTTGCTAAATCCATGGGTTAATTGCCTCGCTCATACTCTAACACTGCGGATGATGCAGCATTATTCATTTTCTTCAGTTTCGCCCGCTTTGATCCCAGCCATCGGCGGGCGCGGGAAGATGCCGGCCTGACGTCGGAACTCGACGACGCGGGCGACAACTTCATCAGGGGTCTGCTTGACCAGCAGTTTTTTGCCGGTCACCAGAGTGATATGCGTGTCCGGAAGCGCCTCGACAAGCTCAATCAAATCGGCATTGAGGATAAAATCGCTGTGATCGAACCGGGTGACAGTTATCATTGTATTTGTTTTTCTGCTTGCTTGAACTCAGCCTGCTGCACGCAATGTGCAGCAGGCTCAATTTACGATTACTGCTTCATCTGAATGACATCGTTCAGCAACTGATCGACTGTCGAGACGATCTTCGTGTTCGCCTGGAAGCCGCGCTGAGCGACAATCAGGTTGGTGAACTCGCTGGAAAGGTCGACGTTGGACTGCTCCAAGTAGCCGGTGCTGATCTTGCCGAGGCTGGAAGTCAGCGCCTGACCGACAGTCGGCAGACCAGAGTTGATCGTGGTAACAAAGGCGTCGGAACCGGAGCGCTCCAGACCTGCCGCATTCGGGAAGTCGGCGAGTGCGACCTGTCCAAGAACGCGTGTCAGACCGTTATTGAATACGCCGGAGATCGTGCCGGTATCATCGACGCTGAACGACTGCAGAGTTCCCGGTGCATAGCCGTTCTGGGACGTCGGCGCGGCGCTGGAAGTGCCGTCGATCTGAGTCACAGACGAGAAGTCCGGCGTGATTGTCTGGGTGGATGTCGCGCCATCCGTGGGGGTCAGCGTGATCGTTCCGGTCGAAGCGGTTTCTTTACCCGTCGAGTCAAACGTGATGGTTCCCGTGCCGGCTGCGCTTGCATCGCCGGACACGCTCCAATTCCAGGAATTGGAGGCTGAGGAGCGTGTGAAGCTCAGGGTCACATTTGCAGGCTCGCCGAGACTATCATACACTTTGACAGTGCGGGTATAGGGCGCGGTGCCACTGGCCGGTGAAGCTGCCACTGCAGGCGGTCCTGCCGAGGCAGGCACGGCCGCCACGTAGGCAGTGGACTCGGCGCTCAGATTGCCGCCAAGAGCAATCGAGGAGGTCGGCTGTACGGCGGTGAGGCCACCGACAGGAATAGAGAGCTTCGATGCCGTCGAGATCTGCTTGGATGGATCGATCGCCCCGTTCGCGTCCGCTTTCCAGCCCAGAACATAGGCTCCATTCGAGCTATTGACCAAGTTCCCACTGCTATCGAGGCTGAATGAGCCGTCACGAGTATAGGAAACGCCTGTCGCATCGCCGAGCATGAAGAAGCCGTTGCCCTGGATCGCCATGTCTGTCGGTGTCGTCGTGCTTTGCAGACCGCCCTGAGCCATCTGTGTGTTGACCGCAGCGACTTTGACGCCGAGGCCGACCTGCTGTGCATTCACGCCGCCGACAGTGGCTGAAGGAGCGCTGGCACCCTGGATAGTCTGGGAAAGCTGATCTTCAAACGTAACTTGACCGGCCTTGTAGGCGGTCGTGTTGACATTGGCGATGTTGTTGCCGATGACGTCGATGCTGGTCTGCTGCGCTTCAATCGCGGAAATCCCGCTGTACATGGCCTGTAACATAAAAACTTTTCTCCTAAATGTATCGGCACGCAGTCTGTCGCGCCGAGGTGATGAGGCAGCGTCCTCAAGGAGGTCCGGCTGCATAAGTGACTTGTTTAAAGAATCATCGCGCTGTCAATATTGGTGAAGATATTTTCTTTCAGCGCATCTGATGCGACCGCCGTAATGACGGTCCGGTTGGCGACAGAAACGACAAAGGCCGTTTTGTCCATGAGAACGAGTGAATCTTTCGAGCCTTTCGATGCGGCTTTTGTCATTGCCTGGCCCAGTCTGGCAACATCACTTTCGGTCAGAGTGATCTGCCGGGATGCTAATCGAGTCTGAGCATGGCCGGAGAACTTGATCCCGGCACGAGCGGCGGTGACGGCAAGCGGTTCGCCGATCTGCCCTTGCAGCACCTGGCTGAAAGTCGGGCCCGTCGTCAGCGTCTTGGTGTCCGCCGGTGTTCGGCTTGTGCCTAACGGCGGCGCAGTTCTTATTCGGTTTTCGAGATCGAGCGTAGTCATAGTTTCATCCCTGAATTAAATGCTGTGTCCTACTGAATGCTGGTCACTGTCGAAGCGTCGACATTCTGCCCGCCGACATCCAGATAAGTAACGCCGTTAGTCAGAGACACGGAGGACACGACACCCGATATACCAGTATCCGTACTGGTAGCGGTCGAGACTGTCTTGCCAATCAGCGTTGCGCTTTGAGCGACATTGGTAAATCCCTGGTTCGCGGTCAGCGTCGAGTTGAGTGTCGTTGTCTCTTGTAGCTGGGAGAACTGGGCGAGCTGAGACAATGTCTGGGTCTCATCAACGGGCGTTGTCGGGTCCTGATTTTGCATTTCGTTGACCAGCAGCAGCAAAAACTGGTTCTGGTCAACCGAAGCACTATTGGACGTCGCTTTCACGGTTCCATCAGCATTGACATTTGTCGCTGTTCCGTTTGAGCCAGTCGGGACAGTTGAGGTGATCGCGCTATTTAACATAATTGTCTCCTTGTCACTCGTTTTTCCGACGAGTATTCTTTCAGGCGTGTGTATCGATCCGGCCCCATGCCGGACTTTGCGGCGTATAGCTGCGTGTCATTTCTTCCTGCTCCGGCTCGACTGCGGCCGAGAAGGCTCTCTGCTGCTGTCCCTGCCGACCGTCCTGAAAGCTGCCTGCAAAAGAAGCGAATGCTCCGCTGCCGGTGCTCCCGGTGGAAGAGGAAGATGTCTGGCTCGCCTGTGTTTGCCCTCCTCCCATGCTTGTACCAGCCTGACTGTTGGTATTCGGCTGTCCCTGATTGGATGACTGTCCTGCCGACGCACTCTGCGAGGCGGATGTGACTTCTGCTGCTTTCGCTTCCGGCGCTTTGACTGAAACTGTCAGATGTTCCAGATGCAGCCCGGAGGCCGTGAGGGCCTGATGCAGCGTACCGGTCTGGCTTTCCAGAGCGGCTTTGATCTGCGGCGTTTCTGCGACGATATGGGCGGTGACTGTCTTCGCGGAACCGGCTTCCGTGCCTGGCACGATTGAGACCGAAACTTGAAGCTGGCCCCAATCTTTCGGATGAAGCTGCAGGCTCATTTGCTCCGCAGCGCCTGGCTTTGTCGGCATCGGCATCGCGGCCACACCATTTGCGGTCTGCTGGGCCAAATCCGCCTGTTCAGCAGCGGAGAGCGGCTTGCTGTCGGGCAGGGAGGCTTCCACCACTTTGGCGGAAACTTGTGCCCCAAGCAGCGTATTCGCCCCGAGTGTGCTCGGATCGGCCTGCGCCTCATCATGCTTTTCAGACTTGGACGAAACTGCCCCAACGGCAGCGCTTGATACTGACACCTTCGCAGGACCACTTGGGAGTGATGCTGCGAACTGCCTGGTATTTATATCGGCATTTTCGTTCGGCGACTTGAGGGCATTTTCCACCGATTTCCCATCGACTTTCCCAGTAATTGACGTCTGCGCTGCCGGGCTTGAATTTGACAGAGCAGGCTGAATGCTGCTGAGCGCTGCCACGACCACGGCTGGAGTGTCTATTGCCCCAGTCAGCGCAGTTGCCGACGGCTGAATCGCCGGAGCGGCTGCCGGTGTCAAAGACGATGCTGAAGCGGTATTTTGAAGTACACTCTTATCATCAGAGCTTACCGTGGATAACTTCGCAGTCAAGGGCACCGGAGATTGTCTAGCCTGTATTGCGATAGTCGGCAGCGACGGAGCCGAAGCGGCTTGGCTATCGGGAACCGACGCAGTCAGCGCAAATGTTCGAGGCAAGGCTAAACCGATTCCCTGTGACGTAACCACAGCTTCAGACACTGACGGCACAATTTGTGCTGACACAAGCGCTGTGACCGTCGGCGCGGCTAAAGTTGTCGACACCGGTACCGATGTGCTGATCGGAATCAGAAATGGTACGACTGCCACTGGTACCGACGGTAAAGCGAGCACAGTCGGTGCCTGAGTGGAAATCTGAGAAGAAGCATCCGGCAAGTCTGCCAGGGCTTTATGAAGGGGCAACTCACTTGCTTTATCTTCCACTTTCTCCGTAGGAAGCGTGGAAAGTTTCGGCGCAGTGTCCATTGTCTTCAGGCTTCCAGATTTTATCGGCTTCACGACGCTCAGTTGTTTCGGGTCGCTTGTCTGTTTCGGAGCGCTGGTTCTTCCAAGTGGCGGCGTCAGCACCGGAAGCGCGTCCAATGACTGAGAAACCGGTAAAGATGCAGGCCCCTTCGTTATGGCTGCTTTCAGCGGACTTGCTTTTGCGGCGAGTGTTGTTGTCGGCTCCGTGTTTTGTGCGAGCAGCGAGGCAAAGAGAGAAACACTGAGCGTCTCAGCCGGCAGTGTCTCTAAGCCTGGCGGCCCCGAAGCAGGTTTGACTGAAACGGTCGCACCCGGCGGCGTGCCGACGAGTGACATCGGCCCGGCAGTCATGTCAGGCGGCATAATGACCTCCTTTTTTGAGAATATTCGTGCAGGTGACGCTGGTATTATTGGCAGGACAGAGAAGAAACAAGAGGGCAAAATAAAGCCGCCCGGCGCGGGGATGCGTCGGGCGGCAGAGAAAGTCGTTCAGGAACGCTTCGTGTTAGACTTTAGCTTTATCTTCAATCGACTGGCCGGAGGTCTGCTTGGATTTGTCGCCTCCGGTAGATTTCAGATAATCATCATTGAACCGCTTGATACCGATGTCGGTCAGCGGATGATGGAACAGCTGCTCCATGGTCTTGAAGGGGATCGTCGCGATATGCGCTCCTGCTTTAATGCTCTCCGTCACCTGAAGCGGGCTGCGGATGGAAGCCACCAAAATCTCCGGGTCCTTCGGGAAATCGTAGGTTTCCACCATATTGACCGCCTCGACGATGTTAAGCGGCGCTTCCAGGCTGCCCATGTCATCAATGCGTCCGACAAAGAACGAGATAAATGACCCGCCTGCCTTAGCTGCGATCAGCGCCTGCGGCAGCGAAAAGACCAAAGTCACGTTAAAGTTAATGCCCTTCGGCGACAGCTCCTGAACGACTTCCATTGAGTTTGCGGTCATTGGGACTTTGACGAAGATGTTGGGCGACCAGGAAGCGATGTCCTGGGCTTCCTTCATCAGCTTGTCGACATCGGTCTCGACACACTCGGCAGAAACGGGCATCTCGTTCCCAACCAGCTTGATAATCTCCATCACGCGCTGTTTATGCGGGATGCCTTCTTTGGCGATCAGCGACGGGTTCGTGGTCACTCCATCCAAAATCCCCCAGGCCATCGCCTGCTTGATCTCGTCTACGTTTGCCGTATCAATAAAAAACTTCATGGTCAGTGTGCCTCCTCAGCAACAACTCATTACTGGTCCGTCAATTAAGGTAAGTTCCGACAGTCCAACACATATATACCCGCTTGCATGAAAAATTCTTATTCTTCTGACTGTTAATCTTCGGGCAATCGATCATAAATCGCGCTCTCGGCACCGACACGCAGGGCCCAGCCGGAGTCTCCGTAGGACCAGTGCCACCATTCGCCGATATAATTTGTCAGCCCCGGCTTTTCGAGAGTAGTTGACAGGAGGAGGCGATTGGACCTAGCTTCTTCAGTCAGGCCTTGCGTGTCCATCGGTGCGCTGACTTCGTCCATCTCAAACGGGGAAGTCATGTCAAGCCATTCGTGGGTGCTCGTTCGGATCAGCGACAGATCGACTGCTCCGCCGGTGATATGGGGCGGCGGGCAGGGATCGTCGGGAGGCGCAGACAGCGTATTTGTTACCCGGTGAAGCGTCGATTTGTTCCATTCCGGGTGACGTTTGGCGAACTCGGTTCGGATTTCATTGTACATGAACTGCTGCTGAGCCATGGGCCGGAAGCCTTCGATAATCACTATGTCTATGCCGTCAGGCAGCGATTCGGCGGCTTCCGCCAGCATCTCGGCGACACGCTTGCGGACTTTCGGTGTCCGGTGCATTCCCTCAAATTTCGGGTGTTTCTCGGCAAAGTGAATGCGTTTCGAAAGAGATCGCGGGTCGACAAGCGGCTCCCCGTTCTCATGGATCGGCACGGCACGCAGCTTCGTCAGCGGTTCGCCAAAGGATCGGGCCATATGTGGTGCTTTCTAAAGAACGCCGGGGGTGTAAAAACCCGGCAAATCAGTGTCCTTCGGACAAGGAGGATGAAGAGGACTCTGTCACACTATCTTAATCTTTGTCCGCAGGACATTTGCCTGCCGGGGGTTTCTACACCCCCGGCGTACTTGCAATCTTCTTGGCGAACGCTAAAACTTTGTCATACCAGCCGATGACCTGCTCGGTGTCGCCGCTGCCGTGTCCGGCATCGAACCAGATCACTTCGATTTCTTTGCCGAGCTCACGCATCTTTGCTTCAAAGACTTCCATCTGACGCGGGGGGCAGCGGGTGTCATTTTTGCCCTGGATGACCAGCAGCGGGGCTTGTACTGCCTCGGCATAGGTGATTGGCGAGACGGACCGATACAGCTCAGGTTTTTCGGCAGGCGTCCCGCCAAAGCTTGCCGTCTGGATGCCTTGCAGCAGGCCGGACGAATCTTCCCAGGTCGAGGCCCAGTCGGCGATTGCGACCAGTGCGATGCCGCCCGCCCAGAGATCGGGCAGCTTGCCGAGTGCCAACAAAGTCAAATAGCCGCCGTAGGAACCGCCGGTGACAAAGACCTGTTCCGGCACGGCGATCTTTTTGTCGACAAGATACTGACGAGCGGCAGCCATGTCTTCCAGCTCCCAGTGGCCCGCATCGCCCCAGATCTTTTGCAGGAACTCCCGGCCAAACGTCGTCGAACCCCGGAAATTGACGGTCAGCCAGGCAAACCCATTTTCGGCCCACAGCGAGCCCATGCCGAACGCCTCAGTCACGACTGCATGAGGCCCGCCGTGGACACTAATGACTGCGGGAAACGGCCCATCGCCTTCAGGAACGCAGAGCCAGCCCTGAACCAAAATGCCATCCGACGAAGCAAACTGCACCGACTGCACCGGTCGGCCCGGCGGCAGGTCCGCAGGCGGCAGCACGTCCCGAAGATATTCTCCAGTAGTACCATCCAGGGCGATCAAATGAGTCGGATGCTCGGCACTGCCCCACTCCGCCCAAATCGCGCGCCCTTCTTGCACGAATTCAACGCCCAGACTGCCGAAGATCGGGAACGCCCCGGCAGGATGGTTCAGCCGTGTAATCGTATTCGTTGCCAGTTCATAGAGATACAAACGCTGGGCGGCTTGATGGGTCTGGCACAAGAGAAGCTTTTTGCCATCGGGCGACCAGTTCAGCGGAGCAATATCGCCCTCGACGCCCGGCAGCGGCAGGTCTGTGACCTCGCCCGTAGCAGCATCCCAGAGAAATGGCTGCCGAACCCCGGTGCGGTCGGAGCTTGCCGCAAGCCGGGTATCGCCCGGAATAGGACTGAACGCGACCGGTTCCAAACTGCTTTCCGGGCCGTCGGCCAGCTCGCGCAGGAGGTGCCCATCGGTATCAGGCGCGAACAGATGGTACTGCTGCTTTTGTGTCCGCTCACTGGCCGCGACTACGGCTATTTTCCCATCTTCAGACAGCAGCGGTGCTCGGAACAGACTCTTGGAAACGTAGAGCAGCTTCGGCGTTCCCAATGCCCCGTCTGGTGCGATGTCCAAACGGCACAGATTGTAGCCGTCGCTGTTATTGAACCGGAACAGAAATGCATTGCCGGACGCACTGAAGGCCAGGCTCGGCTGCGGGAATGGGATGGTCGACGCACTGTACGGCGGCATGCCGGGAGTGACGCTCTCAGGTGGCCCACCGTCAAATGAGCCCCGAACATACTGGCCGATCTCGCTGCCTTTGGTGTCGTCCATGTAGTAGACAAAGCGGCCATCAGGAGACAGGAGGCCGAACGTGACCCCGCTTGGCTTATCGGTCAGAGGCCGAAACTGGTTTGAGTTCACCTCCCAGGCATGGATCTGCGGCATTCCGTTATGGGATTTGACCACGATACCACGCTCCGGGGCCAGCGCAGCGATCTGTGCGCCGCCGGTCACAGGTGTACGAAGTCGCTCTTTCCAGAGATCGGCGGTCGGGTTGGATAAGGAATTGAATAATGACATCGAAGTTTTTCTTGTTCAGGGCCCAGCCTTAAAAGGTCAGGCTAAAAGGGCACAAAGTCCCTCCGGGGCTGAATGCCGATCGCCGTAAGCTGTTCTGTATTGTCCCGCGCAGGCGGGACCTTGGCGTCCACGCCCCCCAGCGAAGGCGTTCACGCCGTCGCGCTTATGCCCTCATCGTTATTCCCCTAAATTGCTGAAACCACCGCGAACTGTTCCTTCAGAGCAGGATACAGGGCCTGGTAAACGCTGTAGTACTTCTCATACAACTCGTGGTTAGACACATTCGGATCCGTAGTCGCGACCGTCTCGATTGCGGCGTGACACGCATCGGCGACTGACGCATATGCGCCGGTGCCGACTGCGGCCAGCAGAGCCGCGCCGAGGGCAGGGCCTTCGTCCACCGATAGCGTGACATGAGGATGACCTGTCACGTCGGCGTGGATCTGACGCCACACCGGGGATTTCGCACCGCCGCCGGATGCCCGCACCTGCGAAATTGGGATACCCAAATCACTGAAGATCTGGAACGTGTCGTTTAAGGCATACGCGACACCTTCCAGAACGGCCCGCGTGAAGTGCTGACGCTGATGACGAAGCGTGATCCCGAAGAATGTCCCACGCGCGTCGGCGTCGGGGTACGGAGTCCGCTCCCCCGTCAGATAAGGCAGGAAGATCAGCCCTTCCGCGCCTGCCGGGACGCGGCTGGCCCCTTCGGCCATGAGGCGGTAACGGTCGTCGCCGGTGGTTCGGGCGACGACGCCTTCCGGCTGAAAGAATGTGTCCGCCAGCCAGCGTAAACTCCCGCCTGCCGACAGGACCACGCCCATCGTATGCCATTTGCCGGGGACTGCATGGCAGAACGTATGGACTCGCAGCTTCGGGTCAGTGGCGGGCGTGTCCGAGTAAGCAAACACGACCCCGCTGGTGCCGACCACGCTGGAAACGATGCCGGTCTCGACAATGCCGCTGCCAACCGCCCCTGCGGCCTGATCCCCTCCCCCGCCGGCCACAGGAGTGCCGGCGGCGAGGCCGGTCAGCGCCGAGGCTTCGGCGTGAACATGGCCGGTAATCTCAATACTCTCCGCGCATTCCGGCATGAACGAATATGGGATACCGGCGGCTTCCAGTACTTCGCGGGACCAGCGGCGATTTACGACATCGAGAAGCGCCGTTCCGCTGGCATCCGAGACCTCGGTGGCGTGGACACCGGTCAGCTTGAACCGGATATAGTCTTTCGGCAGCAGGACTTTGACGACTTTGTCATAAGTCTCCCGCTCATGGTTCCGAAGCCAGACAATCTTGGGTGCCGTAAAGCCCGTCAGCACGGGGTTGCTGATATACTTGACGAGGTTTTCTGTCCCGACCTGCGCCGTGATCCAGTCACATTCCGCCTGCGTTCGCTGATCGCACCAGAGAATCGCAGGCCGGAGCACGTTGTTGTCTTTGTCTAAAAACACAGACCCATGCATCTGCCCCGAAAGCCCGATCCCCGCGATCTCTTCCCCTTTGATGCCCGCTTTCGCCAGCACGTTTTGGGTCGCCCGCACGATCCCCTGCCACCAGTCCTCCGGGTCCTGCTCCGCCCACTGAGGCCGGGGCGTGTACAGAGGATACTCCTGCGTATCCGAAGCGACATGCTTCCCCGCCTCCGTAATCAGCAGCGCCTTCGCCCCGCTTGTTCCAATGTCCAGTCCTAAGTAATAGGCCATGGTTGCCTCCGCTTTCAGTTTGTTAAAGTTGACGTTTCACTTCAATCACACCCGCGACGAGCTTGTAACAGCATTTGTCCCAATCCGTCGGTTCGCTCAGGCTGATGACGAACAAAAGCTGGTCTTGAGCGCCGATATTTGCCGCCGACATCGGATACAAACCATTCGGTAAATGAGCGAGACGCTGTACCCAGACCGGATCAGTGACGGACAAACTATAAGGCGTGTGGGTCAGCCGAAAATCAGCTTTCGTTTGACGATTGCCCCGCTGGCTTGTTTTGATCTGCCACGTCAAGCTCTCCGGTGCAATCAGCACGAGAGAAGCCGTCACAGGCTTAAGACGCAGCGTGGCGAAACCTTGTTTATCGCCGAAATTACCGAGCAGGAGCGGACCTTTGACACAACTGTCTTGCAGCAGTCTCAAGGCCGATTTCGGCGCAGGCCGAGTAATCAGCTGCCATCGCGTTTTGTCGATCCGCCAATTTTCCGGCTGATGCGGCTCGGGTTTCGCCTCGGAACAGCCAATCTGAATGACATCCAGCAATTGCGGCTTGGAACCGTCCTGCAAGCAGCAGTCCGCCGCCGAGAGGGTACCGCTCTCGGTGGAGGCAACGGGCCTGATCCAGCCTTGCCCGTCTGTTCGTAATCCTGCGACACAGTGCCCCTGCATCTTTCGCGAATTCGCGAGACAAATCATCTCTACCATCCCTGGCATATCTTTTCCTCCTTGGTTGTCCGTCTACAAGTGAATAATCGTTAAATCGCCCCACTTTTCCTGCAAATACTCTAAAACCAGACGCCGGTGGCAGTACTCGGGAGCAGGTTCGCTACACAGAAGAACAGTCGGCACCTCGAATAGATGCCTGTCGATCTTGTCTTCGATCCTGCGATCCGCCATCAGTGCCAAAAAGCCGCGCTCATACTCCTGCCAGATGCCCCGGCGCTTCTTAAAAGTGTCCAGCATCTCCTGACTGGGAGCAAGAAGCGGCTCATGCTGGTAATCGGCCCCGCAGATCGTTTTCAGGAAGAACGCGAGATCGTCCCGCTTCGCGAATCCCGCAAGCTGAGAGACGTTGTTCAGGCGGATGTCGATAAGCCGCTTGATACCGGCGTCACTCACCCGTCCGAAGAACCGTGCGGCCGAACTTTGTGTAAAACCGATTGAATAGACTTCCATGCCACAGCCTCTTTTTCCTCAAATAAGCCCGGCTGCCTGCTGTTTTTTTCTTCTTCCTGATCGCGTAATTCTTGCTCCGACTGAATGATGCCATTGCCCCGGATATGATAGACATCGATACCTTGCTCGAAAAGCACCCGGCTGATCAATAACCGACGATGGCAAATCGAAGGGTTTTCTTCGCTGCATAGCAGGGCGGTCCGAAACTTTTCAAAGCCACTGACCAGCCGCTCCAGGCCTTCCTTGAATAGGAAAGACTTGGCGACTTGCGAATAGTCAACATGTCCAGCTTCATCATAGAGCCCTTCATCCTCCGGTCTGCCTCCTAGATACCGTCCATAGAACCCATACTTAATTCCTGTCTTTTGTACGGCAGCTTTTAAACTGTCTCTATTGAACTGTGGGGAAAAGCGTGAGAATGGAGAAGAACGCGTATCGATCAGGACTTCAATCTGCTGGCTCTTCAGCAAGTCAAGAAAAGTTTCCATCGAGTGATTGGAATGCCCAATCGTATAAATGCTGCGGACAGAAATATGTTCATCCTGAGTCATTGTAAATCTTCCTGATTAATCTGCATTCGTTATACTTTCTACTTCAGACTTTGTCAAGACAGACACACAAATAGCCATGCTTTCTGCATTAACCGCAGAAGGCATGGCTATTGAAATTTGGTGATGGAAGTGCAGTTACACGGACGTATCGACGTCCTGGCCGAGGTTGGCGGGCATGGGGACGCCCGTTTTGAGCATGATATATTCCATCGTTTGGGCCGGGGCGAAGCCCATCAGGGAGTCCACATAGCCAACGGCGGCCGCCGAAAGTGCAGGCGTCACATGGTGCTCGGCGGGACGCGGCGTTGGGTCCGCCGACAATGCCGAAGAAGCAGGCTTTGGATAGGTCTTTATAGGAACAGTCGCCACAGCGGGAAGTGTTGGGATTGTGCTGGACATCACGGTTTCATTCTAGCGTACCTACGCTGTTGTGTTGACGTTCGACCCCAGATGGGGCATGAGACTGGTTAAAAGCTGGTTCGCTTCGAGTGCCTGACTGCTGACGGCATCCAGAAGCGCCGAAGTGCCTGGATCACCGCTCTGAAGACCAGTCAAGATCGCGCTGGCAGTACTTTGTTTCGACACTGCCACGCCGACGACCGGGTTAGTCGCCGTGACAGACCCAATTGTATCTGAAATGGACATAGATCTCTCCTTTGCCTAATCATCGGCTTCTGGTGCTCTTTCACTCCCTGCCAATACTGCCGGAATTGGTGGACTGAGTTAAATATCATTTATTGACTTCCAGCCCCATCCTGTGCTAAAATCTCTGGACAAACCCGTCCGCTTTTTGGCGGCGCGGGTCTTTTTTATGTCGTTTGAGATGAGGAGAAATGAGATCATGCTGCTTGGCAGCCAGCGCATCAACGCGCAGGGACATTTGGAGATCGGCGGGTGCAATACGCTGGACCTGGCACGAGAGTTTGGAACACCGCTTTATGTGATGGACGAAGATGTCATCCGAGACAACTGCCGCCGGTACAAAGCGGCGTTTGAGGCCCGGTACCCGAAGAATGACATTTCGTTTGCGTCCAAAGCCTACCTCAACATGGCGATCTGTAAAGTGGTCGAGGCGGAAGGGCTGAGCCTCGATGTCGCCTCGGCAGGCGAGCTTTACACGGCAGTTAAAGCCGGCTTCCCAATGGCACGAGTGCTGCTGCACGGCAACAACAAGTCATTGGCTGAATTGGAAATGGCTCTGGAACATGGGGTCGGGCATGTGGTCGTGGATAACGGGCCGGAGCTGCGTCAGCTCGCATCGCTGGCAAAGCAGCAGGGGAAGACCCAAAAGATTTTGATCCGGGTCACGCCCGGCATCGACCCGCATACCCACCGGCGTATCC
This sequence comes from Janthinobacterium lividum, assembly GCA_050954545.1. Lineage (GTDB taxonomy): Bacteria > Armatimonadota > Armatimonadia > Armatimonadales > Capsulimonadaceae > JANXMY01. The sequence continues at coordinate 927 of JBPBQB010000043.1, read as the reverse complement.
GTACCGGACAGGAAGACACGAAGTTCGGCCTGAGCATCGCCAGCGGTGCGGCTCTGGAAGCGGTAACGGAAGCGCTAGGCTCGGCCCCGTCACTGCAAATCGTCGGTCTGCACTGCCATATCGGGTCGCAACTTCTAGACTCCCAGACCCACGAGCAGGCAATTGACATCATGGTCGGCTTCCTGCGAAAAGTGGCCGACACGACCGGCTGGATGCCGGAAGTGCTGGACATCGGCGGTGGCCTGGGCATTCGGTATGTTGAGAGCCAGCAGCCGCCGACTTACGACGAATTTGCAGAAACGATTGTCTCCGCACTGCAAACGGCGTTAGAAAAGCACGCTGTCCCGGAGCCGCAGCTTTGGCAGGAGCCGGGCCGGGCATTGGTCGGTGAGGCGGGAACGACACTGTACACAGTCGGCGTGATTAAGAAAGTCCCGATTCCCGAAGCACCCGGAACACGTACCTATGTCGCTATCGATGGCGGCATGTCGGACAACCCGCGCCCGCAGCTTTACGATGCCGTCTATGAGACGCTGGTCGCAAACCGTGCCGGTGAGCCGAAGACTCAGAATGTGGCAGTCGCCGGCAAGCACTGCGAGACGGATATTCTGATTCAGGCAGCCCAGACACAGCCATTAGAGACGGGCGATATTCTGGCCGTGCAGTCTACCGGCGCGTACAACTATGTCATGGCGTCCAATTACAATCGCTTCACCAAACCCGCCTGCGTTTTTGTCCGTGACGGCAAAGCCGATCTGGTTTCGCGACGAGAAACGCTGGAGGATGTCGTTCGCCTGGACATTATCCCGGAACGGCTGGCTTAGGAAAAGCAAGTCGGGGGGCTGTAGTCACAGCGACAAAAGCACAAAGTCCACCGGCGTGGACTCATACAGACTCTCAGTCAGAACCTCTGTATTTACCAGCGAA
>JBPBQB010000037.1:0-28320 GCA_050954545.1 Janthinobacterium lividum | reverse complement strand
CTGACCGACTCCCCCCGTGCCTAACACGCTCTAGAGCCTGTTATGGACTTTGATGCCTGCATAGGGCTTGAAAGCCCCGCACAGCACTCGAATTAGCATTCTTGAGCCGCCCCTGCATTTATGGGAAGATCGGAAGCAAGCAAGCTGATAGGCTTTATCAATAGAAATGCACCGTTGCTTTTACAAAGTGCATAACAGGCTCTAGCAAAAATGCACTAAAAGTGGCGGCAAAGGCCGCTGAAAAGGTTGCCTCCGAAAAGAGTGCGATCTCAAAAAGCGTGACTTCAACGGGTGCGATTTTAACGACCAGTTCGCTCCGCAAGTCCCTGGTCAAATCCTCCCCCACCCGCCCGGCGGAAGGCATCACATTCGCCGAGTTGCACCAGGACTTCCTGTGGGCACGCCGCGTCGAGGGCATCCGGCCCACAACCCTCCGCACCTACCGCGGCAGCCTCCTGCCTTGGGAAAGGTGGTGCGCTGACCACGGCGTAGAGGGCGTCGGGCAGGTGCTGACCAAGCACGCCGAAGACTACCTGCTCTCGCTGCAAGACCGCACGCTCTCCGAGCGCACCATCCGCAATCAGGCCATCGTCATCAAAGCCGCGCTAAAGTTTGCCTTCCAGCAGGGCCACCTTGCCAGCGAACGCCTGTACAGCTGGAAGATCCCCCGCATGAGCCGGGCGTCCGTCTACATGCCCGACCACGCCGAAGTCGGCATCATTCTCGCCGCCATCCCGCAGCACTGGTCCGCCGCGCAAAATCCCCTGTCCCGCTTTCGCAACGCTTCCGCACGCACGTTCTTCTCCCGGCGCGACCAGGCGATTGTCGCCGTGCAGGTCTCGACTGGCCTACGCATTTCGGAAACGCTTGGCCTGACGCTCGACGATTACAGCGCCGAGCAGAAGACGCTCACGGTCACCCACTCGAAGTCCGGCTGCGGGTGCGTCCCAAAGTCAGGCCTTCGGACTTCCTCTTTGTGATGGACTACGGCACAAGAAGACAAAGCAAAGTTAGACAAGCGGAAGAAGCTGATGAAATAAGGACAGGGTGATAAAATACTGGTTAGTCTTATGGCGTAGACAGAAGATCTGGATCTCATCAGGACAGTCATCGACGGCTTGCACACAAATTTTCTGCTCGAAGATGACGAGCAAGACCGCGTTCTCGACCCGACGTTTATTCGCACGGCCCCGGCAGTTGTCGCAGGTCTCGCCCGCGCGATCCGTCAGGCAGCAAGCCGTGAGTGGACAGGGACAGAAAGTGAGGAAAACGAGGGAGCCGACAATGCCGGCAACGTCAACTAATCCGTCTACATCAACCTTCCCAGAGAAGATAAAAAACCATTTTGTTGGTTCGTAAGCTTCGCGTTGGTTTGGACTGAACCCTTTGGATGAGACATTTGGTCAAGGTGTGATGGTCTGGTTCTTGTCTCGGCTTTCGCGAAAAGTGTTTTCGTACTCGGCGGGCGGCAGATAGCCCAGGCTGGAATGCAGACGCTTCTGGTTGTAGACGGCGTCCAAGAAGTGGCTGATCTGCGCTTGGGCCTCGGCCAGATTGTCGTACTCGCTGAGGTAGACCTGTTCACACTTCAGAGTCTTCATAATGCTCTCCGCCTTCGCGTTATATGTCCAGGAGGCCATTACTTCGTATCGTAAGGATTGCCTTGGCGGCTAGGGTTTTATTGGAGGCATGCTGATGGCGAGGCCCCTCTCTTTGAGCAAGGTTGTATACTCGCCTGAAGCGTACTGAACACCGCGATCCGAATGATGCACCTCGGGCTTTCGTTCCGTCAAGACCATTTTCAAGGCCGAAGTCGCGAGGGCGGCTTCCAGGCGTCGGCCTAGTGACCAGCCCAAACAGCGGCGCGAACACGCATCGAGCACGACCGCGAGATAAATGAACTCATGGCCCAGACGAATGTATGTCAGATCGGAGACCCAAAGCTGGTCGGGAGCGGTCACGTCCATTTTGGAGCGAGCCGCTCTGTAAAACAGCCTCGTGAATGGCTTGGCTCATTGCCCTGCCTCCTGACGCTGCTGCTCCTGGGCTTGTTGTTCTTGGATCGCTAAGACTTTTTCAAGGCTTTAGTGGGGTAAGAGACTGTTCTCGATGGTCAACTGACCGATCAGGCGCTCCAACTCGGCAACTTTGGCGTCTTCGGTGTAGGTATGACCGTTGCCTTGGAAAGCGCTCTGGGCATACTGCTCATGCAGCTTCTGCCACTTGGCGATCAAGTTTAGATGCAGTTCGTGTTCACGGGCAGCCTGGGCGATGGATTTGCCCGCCTGAACTTAGCGGATCACTTGCAGCTTAAAGTCTTTGGCAAAGATACGGCGTTTGAGGCTCATAGTCGGTGGTCTCTCTTTCGGAGTATACCACCCTAACTCTTTGTCTCACTCTAGGGGTGCAGTCCACTACGCTGATGCTCCCGCAGTCACTTCACGTCCGCATATCCAGAGGGAGGTAGTCCGGACGGACATAGCCTTCCAAGGAAGTAGGCTACCGCACATAAAATAGTTCCGCGCATCCAGAGGCGTTCACAGCTAGATTCCTCCGCCTCAAGCCTCTCTTTCCTTTCGGTATCGAAAAATAAAAACAGTGTTATGGTAAGAGTTGCTTGACAAAACTAGAGTGCTATGTTATTATGATAACAGTCTTTCAATACCCTTACTGCATTATTTATACTGCATTATTTAAGATCAGCTTTATGTCTTCGCTTAAATTGATGAAAGAAACCAAAGATGCACCGACCCGGTCTTACCAGGGCCTGACGGAGAGCCTGCGCGGGAGAGTTGCAGAAGGCGAGTGGTCAGCCGGCGGCCTCCTGCCGAGCCGCGCGGCCTTGGCCCGAGAATACAGCGTTTCTCTGACCACAGTGCAGCAGGCGATCTCCCATCTTATCGGGGAAGGCGCTCTCTACGCAGACGGGGGCCGCGGCACTTTTGTCGCGCCGTCCAGCCGCCCCGCCGTGGTCGAAACCTTTGTCCCCCTGCTGGGGCGGCGTCCACTCATGGCATGCCCCGTCTTAGGCCTCGTCGACGGTACATCCCGGCAGAACCATGCACTGCGTGCGGATGCCTATGGCTGGATCGACGTGATCGCAAGTCATCTGGAAGCAGCCTTCCAAAATGTCGGTGGCCTCATCCGCTATTTCGATCCTCCGATGAGCATCGACGAAGTCCCGCATGAAACCGCCGTAGAAGCACTGCTCCGCGAGGGAGTGGATGCCCTGGCAATCATCGGTGTCTTCGACGAGGCAGACATGGCACCCAGCCTGGTGACTCTGCTGAAAAAGCAGCAGATTCCTATTGTCTTTATTTCCTGGCACGAGATTCCGTTCCCATTCGCGCATGTCTTCTATGACAGCCGGATGGCAGGATATGAGGCTGCTGAGCACCTGCGCCGCCGTGAGTACGGGCCGCTGGCGTACTTCGGGTACGAAGGAAAATCGTGGAGTGAGCAAAGACTGGCCGGAGTGCGGGACGCCGCAGGCGGTGAGGTTCGCCAGGTCATTGCTCTCCGCGAGACAGACTGGTCAGACAGTGCCGGGCAGATAGCGGTGCTTGACCGTCAGATCGGTCAGCTTTTGGAAACTCCTTTTGACAACCCGGCTGCCCGCTGGGGCGTGATCGCCGATAACGACCTACTCGCGCTGGACCTGCAGACCCTTGCCGCCGCGCGAGGGTTCACGGCAGGCCGAGATTTTGGCCTGGTGGGTTTTGATAACTATCCAGGCTCCCGTGGCCGCGGACTGACGACGCTGCGCCCACCCCTCGAATCCCTGGGCGAGCAGGCCGCGCAGATGCTGCTCAATCAGTTCCGGGGCGATGTCAGCAATGTCCAAACGCGGCTGCGGTCACAGATGCTGCCACGTGCTTCGACAAGCCGGTTTTAATTTCGAATTTTAGTAGTGAGCGTCCAAACAATTTAGGAGAAAGTCATGTCTATTCGTCCCTCTCATGCTCCCGGCACCCAGCGGTCCGGGTTTACGCTCATCGAGCTGCTCGTCGTTATTGCAATTATTGCAATACTCGCGGCGATTTTGTTCCCTGTCTTCCAGAAAGTCCGCGAGAATGCCCGCCGGGCGTCCTGCCAGTCCAACCTCAAGCAGCTCGGCCTTGCTTTGGTTCAGTACACACAAGATGCCGATGAACAGTATCCCAGTGTGGACGGTAACAGTATCGGCTGGGCAACGCCGATTTACCCGTTTGTAAAGAGTACGGGCGTCTTCAAGTGTCCCGACGATTCGACTCAGGCTCCTACCGGGCAGTCCCCGATCTCGTATTCCATGAACTTCAACCTAGGGGTCTCAGAGGCCTACGTCAATGGCAACACCAATGTGAACCTGGGGAATCAGCCGGGCGGTGCCGGACTGGCATTATCAGCCCTCAACGCTCCTGCGTCCACCGTGCTGATGTGCGAAATTCAAGGTGAGGCGGAGGTGCTGCCGCAGCCGGCAGGAGGTCTCGATACTTCCTCTCTCTCGACGATGGATAAAACCTTCTGGAACAATGCCTCTGGGGGCCATCCAGGAGGTGTCTTTGTGTATTCCCCGGACTCCAATGCTGTTTATGCGACCGGCAGCCTCATTGGGAATCAACTGGCCACCATCGCTTCGGGTGCAGTCCACACCGGCGGCTCTAACTACCTAGCGGCCGACGGTCATGTGAAGTACCTGCGTCCGGTGAACATTTCCGGCGGTTTCAACGCTCCCGCGGCCGGTGGCGAGCAGTACTTCGTCAATGGCGGTCAGGCATCTGCTTCCGGGACAGCTTGTCTTGACTCCACGACTTCGCCGGGAACGTCCCCGACCGCCGCGTGTGCGAATCCGAACTCGGCGGCCATGACGTTCAGCGCAATCTAAATTGTTTCGTCTTCTGCGACGGGATATCGCTTGGGAAGAAAGCGGCTTTATCCGAAGCCGCTTCAGTTAGACACAGGGTTCACGGCTTCGTGAATGCACCAACCAAAGGAGCAAAAAGAAATGTTATTATCCTCTCGTTCGTCTTTTTACAAGCGTTCATTGGCCTTTACGCTGATTGAACTGCTCGTTGTCATCGCCATTATCGCGATTCTCGCCGCGATTTTATTCCCGGTTTTCCAGAAAGTGCGCGAGAACGCCCGCCGCGCCTCCTGCCAGTCGAACCTAAAGCAGCTTGGGCTTGCGCTCATCCAGTACACGCAGGACAACAACGAAACCTATCCCGTCAATTCCGGTACTGCTGAGAGCAGCTACTGTGACGGCTGGGCTGATGCGATCATGCCCTTTGTCAAAAGCACCGGAGTCTACAAGTGCCCTGATGATCCCTCCGCGTTTACTGCCCCCCAGCTCCCAGTCTCTTATGCCATCAACTTCAGCCTGATCTATCAAACACAAACAACAGCTGCTACACTGGCCCATCAGAATGCGCCGGCTTCCACTGTGTTGCTGTTTGAGGTGCAGGGCAGGCCGTTTGATCCGAATGCAGTTTATCCATATGACTACTCCCCAAGCGGAACCATGGACAGCGGATTTTGGGGTGGAAACTTGCCGAGTCAAGTAGGTAAATATGCCACCGGCACGCCGCCGGGCAAGACGTTTGCGACAATCCCTTCGGGGCCGGTTCATACGAACGGCGCGAACTACCTGGCCTGCGATGGGCATGTGAAGTGGCTGACGCCCACCCGCATCTCCGGCGGAACCGACGCCAGTATTGCCAACGTGGCACAGACCAGCGGAGAATCTGCCGCCGGCACAGCCTGCCTAGACAATGTGCCTGCGGATGTTGATAATGCTGGCTGCCCCAACCCGAACACGGCCACCATGACATTCAGCAGCATTTAAATCAGTGATGAAGTCGAGATATCCCATGCTTTTTCGTTCTCTTTTGTTCAGTCGTTTTCTTTGGATTTTGATCTTTGGCCTGAGTCTTTCAGGAATGACTCAGCGGGACATCCGGGCTGATGCTCCTCGCGGGGATACCTGGGAACAGGCCCAGGCGGCGCAGCACGGCGCAGTCGTCCCGGCGGATACGGGTCTGCCGGCGGGTGAACCCGACAGCGGCGCACTCGGGATCACCCCGGATCAGGCGAATGACCGGGCGGTCCCGCGTGTTCGGGAGCTGAACATGGGCGCGGTCCGCGAGGGGGTGACGCGCAATTATGCAGACCACGATCCGGCCCTGGAGCGCTGGTTCAAGGCAGGCGTTCCGGTGCATCCGGTGATCTCGCCGCGCTGGGAATGCCCGCGCGGCACCTACGATATTTCAAAGAACGAGATGTCGGAGTGGTATCGGAACTGGCAGGGCTGGTGCCATGACATCTTTACGCACTACAAAGGACGGATTTTCTATTATATTCTAGACAACGAGCCTGATCTTGCCGGAGACAAGTCCGCGGTCTACACCCCGGCGCAGGCGGTGGAGTTCACCCGGATCGCGTATCTGGAAGCCAAAACCATCGATCCCCGGATCCAGATCGAATCGCCTCCGACAAACTCACCCGAAACGGATTACTTACAGCGCATGATCCAGCTCGGTGTCGGCAATTACTGCGATGTGATCGGGATGCATATCTACGGCAGCCAGATCAACGACCCCCGGTTCAGCAAGCCGTGGAGATGGATGCAGAAGTATGGGGTCTACAAGCCTCTCTCGGCAAGCGAAGCCGGAGTTGCGGTGACCTGGGGCCGGGGCGCAGACGGTAAGCGTGACCCGCAGGTTTGGCGACGCAACTGGCAGCAGCTTTACTACAGTCAGCTCAAGCGGTTCGGGATCTCGTCGACCCTGCTTTTCTCACTGTACGGGACCTACGATGGAGATTTCAGCTATGTCAATCCCGCGGACGATACCCCGGTCGAGCCGATCTTTGAGGAAGTTAAATATGGGAACCGACGCCGCGTTTTTGCAAACGGCGGATTTGAGCAGCCGAATGCCTTCCAGCGGGAATGGGTTATTCTTTACGATGCCGATGCCGACGCGGCTCCGGCAGGCGTCAAGTTCGTTCATGGAGATGCCGGCAACGCTCACAGCGGTTCCAGTTACCTCGCGCTTGACACGCAGGGAGCCGTCGCACCGCTGATGGTGCAGCGCACAGCCGCAGATCTGAAACCGGGCTTTACGTATACGCTGAGCGGCTGGGCAGAGACTCAGGGCGGCGCGGGAGCGACACTTTCTGCGCTGGGATTCGACCGGACGGCGGGGGCAAGAGAAGAAACCGCGTCGACCCCCTCCGCGACCGGATGGCAGAAACTGACCGTGCGCTTTATCCCGACGGCGACCTGGGCAGTCGTCCGGCTCACCGGGACTGGCGGAAGCCGGGTGAAGTGGGATGACGTCACACTGACCGGCCCGACCACCCCGCCCCGGCCGACGGTGCCGCGCGATGTCACTGTCTTTCCCACGGATCGACTGGTCACGCTGCACTGGCAGCCTGTGGCGAATGCTTCGGCGTACAACCTGTACCGGGCGGACAAGCGGCTGGGGCCTTATGTCCTGGTTCATGCAGGCATCGTCGGTGATCCTTTCACGGATTGGGGCGTTGCCAACGGACATCTCTATTTTTATCGTCTTTCAGCGGTGAATGGGGCAGGAGAAGGATCCCTCAGCGCCCCCCTTGCCGTGACACCTGCCCCAGCATCCGCGGTGTCTATGGCAAGCATTCCTCTGCCGGATCTCACCGTATCAGCGATCACGCTGGCCCCTGCACATCCCTCAGCTGGTGATCCGGTGACAATTCACGCGACAGTGAGCAACATCGGAGCAGGGCCGACCCCGGAGGGCATTGTCTCCTCCGTCACGATCCGTGTCGACGGTACTCTGATTGGGTGGTCAGACACGCATACGCCCTCAATCCTACCCGGTCAGAGCGTTATACTTTCTCTTAATGGTGGGGGAAGTACGGCGCATCAATGGACGGCGAGCTCAGGAAGACACGTCATCAGAGCGGAGGTAGACGACATAAACCGCATGGAAGAGTCGAACAAGAGCAATAATGTCTTAGAAGAAGTGCTGACGGTCCCGTAAGAGGCCCTCTTACTATTAGTACCTAAAGCAATTTTTGCACTATAATCGCGAGGAGGCAAATCGATATGCAAGGATATTCTCACACTCAGTTCTCTCTCTCTTTTCAATTCTCTCTTTCTTGTCAGCCCTGCCCGTTCTTCACATCTGCACTGAGCATCCTGTTTCTTCTCAGCAGCTTTCTTCTCAGCGGCCTGAACCCCGTGTCTGCAGATGACGCTGTGCCGCCGCCCTGGCATGGCGCTGACATCGGCAGTCCCCTGCCTGCGGGTGGCGCTGACTCGGAAGCGCAGTTCTTTTTAACTGGCGGCGGCAGCGATATTTGGAACAGCAGTGATCAGTTCCACTACGTTTATTATCAGCTCACCGGGAATGGGCAGATCGCAGCGCGTGTCGTCTCCCAGTCGAACTCGAACGCCTGGGCGAAAACGGGCGTCATGATGCGAAACACGCTGGATGCAGGCTCCGCCTTTGCCGATGTGGTGGTGACACCCAGCAGCGGCGTGAATTTCCAGTGGCGGGCCACTGCCGGCAGCGGCTGTGCCGGCTCAACTGCTTCTGGTGCGGCTCCGTACTGGGTCAAGCTTGTCCGCAGCGGGACACAGGTGACCGGGTTCATGGCAGTGGATAATAGCGGGGTACCTGGCCCGTGGAGCGGCCAGATGGGGACGTGGACCTGTGCTACAGGCACGATCTATGCCGGACTTTGCCTTACGGGCCACAGTCAAGGGGTCGCCGGAACCGCCGTGATCGACACGGTGCAGGTGACTGGAGAGCAGGCCGTGGCCGCAGACTCCTTTGTCGACTCGATTGGTGTCTGTCACGGCTCCAACAGTGCTTACAATTCTGCCCTGATCGCGCTGGGCGTTCGTCACGTGCGCGACGGCTGGAGCAGCAATGACACGACGCTTGCGGCGGCGGGTGTGAAGCTCACCCAGGTCACCGGGCCTCTCGGAATCGGTCCGATTGACGGTAGCGGCAATCCGATCGGGCCGGCGTACAACGGCACAATCAGCGATGTGGAGACCATCCAGAGCCAGATCAAAAGCCACAATGCTTCAACGGGCGGACCGGGAACGACGATTGAGGCCGTGGAAGGACCCAATGAGCCTGACGGCTTCTGGTCAACCTGGTACAACTGCACCTACAATGGGAACGGCAACCCGCTCGGGCCGGAGCAGTTTCAGCAGGACCTTTACAGCGTAATGAAATCCGATCCGGCGACTTCCCCCCTGACCGTGATCGGTGTGGCGTGGGGAAAAACACCTTCCTATGGCACAAGTCCATTGCCTGCTGGTACGCTCGCAGCTTCCGTAGACTGGGGCAATTTCCATGCTTACCCAGGCGGCAACGGCTACTCATACGGACAGACTTACGACACGATCTTCAGCAATGGCAGCGGGCCGCCGTATAGCGGCACGCTCGGGTATACGGTCAATGGCAACGATCCCGCAAACCGCCTCGATTACGCGCACGCGACTTTCTTCCCGACCTACACGCCAAAAGCGATGGCCGAGACGGAAACGGGATATTTCACAGGGACTGCCAATGGTGCTGTCAGCCAGACCGTACTCGCCAAATATGTGCCGCGCCTTTTACTGGAGCATTTCAACTTCGGCGTGCGCCGCATCTACCTATACTCATTTGATGATACTGGAACCGATCTCACGAATGCCGACGAAAATCGCGGGCTGGTGTTAAACAATGGCACTCCCAAACCTGCCTACATGGCCCTCAAAAGCCTGATTCACCTTCTGACTGAAGGCACGCTTAATGGAAGTACAAGTCTGTGGTCGTCGCCCGCTTTCACGCCAGGCAACCTGACTTACACGATGACGGTCAGCCCGGTCGAGAATTACACGGAGCCGAACTCGGGACAGACCGTGAATTACGACCAGACAAACCTGGTTCACCACCTGCTTCTGCAAAAGAGCAGCGGCGACTACTTTCTCACGCTGTGGCATGAAGTCGCAGATGGCGCAAGCACGGATATCAACGGCAATGGTGTGACAGGCCCCGTTCGTGAAATCATTCCCCCCGCCATGCCGACGACCCTCACTCTGCCTGTAGGAATTCGCAGTGCGACACTGTATCGATATGATGCGAATTGGAACCTGGTCCCGACGGCACTTCCGATCAGCCCTGCCCATCAGGTCAGCCTGAACGTTCCAGACTCGGCCGTGGTGCTTGACCTTTCGGTGGCTGCCGCGGAATCTCCTTATGGCGGCACGGCGTGGAACATCCCAGGCCGGATCGAGGCCGAGAACTATGACCTGGGCGGGGAAGGGATCGCTTATCATGACAACGACCCTCAGAACCAGGGCGGCGCATACCGCAATGACGGTGTTGATATCGAGAATTGCGGCGACACCGGCAGCGGCTACGATATCGCCTTTACGGCGGCGGGCGAGTCCCTGAAATACACGGTGAATGTCGCCGCTGCCGGAACCTACACCATCGGGATTCGAGTCGCCTCGGGAGCGAGTGGCGGCAGCTTCCACCTCCAGGACTCAGGTGGCCACAACCTCACCGGCCCGATTTCCGTATCCGGCACAGGCGGCTGGCAGACTTACGTGACAGCGACCGCAAATGTGGCCCTGCCGGCAGGGCCGCAAGTGCTTGAGCTGTACGAGGATACTGGGGGCTATAATCTCAACTCTTTGACTTTCACGGCTGTGGAGACGGCGTATAACGGGCCGCATACTATCCCCGGCATGATCCAGGCTGAGGACTATGACACAGGAGGCGAAGGGATTGCTTATCACGACAGTGATGCTGGCAATACCGGCGGCGCGTACCGCACGGATGGTGTCGACATCCGCACCGTCACCAGCGATGCGGGCAGCGGCTACCAGGTCGGCTGGACCAACCCGGGCGAGTACCTCAACTACACCGTCAACGTCACAGCCAGTGGAACTTATCAGTTCCAGGCACGGGTCGCTTCCGGTTCAAGTGTCGGTTCGAGTTCCGGCAGCCTGCATTTCAGCGTCGACGGCACGAACGCCACCGGTGCGATGGCTGTACCAGGCACAGGCAGTTATGACACGTTCACAACAATCACTTCAGGGAGTGTGACACTCACTGCTGGGCAGCACATCATTCATCTCTATGAGGACACCGACATCGGTTATGACATCAACTGGTTCAAGATCAGTTCGGACTGAATTCCTGAAATGCAATTCGAGGAAAGCTCTGTTATTTTCCCTTCCTTGTAAGCCGACAAAGGGAATTATTGATATTGCGGTGTACGTTCAGAGGAACCGCCATTCCCACTTACGGAGCAGACACGGATGCCTTCTGGTGAGCAAGCACGGCGGGAGTTCGCAGAAATGGTGGGACGAGACGGCTGCTTGCTGCTTAGGGCACTGGACGCACCTAAAGACCGAAGTAAGATAGAACACAACGCGAGAGAAGAAAAGCCAGATCTTCAGACTTTGGCCGTAGTGCAGACATTGCGCCAAGTCTGGGATCGTCACTTTACCCGTTCTGAGGCAGGCGAGATCCTCTGGCGAGTTGATGCTGAACTCGCACGGGCGGCCACCGCCATCGAGTCGCCCTATGACCCAGAGGCCCGCCATAGCAATAAGCATGACCTTTTCTGGACGGGCTCTAAGGTTCACCTGACGGAGACCTGCGATCCTGAGTTGCCCCGCCTCATCACCAATGTTCACACGACCGTCGCTACAACCCAGCTCGACGCCACCTTGTAGATACGGGTTATGTAGATGCACAGCTTCTGGTAGACAGCCAGCGGCAGTATGCGATTGAACTCTTCGGCCCAACCCGCTTCAACCCCAGTTGGCGAGCCCGAGAAGGCGGCTATAATCAATCCCAGTTTGTTGCCGGCAACGACGCTGGATGCTATCGCCGTAGAACGTCCCGTGCCGACGGAGCAGAGCCCGCAGCACCTGTGCCTGGACAAAGGCGATGATACGAAGTAATGGCCTCTGGGCCATACAATGAACCGAGCCAAACAGTGCTGACCGAGTGTGGTTACCAGGCTCACATTCGCCGCAGCGGTGAGGAGAAGAAAGACGCGCTAAAAGACGCGCTAGGGGAGAAGACGCCTCCTGCGCGTCGGTGGGTTGTAGAGCGCACGTTTTCGTGGCTGTCTCGCTGGCGGGGCTTACTCATTCGCTGGGAGAAAAAGCCCGAAAACTATCTAGCGCACATAAAGATGGCCTACGCTTTGATTTGGTTCCGACGCGCCTACCAAGCTGAGTCGCGACTTTTGGGATAGACTGTTAGTATGCTGAACCAGCCAGATAAAGAGAAGATTTTCCTATTGACATTTGTGCAGTTTAGTTGTATACTTAATAAACATCCATGTTTTGGCGGTACGTTTCTAAAAGAGTCACCAGGTGTTTTTTATAGAAATTAACAGAAAGCAGAGGAGCATTCATTATGAAGAAAAGTAGAAGTTCGGTTCAAGCGTTTACGCTGATTGAGTTGTTAGTCGTCATCGCAATAATTGCGATACTGGCGGCGATTTTGTTTCCCGTCTTCCAAAAAGTACGCGAAAACGCACGCCGCACTGCCTGTTTGAGCAATCTTAAACAGCTTGGACTTGGTGTCTTGCAGTATGTCCAAGACAACGATGAAATCTACCCCCCTGGCAATGTCCCAACCAATGGAGGCTCCATCACTGGGAATGGCTGGGCGAGTCAGATGTATTCCTACGTGAAGAGTACGGCTGTGTTTAAGTGTCCGGATGACCCGACTGGGCCCGATACGACGGTAAATCCGCCTCGGCTTCCGATTTCTTATGCCATCAACACGCATATGACGAACAATACGGCGTATGGGGCCAGTGGTCGAGGAGGAGGAACCAGCATCGCTGTCCTGAACGCTCCGGCAAGCACGGTTGAGCTTGTCGAGATTCAGGGAGATGTCGCGGACATCACCAACCCTAACGAGACGGATTCTTCAGCAGTCGACGGCGAATACCCCCCCCATTCTCAGGGGCATTATGCGACCGGCATTTTCCCGTATCACCGCGCAGGAGACATGTACCGCAATCTCACCGCCGTGCCGCCGCCGGTTCATAACGATGGCGCGAATTATCTCGCGGCGGATGGTCATGCCAAGTTTGTCCGCCCGACAAGTGTCTCCGGCGGTGAGGATGAGCCGAATCCCGGCGATCCGGAGTACGATCAGTACAAGCCATGCTCGACAGGCAACATGACAGGCTATCCAGGCAACGATGACGGCAATCAGGCAGTCAATTTCTCGCTGACGTTCAGCCCGATTTAGAAAAATAAGAATATGATGCAGAAAAGTAAAAAAGTTACCCAGGCGTTTACGCTGATCGAGTTGCTCGTCGTGATCGCCATTATCGCGATTCTCGCGGCGATCTTGTTCCCTGTCTTCCAAAAAGTGCGTGAAAATGCCCGTCGCGCCTCCTGCCAGAGCAACCTCAAGCAGATCGGCCTCGCCCTCACGCAGTATACTCAGGACAATGACGAAGATTTTCCATACAGCCGGGATACTGATGCCACAAACGATAACACGCACTTGAACTGCTGGGAAGCCTCAATCTACCCATTTGTCAAAAGCACCGGGGTTTACAAATGCCCAGATGAAGCTTACACCGCCAGCTTGGCTGATAATGGCTGGATTCCGGCAGGGATCCCGGCGATTCCTATTTCGTATGTCGCCAATGGCGGGGATTCCGACCACTATGCAACCGGCGGGGCGGGAGATGCCAGCTTTGGCGGGTTGCGCCCTATCCCCAGCCATCAAAACTCAGACAAGGTCGCGCTGTCTACTCTGGGACGCCTGACTTTTCCTGCGACAACCATCATGATTGGAGAGACGGGGGAAAATCGCGCCGATCCTGAATTCTGGGACAACAACGGTGATATGACAAATATCAATCATACCGGCCGCACGAATTATTTATTCTGTGACGGTCATGTCAAAACCATGATTCCAACCACTACCGGCTCACCGATTAATATGTGGAACATCAACAATACGACCAACTACAGTGATACAAGCCCTGGCCCGGCCAATGCGACGCTCATAGGTTATCTGAACAACGCTGCCTCGCTGATGAAATAATATCACTCTTAAATCAGATCTAAGGACGGGCCTCTGCGAATGCAGAGGCTTGTCCTGTCTTTAGTGTTCCTCCTGTTCTGTCATAATTCGGATGCCATAGGCAACCGCCCTGTGGCTTTGGGACGTATCCTTGACTTCTGGGTCGTTCAGTTGTATACTCAGCAAAAAGCCGAAATATGGAAACGAGACCCGCTGCAATTTTTCAATCGCTCAAAAAGGACAACAATGGACGGCATTCAGGCTCCTGCAAACATAAGAAAAGCCGGCCTTGCTAGGTACAGGCGCATCGAGATCGATCTGCGTAGACAGGTCAATGGAGGAAAATGGCCTGTCGGTGCGATGCTGCCAAGTCGGCGTGACCTGGCGCGGCAGTATGCCGTCTCGCTGGTAACTCTGGACAGGGCTATCGGACCGCTGCTGGTGGACGGCACTCTGCGGGCTGATGACCGGCGCGGCACGTTTGTCCTGAAGCTTTCCTCTGAGTTGTCAGATCAGGAAACGCATAGGCTGCTCCCTGCACTGCGCGACAGCTTTGAGCAGAAAATCCAGGTGCCGGCAGCCGGCGCAAGGCCGACGCCTCCGGTGCAGTCCGGCTCTATCGGCATCATTACGTCTCTTACGCTTGATGGGGGCCAGGAGTATCTGATTTTGCACGAACTGGAGCAGGTGCTGTCTCATCAAGGCTTCTCGACGACTGTCCTAAACCGCTTGCAGGATGTCTTTCACCCCCGCAGCCTCGCGGATGCTGCCCAGGCGATTGCTCAGGAAGATGTCAGCGCCGTGCTTGTCGTTTGCCTCGACATTGACATGGCACTGATGGCGGCAGAGCTGAGCCGGATCAAGCTTGGTCCTGTACCGATGGTCTGCATCCTGTCAGGGGAGCTGACCCTGCCCATCCCCCATGTTTTCTACGATAACCGCAGCGGTGGCCATCAGGCAGCCCGACATCTGCATGAAAGAGGCTGGCAGAATGTCACGGTAGTCGCACCTTTTAGCGCTTCCTGGGTTTCTGAGCGGATTGCTGGTGTTCGTGACGCCGCACAAGGGTACGGGATGCCTGACAGTGTCCAGGTTCTGACCGGTGACGACAGGATTTGGGAAAGGACGGACGACCCGCGTCCGCTTGGCTATCAAACGGCTCGAGCTGCGCTGGCTTCAGGATGGCGTCCGAGCGGCGGCATAATCTGCATGAACGATGGGGTCGCGTTCGGAGTGATCGATGCTGCCTCTGAATGGGGCCTTGAGGCTGGAAAAGACTACGCCATTCTGGGCTTCGACGACGAACCGGATGCCCGCACGGCCGGGCTGACCAGCGTGCGCCCTCCCATGCAGGCCATGGCCCGTGAAGCGGCACGCCTGCTGCTGGACCATCTGCACGGGGCCGACACTGGACTTCAGGTGCGCCTGCGTGCCCATGTCATTCCCCGCGCTTCGACCCGCCGAGTGGGTCAATGAAAGAAGAGATATTGCAGTACTGGAAGCCGGAAGCTGAAGACCAATTTGCCGGAGACATGATGCCGTTTTGGGACGGCAGGCAGTATCACCTGTTTTACCTGCTGGACAGAGACCATCACGCCGAACAGGGTGGTCTGGGAGGACATCAGTGGGCACATGCTTCAACGTCTGACCTCGTGCATTGGGAGCATTATCCCCTTGCGCTGCCGATTGGGGAACCCGGCAGCATAGACCAGCACGGAATCTGCACGGGCTCCATCTTCGAACATGACGGCGTCTTTCACGCATTTTACGCGACGCGCGTCCAGGCTGCGGACGGCTCGGTATCGGAAGTCGTCTGCCGTGCCGTCAGCCGCGATCTGATCCACTTTGACAAAAGTGCAGACAACCCGATGTTCGCTCCGCCGCCGGATTACGATCAAGGAAGCCACCGCGATCCGTTTGTCTTCCAGCACCCGGAGACCGGCACGTTTCATATGCTGGTCACGGCTTCGCAGGGCGGACGCGGGGTGCTGGCCCATTACACGTCGGAGAACCTCGATGACTGGCATTTGCAGGAGCCGTTCCTGGTCGGACGCGACGGCCACAGTCCCGAGTGCCCCGAGCTTTTCTGCTGGAACGACTGGTGGTATCTGGTCTACTCCCACGATGCCCAGCTTGAATACCGGATCTCCCGCAGTCCGCTTGGCCCGTGGCAGACTGCACGGCGCGAGACGATTGAATCCCCGACCCTGCGTGTCCCCCGCACCGCCGCGTTTGGTGACGGGCGGCGGCTGGCGGTCGGCTTCCTTGCCTGGCGTCAGGATAGCCGGGACAGCGGGGAGTACGTGTATGCAGGGAACGTCGTCTTCCGTGAGCTGCTTCAGGACGCCGACGGCACGCTGTCGACCAAGCTCGTGCCGGAGATGATGCCGCCTGCGGGGCTGCCGAAAGTTGAAAAGAGCGTTTCTGTCGAGGCAGGCTCATCGGTCGTCACTATCGGCATTGCGGATGTGCCTGCCGACTGCACACTGACGTTCCAGATCGTCCCCACCGCCGGCACAGACGAGTTCGGCCTGCTGCTCCGTGCCGACGCGCAAATGAAGACCGGGTACCGCCTGCGCTTTCTGCCCGAGGAGAAGCGTGTGACGCTGCAATCCTGGCCTGATGATGCCGTCCCGATTGCTGTAGTCTCCGGCATGGAGGGCTTGGCCCAGCCGATCAAAGTCATTATCTGCCTTAAATCCTCAGTGATCGATGTCTGTTTAAACGACCGTCATACGTTGATCGAGCGCGGATTTGACTACAGAGGAACAACTCTTGGCTTCTTTGCCGCGAACGGGGCGGCAAGCTTGGAAGGGCTGACGATTTCGCCGATTTGATTTCCTCGCAGCACTTTGCAAAAGGCCACCGGCATTCCGCCGGTGGCCTTTTTTGGGACAATTCCCATGCGGACGCGGAAACGTATGTCAAGAATCGGGCTTAATGGATTCCCGCCCTGGGTATACCGCATTTACCGAAAACGCCGCAAGGAAAGTTGAAACACTTGACAAGATTAGCTCCTACCGACCAGCCTGTCCTGTGGAAGTGGTCCAATCAGACTCTTGCCCTGGGGCTTGGCCTCTTCATTCTTTCTCTGACAAGCCTGATTTTGCTGTTCTACACTCTGCCTGATCAATACGACTCCTTCTATTACCAGCTCGACCATAGAGGTATGCAGCAGTTCCAGGCCCACTGGCTCCTGAAACAGCTTCCTCAGCTCCAGTATCGCCACTGGTCGCGAGATTTCCGCCTGCTGCTGGTGCTGGTGTGGGCAAGTTACGCCGTGATTCTTTTTGCCTGCCTTCGCGGCGCACGTCTTGCGGGCGCACTGCCGGTAGTCCTGGTCACAGCCGCAGGGATTTCCGCTGCCTTGTTTGCTCCGCCTCTGCTTTCGTCTGATGTTTACGCCAATGTTTCCCATGGCCGCATTTTTGTCCTGTACGGGCATAATCCCTATCTTTGGCAGCCTTCCGGCTTGATTGCGCTTCATGATCCCAGTGCGCGTTTTCTGGCCTGGGACTGGCCTACCGTTTATGGGCCGACCTGGACCTGGATCGAGATTGCTGCGGTCGCGCTGATGCGTTTTGCAGGGGTTTGGACACAGGTAATCGTGTTCAAGCTGATGCTGGCGGCCGCGCTGCTGGCCACGGCGTTTGCCGGTCGGCGCATCGCGGCACGCTTCTCTCCGGGCCGGGAGACACTGACATTCATTGCCATCGGCCTCAATCCGCTCCTGCTGCTGGAAGGGCCGGGAACCGGTCACAATGACCTTGTCTGCCTTGCTTTTCTTCTGTTTGCGGCGGCGTTCTACTTTGAGAAAAAGTATGTTGCTGCACTCCTGTGTCTGGGTTTGTCCATCGGTATCAAGCCGATCACGATTGCAGTCCTGCCCTGGGCTTTGCTGGATTACAGCCGGGGCCGCTCCTGGCGGCAGGTCCTGGTGGCCTCAGCCGGTTCCGCCGCGTTTGTGCTGCTGGTTGTGGCCTTCTGCTTCATCGGTCTTTGGGGCGGGCCGGCGACCTTCGTGACCATGCACAACCGGGCGGCTTTCGCTCAGGGAAATGCGGTGGCTTCTCGCGGTGCGCTTGTCGTGCTCTATCTGGGGCTTTCTTTCTGGCTCTGGCGTCGCCGCTCTGAGGGGGGGTGGCTGACAGCGTGGGCCATTTTCTCGGCAGCTCTGATGTTCCTCTTTCTCATTCCGGCGTTTCCCTGGTACATCACCTGGTTCTGGCCGATCTGCCTGCTGCGCTGGAACCGACGTCATCTCGCGCTGTCCGGGGCCTGTCTGGCCTTTTCACTGATCTGGATGACGCATTACTCCATGATTTCCTTGAGCAAGCCTGGACCTCAGCAATGGATCAATATCAACGGGACAAAGTCTGTGCTGCGTTAGACCAAGAAGCCCTAACAAAGAAAAGACGTGCTCTGCAATTGCAGAGCACATCTTTTCTTTATCGCGTTCGTGAAGCCGCTAATTTTGCTGACTGTCTGCCGAAAAACGACGGCGAGCTTTGAGCATCAATCCTGCTAAAACAAAAACTCCCATACTCAATGAGACTAGTGTGGATGCCTCGGGCACTGCTGCTACGGAGGTCAGACCCAGGTCAAAGGTGCGGTCGTAATTCTTCGGGTACTGGATGTTGGAACCGTTGTAGTTATCTTCATTGAAGGCTTCACCGCCGGAATAAGCGTCTCCGCCCGACCGAGCCAGCCCGAAATAATAGGTGCCTCCATCGCCGGGATTTGCGCTCTGGAGGTCGAACGCGTAATTTGTCCCCTCAGCCAGTGTCAATTTTGCCGCTGACAGATCGAATGTGAAGAAGTCCGAGTTGTTTGTGATGGAATTCGCTGCCGCCGTGAATGTGGCGAGTGGTGTCAGGGACGTTTGGTTGCTGCCGATTGACTCGATGCGAACAGTGAACGTGTCGTTCGCCATATTGCCGCCGGAACCCCCGCTCCCCTTGAGCGTCAGGCTGTTCAGCGAGTAGCCAAGTAGGTTCGATCCGGTGACGAAGGACTGACCGGGCGTGTAATTATTCGAGTAGTCGGCTGAATTGTCAAGCCCGCCGGATGAATCAAGCTGGCTGATGTCGCTTGCGCCGGGTGTAAAAGTGCTTCCATTATCTGTGATCGTCGTCGCGATCTGAGCATGACCGGTGGAAGCGAAGCTGAGTATGGATGCAGAAAATGCAAGAGCAAGGCAAATATTCACAAGAAATCCTTTCGAGCAATGTGTAATTAAATAGCTATTGTGACAAATATATCTGGATATTTCCCTGGACTGTTTCATAACGCTGAGATGACTGTCTCCTCTCCGGCATCTTAGCCTGGAAGCATTGCTGTCATAGACAGCAATAATTTCTTGTATACAACAAGTATACAGGAAAAGTAGTTGCCTGTCAATCATTCTTTTCGGATGAAGCGCGTTGGTCAGTAAGGCAGAGGACGAAGATTACGGAGTCATTGGGGAGATAAAAGCGGAATAGCCTTTTTTCTGGAGGTCGTCGGCGGCTTTGCTGGCACCAGTCTTGGAACGATACGCTCCTACTTGGACTTTGTAGACAAGATGGTCGCCCTGACGCTCACTGCGGGTGCTGGTGGCGTAGCCCTGACTGCGGAGGGTATCAGCAACGCTTCGAGCATTGCTTTCATCCGTATAAGCGCCAGTCTGAACCCGGAACTGGACTTTGCCGCTGTCCTGCGGGCTAACAGCGCCGCTCTGCTGACCGGCTTCCGGGTCGGGAGCAGTGGTCGGGGGCGGTTTGTTACCACCGTTTACATGCTCGAAATCCTGGTCTGCCGGGACAGGCGCAGGCGTCGGAACAGTCGGATTGGGGGAACTATCATTTGTCTGTGGTGCACCGGAGGACGGCGCAGATATATCGTTATTGCTGGGAGACGTCACTGTCGTGTCGGTCGGCGCGGGCTGATCGGCAGGCCTAAGTGGCGTCGTGGCTTCCTGAGTCGCTTCCGGGTCTGCTTTCGGTGCGGGCGGCGGTATCGCACGGCGTAAGATCGGCTGGCTTTCTTCTTCAATCACGATGTGCGGGGCACCAGGCGCGGTGTAATTGCCGTTGCTGGTGCGGGGATGAATGGAAGAAGGCGAAATGGACGGCGTTGGTCTCAATGTGGTTGAAACAAGAGGCTGGACTGGCTGCACGGTCGGATGCGGGACTCGTGCATTACCGAATAGGTAGCCGATGGCGACCCCGCCCACAACCGTGGCAGCGGCTGCGCCGGCCCATTTGACAAAATTCAAAGCTCCGCTGGATTGACTGCGTGCCACGACAAGAGTTCCCTTTGCATTTACTATACGCCGCGACACGGCTGTTTGTCAAGTTGCTGACTGTTCACAGAGCATCGTTCTGAAAGAATTCGACGATTTCCCCGTCCAGCCCGATCACAAAAGCCAGGCGGACGGGCACGGGGTAATCTCCATCAAGCACCACATCCTGCGGCACCACCTGCGAACGTGCCCCGGCAGCAAGGGCGCGGGCATAGGCCGCATCGACATCGGCAGTTCGCAGGGCTAGATGCAGCAGTGCGCCTTCAGGAGCATCGTCCCCTGCCGGTCGGGTGCTTCCCGCGAAGACTTCGAGATAATTGCCGTCACCCGTATCCAGCATCGCCGCCCGCTTATCGCCTTCGCCCCAGCCGAACTGACGCACAAAGCCGAACCCGTCCTGATACAAACGCAGAGTGGCCTCAAAATCACGGACGCGCAAAGCGATATGATGAAATCCAGGTGCAGTCTTCGATTTTTCCAAGTCTGTCTCCACTAAGAGAATTTTCGTCCTTTTATTCTACCCGCAGAAGACGCCAAAAAGCCAGTTTCCCTTCGCCTCGATATGAGGCGAAGGGCGACTGGCTTCAAGGGCATAAGCCTTGTCAGGGTGCCGTGCTGATCCCCACAGGAGTCAGCCCGGCATAGGGGCCGAACAGTAGGCAAGTCGCGCTCGGATTTGGATCGCTCAGGTTCCACAGCGAAATCTCGCCGGAAGTCTGACCGCTGGTGTTTTCCCAGAGCAGACGAGGGACGTTGCTGGAGTCGACCTCCACGTTCACGCCGTGCCACCCTGCGTATGGGCCATAGATCAGGCAGGTCTGATCCGGCTGAGCGTCATTGAGGTTCCAGATAGAGACCTGTCCGTCGGTGTTGTCCCACAGCAGATGCGCCGCGTTGTCAGGGCCGACACTGATATTCTCTGCGGTCCATCCCGTATACGGCCCGTAGATCAGGCAAGTTGCATCGGGCTGAGCGTCATTGAGGTTCCAGATGGATATCTGACCGCTGGTATTGTCCCACAGCAGGCGGACAGCATTGTTAGGGCCAACGCTCAAGCTCGCTGCGGACCACCCTGCGTATGGGCCATAGATCAGGCAAGTTGCATCGGGGTGAGCATCATTAAGGTTCCACACAGAAACCTGTCCGTCTGTGTTGTTCCACAGAAGATGCACGGCATTGTCGGGGCCGACGGTCAGCCCAGTGGCTGTCCAGCCTGAATAGGGTCCGTAGATCAGGCAGGTTTGATCCGGGTGCGGGTCATTGAGGTTCCACACGGAGACGCGTCCATCGGTGTTATCCCAAATCAGGTGGGCATGACCGTCCGGTCCATCTGCAAGTGCGACGGCGGTCCATCCTGAATAGGGACCGTAGGTGCTCTGCGTGTGCGTCCCTGTGGCTGTATCGTAGCTCCAGACTACAGCCGTTCCGTTGGTGTTGTCCCACAGCAAATGCATCGGCGTGAGCTCATATGCGCCGATACTGGGAGGCGTTGGCCGAGTAACGCCGTCTTTGTCGGTTGCCGGTGCGCCGGTCTCAGTTCCCGCGCCGAGGCAGGGAGAGGCGGGCTGAAGATGGAAGTCGGTCGTGCTGACGAACAATGGGTTGGCATTGATGTTGCCTGTTCCGGCAAAACCGCCCTGGATATCGCAGTAAGTGACAACCGCAGCCGACGTGCTGCCGGAATTGTTTGTGACTTCGCTGCCGATGTCACCATAAATGATGTTGTTCGTGATAGTCACTGCACCACTGCTGTAATTAGCGTTATCGATCCCGCCTCCCTGGACGCTTGCCGAGTTGCCTGTAAGGGTGCAGTTGGTGATCGCTATTTCGCCGCTGCCTTCATTCGCGCTTTCGATCCCTCCACCGAATTCTGCCATGTTACCGATAAAAGTACAGTTGGTAATAGCAACGATTCGGCTGCCTTCATTGTAGTTATTGATGCCGCCGCCGCCGTAGCTTGCCGTGTTGTTGATCAAGGTACAGTTTTGGATGGTCACACCGACATTTTCATTGTCGATAGCGCCGCCGTTGCCGGTTTCGTAGCCATTTTCAATGGTCAGGCCGCTGATGACTGCGCTGGTCTCGCCGCTGTGGAGATAGAACCCGCGATGATTGGCATCGCTGGAGCCCTGGCAGTCGATAATCGTGCCGGTCGCCCCATACTGAGAAGCGATTGTGATATTCTTGCCGTTGAAGTCCAGATCGACGTTGCCGGGGCCGGTATACGTGCCATTTTCCACGGTCACCGTATCGCCGCTGAATGCGGAATTGATGGTATTTTGAATCGTCAGCTTAGGAGCCGCCAGTGTTCCGGGATTGCTGTCATTGCCGTTTGGCGAGACATACAGGGGGCTGATATGAGCGTAGACCGTCTCTGTCAGTATCGAAGACATGCTGCCCTGGAACGTGGTATTACCACTGTAAGCCGCTTTGATAGGATGCTGGCCTACCGAGAGGGTTGACGAAACGTAAGTGGCATTCCCTGAGCTCAGTGTGACTGGTGCTTGAGCAGTTCCATCTACAGTGAACGTGACAGTTCCGGTCGGTGTCCCTCCGGTTCCTGCGACAGTGGCTGTGATTGTTACACTCTTACTGGAAACGGATGGGTTGAGGCTGGAGGTAAGCGTGACTGTGGGAATAACACGGGGATCAACTTCAAAAGCGCCGATGCTGGGCGGGCTTGGCCGCTGCCGTCCATCCAAAGTCGCGGTGGGCGTGCCGCCGCTGGACGTTCCCTCGCCGAGGCAGGGGGAGGCATGCTGAAGATGTAGATCGGAGGGTGCATTGACGAACAGGGGGGCAGCATTGATATTGCCGCTTCCCGTGTAGCCGCCCTGAACATCACAATAGGTGACCGGCACGTTGGAGTTGCTGCTGGCACCGTTTACCACTTCGCCGCCGGTGTCGCCGTAAACAATGTCATTTGTCAGAGTGATTGCATTGCTGCTCGAATTGTAGCTGTAGATACCGCCGCCATTGCCGCTGCTGGCTGTGTTCCCCATCAGCGTACAGTTAAAAATGGTGATTGTACCGCCGCCGGTGTTATAGTTTAAGATACCGCCGCCTTCGCCGCTGCCGGCGGAATTGCCGGTGAGAGCGCAGTTAATCACTGTGATCGTGCTGGTGCCTGCACTGTAATTATTTAGACCACCGCCGCCGAAACTTGCCGTGTTGCCGGTAAAAGTACAGCCGGTTACCTCAACTGCGCTGCTACCTGCATTGTTGTAGCTGTCGACGCCGCCGCCTTCACTGGCTGTGTTGGCCTTGAAGATGCAGTTTTGAATAGTCACACCGGCGTTGACGCTGTCGATGCCGCCGCCGTTGCCGCTGCTTTCATAACCGTTTTCGATGGTCAGACCGCTAATGCTGGCGCTGGTCTCGCCGCTGTGGAGATAGAACCCGCGGTGGTTGGTTGCATTGGCACCTTTGCAATTAATAATTGTGCTGGTTGGCCCGCTCTGGGAGGTGATTGTAATATTTCTGCCCCCGAGATCGACATCGACGTCTCCTGCAACGCTATAGGTGCCATTCGCAATCAGCACGGTATCGCCGTTCTGGGATGCGTTGACGGCAGCCTGGATCGTGCTGAATTGTGCCGGAACGTTGAGAGTGGTAGCCTGGGCCAGGGCCGGCAGACAAACCGCGAGAATCGTGAGGCAGCCGGTGAAAAGTGCTGGCCTGAAAGATAACGATGGTCTCAAAAGTAAAGGCAGTGATCTGAAAGAGGGCATGCAAAAGGGCTTGTGTTTCATAAATGTTTCCTCATAGTCATCTCGGCACAGAGGGAAGGTATTTCCTGCCGGACGCGTCGCTAACAGCATTGTAACAGGCAAGCGGCCTGCTGTCAATGCCAAAATGGATTATTCATAAAAATCCCTCCGGCAGCATCGTAGCAGCAAGAAAATCCTAAGCTTGTTAGGGATGAGCCGTGTTAGGGATGAGCCGTGTTAGGAAGCGGCACTCAGTCCGGCAGTGATCCCTATTGATTACTCCATAAAATGCTGTTTGGGAAAGCTGCTTGCTTGCTTCCATGCATAAACTATGCCCGCACTTCTATGCGGCATAGATTTTTCGGTTGCCTAGATGGAAGTCTAACAGCTCCGAGCCACAGAAATAGGCCACTGGCATGATGCCGGTGACCTATTTCTATCAATTCCACTGTCTTGTGCATACGCAGAGGCAGCGGATCTCTCCTTCGGCTTGCGGCTTAGGGAGCGGTGCTCATATCCACGGCTGCCCAGCCGGAGTAGGGGCCGTAAAGCAAGCAGGACGCACTAGGGCTTGGGTCGCTGAGGTTCCACAAAGACATGGGGCCGCTTGTGTTGTCCCACAGCAGGTGAACCGCGTTGTCAGACCCCACCGCAAGGCCTACTCCCGCCCAGCCGGCATAAGAACCCCCGATCTGGCAGGTCGCTGAGGGATCAGAATCGCTCAGGTTCCAGAGTGAAACACGGCCGTCTCTGGTGTCCCAGAGCAGATGTGCCGCATTATCTGGGCCAACGCTTAAACGCACGGCAGTCCAGTCGGCGTAGGGGCCGTAGACCAGGCAGGAGGCGTCCGGCTGCGTATCGTCGAGGTTCCAGACGGAGACGCGTCCATCGGAATTGTCCCATTGCAGGCGCAGATGTCCATCCGGCCCCTCGGCAATGCCGATGCCTGTCCAGTCGGCGTAAGGCCCATAAACCAGACACGAGGCGTCGGGCTGTGTATCGCTGAGGTTCCACAGAGAAACGTGTCCATCGGTGTTGTCCCAGAGCAGATGCGCCGCGTTATCCGGGCCGACGGTGATGCCGACCACCGTCCACCCAGCATAGGGGCCATAGATCAGGCAAGTTGCATCTGGATTGGGATCGCTGAGGTTCCAGACGGAGACGCGTCCATCGGTGTTGTCCCAGATGAGGCGTGTGTTTCCGTTGGGTCCATCCGCCAAGCCGACGGCGGTCCAGCCTGGGTAGGGTCCAAAGATGCGGCAGGTTGCAGACGGGTCTGCATCCGCCATGTTCCAGACCGAGGCCTGTCCATCGGCATTGTCCCACAAGATATGGACAGGGCTAGGGGCAGCGGCTGTGATTAGAACCGTCGCCGTCTGCCCGCCTTCGGTGACAGTGATAGTAGACGTACCGGAGGCGGCTACGGCTGTCACCAGGCCGCTTGTGCTGACTGTGGCGACACCGGGTGTGCCGGATGAGAAAGCCGCGTCTGTGACGGTGTGCGAAGTGCTGTTGGAGAAGTGTGCGGTCACCACAAGCTGCTGCGTGGTGCCGTTGGGCAGCGTCGCGCTGGCTGGGCTGACGGTGAGCGATGTCACTGTAGGAAGAGCGACCTCATACGCGCCGATGCTAGGTGGGTTGGGTCGTGTCGTGCCTATAATATCGGAGGTCGGCGCACCTGCGTGGGTTCCCGTACCGAGGCAGGGGGAACCGGGCTGGAGGTGGAAGTCGGAAGCGCTGACAAACAGCGGATCAGCAGCAATGTTCCCCGTGCCGGTATAGCCGCCCTGCACGTCGCAGTAGGTTACTGTTGGGTTGTTGTCTGCTATCTCGCCGCCGGTGTCGCCGTACAGAATATCGTTTGTCAGTGTCGCGATGCCGTCATTGTAGATGGCACCGCCGATGCTGGCTGTATTATCAGTGAAAGTGCAGTTTTTCAATGTCGCGTTGCCGAAATTGTAGATACCACCGCCGTAGCTTGCCGTGTTGCCGGTAAAAGTACAGTTTGTCAAGGTCGCAGTGGAGCTATTGAAGAAACTGCTCCCGTAGCTTGCTGTGTTGGTGGTGAAAGTACAGTTGGTAATTGTCGCAGTACCGTCATTGAAGATGCCGCCGCCGTAGTTTGCCGTATTATTGGTGAATACACAGTTGGTAATCGTGACAGTGCTGTTATTATAGATGCCGCCGCCGTGGTGGATGACGCCGCCGTGGGAGCCATTTTCATAGCCGTTTTCAATGGTCAGCCCGCTGATGACGGCGCTGGTCTCGCCGTCTTGCAGAATAAAGGCGCAGTGACCGGCGCTGCTGGTACCGCCGCAGTTGATGATCGTGCTGGCGGCTCCATGCTGCGAGGTCACAGTGATATTTTTGCCCCCAAAGTCAACGCCGACGTTGCCAATGCCCGTGTACGTGCCGTCTTCGATGATCACGGTGTCGCCATTGATGGTGGTGTTGATGGCAGCCTGGATGGTCAGCTTCGGGGAAGCTTCTGAACCGTCGCTGCTGTCATTGCCGGTGGGCGAGACGTACTGTGGGCTGATATGGGCTATGACCGTGAGTGTGCCGGGGCTAGACGTGATGCTATTCAGCGTCGCGGTGATAGTAGTCGTGCCGGCAGCCAGGCTTGATGCCAGGCCGGTGCTGCTGATTGTTGCGACTGTCGGATCACTGCTGGTCCAGGTGGCCGTGCTTGAAACATCCTGCGTGCTGCTGTCTGAGTAGGTCCCGGTCGCCGTGAACTGCCGGGTCTGGCTGGCAATCACGGAAGCCGTGGACGGCGTGACGGTCAGGGACTGAAGGCTAGCTGCAGCGGCTGTGATGACAACTGTCGCCGTCTGCCCGCCTTCGGTGACAGTGATGTTGGATGTGCCGGATGTGGCAGCGGCTGTCACCAGGCCGCTTGTGCTGACCGTGGCGACGCTGGGTGTGCCGGAAGAGAAAGCCGAGTCTGTGACGGTGTGCGCCGTGCTGTTGGAGAAGTGCGCGGTCACCGTAAGCTGCTGGGTGGTGCCGTTAGGCAGCGTCGCGCTGGCGGGGCTGACGGTGAGCGATGTCACTGTAGGAGGAGCGACCTCATACGCACCGATGGCAGGTGGGTTGGGGCGCGTCGTGCCCACGATGTCGGTCGCCGGCGCACCTGCGTGGGTTCCTGCGCCGAGGCAGGGCGAAGTGGATTGCAGGTGGAAGTTGGAAGCGCTGACGAACTTTGGGTTGACGTTGATATTGCCGGCTCCTGAGTAGCCGCCCTGCACGTCGCAGTAAGCTACTGTTGGAGGGTTGCCTGCTATCTCGCCGCCGGTGTCGCCGTACAGAATAGTGTTTGTCAGGGTCGCCATGTTGTCATTGCAGAAACCACCGCCGAATTGTGCCGTGTTGGCGGTGAGAGTACAGTTTGTCAGTGTGGCATTGCCGTCATTGAGGAGACCACCGCCATAATAAGCCGTGTTGGCGGTGAAAGTACAGTTGGTCAGTGTTGCGGAGCCATCATTGTAAATAGCGCCGCCGCCGTTGTTGCTGGATGCATTATTGGTGAAAGTACAGTTGGTCAGTGTTGCGGAGCCATCATTGTAAATAGCGCTGCCGCCGTCGTTGCTGGATGCATTATTGGTGAAAGTACAGTTGGTCAGTGTCGCGGAGCCATCATTGTAAATAGCGCCACCGCCGTAGCTTGCCGTGTTGTTAGTAAAAACACAGTTGGTAATCGTGACTGTGCTGTCATTGTAGATCGCGCCGCCAGAATCGCTACTTTCATAGCCGTTTTCAATGGTGAGGCCATTGATGACGCTGGTCTCGTTGTTTTGCAGGATAAAGGCGCGATGGTCGACGCTGCTGCTGCCGCCGCAGTCGATGATCGTGCTGGCGGCTCCGTGCTGGGAAGTCACGGTGATGTTCTTGCCCACAAAGTCAACGTCCACATTGCCGGGTCCCGTGTAGGTGCCGTCGGCTATGAGTACCGTGTCGCCATTCGATGACGCATTAATGGCCGCCTGAATGGTCGATTGGTCTGCGGGGACATTGATTGTCGTGGCGGATACTGCTCCGGCGCTTGTCAGGAGGAGGAGGGGCAGGAGTAGATGCCTGCAAAGCTGCCGCGCCCAACTGGTCGGCGGCGAGTAAGAGAGTTTCATTGTGTGATTCGTATCCTTTAGTGCGGCGTATGCAAAGAGGTCGCTGCTTAAAGTGCGAGCTGCGTCAGTATCATATCGGCAATAGCACCGGTAATCTTAAGGGGAACTGTCTGTGCTGCTCTTGACATCTCGGGCTGCGGCTGTGTATAATACAGGCA
>JBPBQB010000060.1:0-28555 GCA_050954545.1 Janthinobacterium lividum | reverse complement strand
CATACAGATCGAGCAGCGTCTTGTCCATGGGACAAGTTTACCAAAAGAGAAGCACATCAACACATGGCGGACTTCAATGTCTGCGTAACATCAGTTATAAATTGCAAGACCGGCATCTGAATTATTATCAGCAATCTTTACCAGTTCAGGGATGACTTCAACATCTTGGAGATACCCCGCTGTGAGAAAAGCCTGTTCGCGGATTTTGTCGTCTTTATCTGCTGTCAGCTTCAAGACCGCAGGGAGTATTTGATTATTGACAAAGCGTTCCAGGCTTATAGGAACATTGTCCGCAATGAGTGGCTCTCCTAGCTTCGCGCGAATGGCGACAGCACCTTCATCCTGGTAGACACCAGTTTTCACGTCCAGAACATAACCGACGCTCCCGATTCGGCTCAAGCATTCTAACTTTATCGGTTCGCTTCCATTGTCAACTGCATTTACCAGCACTAAAAGTACAGCGCGGAGCGGCGAAGTGTTCGGCGGCAGAGGTTCGATCTTGGCATCTCCGATTGTTATCTTGGATTTGCCATGCGAGGTCGGCTGGGATAAAGCAAAGTGAGTGTCATCGGGCGTCGCTTCTAGAAAAACGATGTCAGTCTCGCCAGCTGCGAGTTCTGTAAAGGGTGATGGATTAAAGCCGTGGCGCACGTTCTTGAAGAACGAAATTTGAATTTGTTTCTGACTAGTTTTACCCGCCAGCACATTTTGCACGACCGCCTCAGCGACAGCGGATTGGGCGTCTATGAATACAGGCAAACCATTTCTGTCGTGGTGAACCGCTTCAAACTGAGTTGGGGTTATGTTGGTGATGGCAGCAACTTTCACAACGCAGATCGTGTCCGCATTCTGAACAAGCACCGGCACTTCTGGATTACCATCAAATTGAGCATAAGCTGACCCCGCCTCTGACAGCAGACAGAACAGACAAAACAGCAGCAAAATCAGAGTTTTCATGGTGTTCCTTTAGAAACCGTTTCCAACAACGCCATAGTTCCAATAGTGAACCAAACTGGGGCAGCATGTCATCCCAAGAAAGAGAAATCCGGGCAAGAACACTCGAAGTATAACAAGCAAGCAGCATCGTGTCAACAGCATAATTTTAAGCTTTAATTAAATCGCGCTCAGTCCTCAGCAACAGTAGGTATAATAGAGCGATTGACTGCCGCTTTGGACAAAGGGCCTTTATGACATACACTCACTCTCTCGCACTCATTCTGCTGGCTTATCTCTTCGGCTCTCTGCCCATTGGCCTCCTTGTAGGGCGCATGGTCAAGGGGATCGATGTCCGCGACTACGGCAGCGGCAACATCGGCGCGACCAATGTCTGGCGCACGATGGGACCACTCTGGGGAACTGCGGTCTTCCTCTTCGACTTCTGCAAGGGATACCTCCCAACGGTGCTCACGGTGCAGATGACGCATCTGCACGATGAGACACCGTGGCTGCCGGTTGTAGTTGGATTGGCCGCGATCCTCGGCCACAACTTCAGCCCGTTTCTGCGCTTCAAAGGCGGCAAGGGGGTGGCGACTTCCGTCGGAGTCGTGTTTGGCCTGTCCCCGTTCGCCGCAGTGGTTGGCTTTGTCGTGTGGGGCGTGTGCCTGCTGGCAACCCGCTATATCTCCGTGTCATCGATGGTCGCCGCCGTGCTGACTTCCATCGCACTGATATTTTTTCACCATGACCCGCCGCACATCCTCTTTGGACTCTTAGTCGCACTCTTCGTGATTCTCAAACACCGTCCTAACATCGCACGGCTGAAGGCAGGCACGGAGCCGAAAGTCAAAGCCGCGATTGGGACGAAAGTCAAAGCCGGCCCATGACATTACGCCTTGTCCTTGCCTCTGCCTCACCGCGCCGCCGGGAGCTTCTGGGACTGCTTGGACTGCTCTTTGAGATCGTCGCCAGCCGGTATGATGAGGCCTTGATCTCGCCGGTCGGCATGGCTCCACCTGACTACGTCACCCAGCTTGCACGCGGCAAGGCTCAGGAAGTGGCCGGACGCACTGCGGGCGATGCCCTCATCATCGGTGCGGACACAACCGTTGTTCTCGACGGTCAGTATCTCAACAAGCCTCTCGATTCCGCCGACGCTGTCCGTATGCTCCGAACTCTCAGCGGACGCACCCATCAAGTCTATACCGGCTTGGCGCTTATCCACGGCACCAAAGTGCTGACCGATTTCAGCATGACGGAAGTGACCTTCGCCCCGCTCAGCGACGAAACAATCGCAGCCTATGTCGCGACGGGTGAGCCACTGGATAAAGCCGGTGCTTACGGTATCCAGGGCAAAGCACTTTCGTTCATTCCCAGTATCCAGGGCGACTACTTTAACGTCGTTGGTCTTCCAGTTTTTTTACTGGGTCAAATGCTCTCTGAGTTCGCCATTTCCGTCTGGTCTGCGTGATCTGTAACGACCTCTGTTTAACCCGCTATTTCCATCGAGGAATCAGTCATGAACCAGCCGCCTACCGGAACCGTCACGTTCCTGTTCACCGACATTGAAGGCAGCACCAGGCTCTGGGAGAGCAGTCCCGACGCCATGCGTCCTGCCCTGGCCCGCCACGACAGCCTTCTGCGCCAGAGCATTGAGGACAACGATGGCTTTGTCTTCAAAACTGTCGGCGATGCCTTCTGCGCTGCCTTTGCCACCGCTCCTGACGCCCTCCAAGCCGCTCTTTCCGCGCAGCAGGCGCTGGAGGCTGAAGCATGGAACCTACCCACGCCTCTTCTCGTGCGGATGGCCCTGCATTCGGGAGCCGCCGAGGAGCGCGGCGGTGACTATTTCGGCCAGCCGCTCAACCGCGTCGCACGCCTGATGTCTGTGGGGCACGGCATGCAGACGCTGCTCTCGGGAGCCACACAGGAACTGACCAGAGACCACTTGCCTGCCTCAGTCGCCCTGCGCGATTTGGGCCAGCGCCGCCTCAAGGACCTCGGGCGGCCCGAGCAAGTGTTTCAGCTTCTGCACCCGACTCTTCCTGCAGACTTCCCACCGCTGCGCTCCCTGGATAACCCCGCCCTCCCGAACAATCTTCCCCAGCAAGTCACCAGCTTCATCGGGCGCGACAAACAAGTGGAAGAAGTCAAGGGTTTTCTGGACAAGACTCGACTGCTGACCCTGACGGGTGCGGGCGGCAGCGGCAAGACGCGGCTTTCCCTGCAAGTGGCTGCCGATCTGCTCGACCAATACTTTGATGGTGTCTGGCTCATAGAACTTGCCGCCCTGTCGGACCCTGCTCTAGTGCTGCAAGCTGCTGCTCAGGTGCTTGAGATCAGCGAAGAGGCAGGCAAGCCAATCCAGCGCACCTTGGTAAACGCCCTCAAGTCCAAGCGCCTGCTGCTCATTTTGGACAACTGTGAGCATCTTGTCGCCGCCTGCGCTTCCCTGGCCGCTGACCTGTTGCGCTCCTGCCCGGATGTCCAGATATTGGCCTCGTCACGCGAACCACTGAGCATCTTAGGCGAACAGACGTACCATGTTCCATCTCTGTCGCTGCCTGTTCCTGGAAAGGCCCAGACAGTGGGGGCATTGTCGCAATACGAGGCCGTGCGGCTGTTTATCGAACGCGCCCTGGCTGTGCAGCCCGCCTTTTCTATCACGGATGCGAACGCGCCCGCTGTCGCGCAGGTATGCTTCCACCTAGACGGCATTCCGCTCGCTATCGAACTGGCGGCAGCACGGATACGATCTTTATCCGCAGAGGAAATCAACACGCGGCTGGACCAGCGTTTCCGTCTGCTGATTGGGGGATCGCGGGCGGCACTGCCGCGCCAGCAGACGCTGCGAGCGCTGATCGACTGGAGCTACAATCTGCTGAACGACCAGGAAAAGGCGATGCTCTCCCACCTCTCCACGTTCGCCGGCGGATGGATGCTCTCGGCAGCGGAAGCGGTTTGTTCGTCAAAATTGGGCGCAGACGGCGCGGGCATTGAGGACTGGGAGGTACTGGACTTGCTGACCTCGCTCGTTGACAAGTCACTGATTGTCTACGCCGAAGCGGTAAGCGGGGGGCGTTACCACTTGCTGGAGACGATACGCCAGTACGCGGCTGACCGCTTGACGGAAGCGGGGTCGGCGGTAACTCTGCGAAGACGGCATATGGCCTGGTGCGTGTCGCTCGCGCTTGAGGCAAGGCCGCATTTGACGGGCGCTGGGGCCAAAGAGTGGCTAAGCCGACTTGACGATGAGCACGATAATCTGCGGACGGCTTTATCCTGGAACCTCTCGGAACCAGACGGTCAGGAGGCAAGGAATTCTGAAGACGGCCTGCGACTGGCGGCTGGCCTGTGGCGGTTTTGGTACATTCGCGGTCACTGGAGTGAGGGACGTTTCCATCTGGAAGCCGCACTCGCGCGGGGCAGCGAGTTCACTACGGCGCGAGCGGGCGGACTGTCCGCCCTGGCGATTCTGACGCAGGCACAGGGCGGGTATGGAGAAGCACGCGCCTATCTGGAGCAGGCTTTGGCGATCTTCCGCGCCAGTGGCGACCGTGTCCGAGAAGCCGGCACTCTAGGAAACCTGGGAAACATCACCGAGCAGATGGGCGATCATGCTATGGCTCGCTCCTTTTTAGAACAGGCACTCGCCCTCTGCCGTGAATTGGGGAATCGCGCAGGGGAAGCCATTCACCTCAACAACCTGGGCAATGCTGCTCAGTCAGTAGGGGATTTCAGGGCCTCCCGCGTTTATTACGAGGACTCGCTGGCAGTGTACCAGGAACTGGGCGACCCGAGCGCTGTTGCAGAGACGCTCGCCAGCCTGGGGGGGCTGAGCGCCATGGAAGGAGATTACCTGACTGCTCGTGTCTCCCTGGAGCATGCTCTGGACGCCTCGCGAGAGACAGGAGGACGAATGGAGGAGGCGAATGTTCTTGAGCGCCTTGGCATGGTCGCGGAGGCTCAAGGCGACTATCAGACCGCCCGCTCCTATTTAGTGAGAGCGGCGGAGGCATTCCGCGAGCTTCAGGGCAGACTGGGTCTCGTCGTGACGCTTGAGGATTTCGCCGTTCTGTTGGCGCATCAGGGCAATCAAATAGGCGCTGCCACTTTGTTTGGGAATTCCGAGTCGACCCGCACGGAGATTGGCACACCTCTAGCACTGTTCTTACGGGAGCGGCAGGAACAAGAGTTTACTGTCCTCCGTTCTGCGCTGGGTTCCGAGGTGTTCACTGCCTCCTGGGAAGCGGGCAGGGCGATGACACTCAATGAGGCTATGGATTACGCACTGGCAGCGGCATAGGCGCAGCTCATTTAAAGGAAGCCGAATCAAGTCGGTTTTCCTGTCTTCTTATTGTGCCGACTGCTGACTCGTCTCGATGTTGCTGTCTGGTAATACCCCTTTATTGATCTGTTGAATAGCGGCGTCCAGCCACCAGCGGCCATTTTCGGAAGCAGTGGGATAGGCAGCTCGCAGCGCGGGCAGCGCGTCATTCGGCTGCCTGACCAGACCAGCGACAGCGGCCTCACGGGCGTCTTCCGTGCCGGACAGCAGGGCCTGCACCCAGCGGGCAATCTGCATCGCGGATGCAGGCTCAATCACGAACACGGCAGCAGAGTATTTCGGAGAGGCTTGCAGCAGAGTATCCAGTGTCTGCGCTTCCACATGGTACTGTCCGTTCGGCAGCGCCGTCAGCAAGGCCGTGTCTGATTTCTGGGGCGTACTCCATTCGCCTCCGTTGAGTCGCCAGAGAAACCAGTGCAAATCATGTACGGCGGCGGTGAAGCGGAGCCGAACGGTGCCAATCGCCAGGGGAGTAACATGGATCTGCGGCGCGGGGGGTGATGCCGCGACAGGCGGCGTCCAGACAACAATGTCATAAAAACCTGCCGGACGAGAGACAAAGAAAATATGCCCGGTAGGATCATGCAGCGCGTCTTCAATGCCGTAGCCAAGCTTAAATGGGGAACCCGCAGCAGCCAGCGCGTTTGGTTTCGTCCATAAGCCATGCCAGGACATATAGACCGCCCCGTGCCAGACAAACCATTTTCTTCCCAAGTCGTCTACAACAGGTGTTGCCCAGAGTCCTTTCGGTCCGCCGACCGGCATGGGATCGGTGTACTTTTCAGATTTCTGCGCCCCTTCCCTCTGCCAGCCTGCATCGGGCTTCCATTCGTAAGTATCCGTATTCAGCGTCACTTCCAGATTACCGGCAGCATTGAAACGCGGCAGCCCATTCAGATAAGCATAGAGTGAGGTCGGCAGAATGTCATGGGCTATCCAGTGCCGCCAGGCCTTGCCGTCGTACAGATAGACTGCCGAGTTATCAGTATACGTGACCCGCCCATTGCCGCTAAAAGCCGGCGGCTGGACATTATTTCGATACGGCAAAAACGCCATACTAGGGAGAAGCGCAGCCGCTTGGAGCGCATCTTGGGTAGTCGCGTAGCTCGTCCAGGTGTCGCGGGTTGGGTCATAAACGGCGTAGCTGTAGACAGGCTGCGCCTGAGTCGGCGGGTTCCAATTGGTAGTCGATAGCCAGAGCCGCCCAAGCGTGTCGCAGGCATAAATGCCGCCGACGCCTGGGATGCTTTTTGGCGGCAGATGTGTCCGCCACTGTGTACCGTTCCACTCATCAAGCGGGCATGGCTCGGGGTAGGAAGTTCGCGTTCCCCAGAGATGATGCCGGGGATCGGCAAGGAGCGGCCCGAGATATTTTGGTGCGCTCATCCCCCCTGTGACAAGTCCGGGCGGCAAGGGACGGATCGGCTGAGGAATCGAGGCCATTTCAGCAGTTCCCTGTTCGCCGAAAACCAGAATGCGGCTGCTTGGGAGCGGGAACAACCCCTGTGCGCTGGTCGACAGCAGGCCGCGATGCCAGTCCACCCAAATCGCAGGAGCGCCGCTCTGAGGCAGCCACCAGGCACCGCCGCTGACCCCAAGCCAGGTCCCGGACGGCTCGGAAAGCCAGGGATGCCTCGGGTCCGCCGAATGATACCCCCCGATCGGCTGAAGAGTGTCCAGAAACCGTTGCCACCGCCCCGCGTGCCTGCGCCAAAGAGAAGCCGTGGAGTAGTTTTGTGTTTGCTCTACGATATACCAATCCCCATTGGCTTGAAAGATCTGTGCAATGTTCTGGAACGCGCCCTGCCGTGGCGGCGTTTCCCGAACAGCAGCCAAAGTGCGCGTGTCTACACGGTACAGAGCACCATGAACTAGCTGCCCTTTTGAGACGTTATCACCAGGCATCGTCAGCCAGAAATGATTTTTGTCCAGGGGTTCGAGAGAAGAAAAAGGAAGATCCGGCAGCCCCGTCAAAGTCGGGTGGTAATCCAGTGTCTTGCCATTCCAGATCAGAACACCGCGCAGACCGCTATCTTGCCACCAATTCTCTGCTTTGTTCAGCCAGAACCAGCGCCGTCCCGACCCATCAGCTACTGAACCTATTGATTGCGGTGGGTTGTCTGTGGACAGCTTTCTTCCAAAACACTGCTCGGGCTTTATTGGAAATTCAGCGACCGTACCGTCTGAGGCAATACGTCGGAGAAGTGGCTCGTACCCGGCAATCCAGACATCACCCGCTGAGCCGGCGAAAATCGTCGGCGTATTGGGAACTGGATAGTCTCGCGCAACTGAACCTAAAAACCGGGCAAGAATGCGCGAGTAAACACCGCGATGCATTGTCACTAGACACTGCGGCGTCTGGTTTGGATCCTGGTTCGGCGTCTGCCAGAGGACGTAAACATACCCGTCATCCCCGCGTGTCATAACCCGTGGCCGGAGGCCTGCGGCTCCGGGCACAGTCTGTGTTACCCAGTTCCCCGCCTGCCAACGGATCAGAGTTCCATTGGTATTAGGGTCGGTCGACAAGCCCCATACGGTCCCGACTCCATCCTGTGCGGCCAGAATTGTCGCGGAGTTATCAGAGGGCAGCAGGGCGTGTAGGGGAATGCCGAGACTGAGCAGGAGCAGGAAGATTCCGACGAGTGTCTTTATCATAAGCTGATTGCTAACTAAGAGACGAGGCGGAACCATGCGTTGGAACGCACGGCTAGACGGCGCAGACGCCACAAATCCCACGCATCTGCATTGGCAGACCCGGAGGGCGCGGGGATAAGAAGCAATCGGTGTAGGGCGTAGGGCTTGCCCCTACCCTCTGATTCCCAGTGCCGCGAAGCGGTACTTCTTGGTTTCAACTACCACGTATAATGCGTCGTGTAGCTCAGGGTTTTATCAGTGCCGGGGGCCAGTGTCACGCGGAACTCGATTGTGTTGGCATCGGTCTTCAGGAAGGTGTTGGTTTTGGCCGTGATCGCCCAGTTTGCCCCACGATAGAGATGCTCCACCACACGGATTTCGGCAGGCACAGTCTTGTGATTATGCAGAGTAATCGCAAAGCTTTCATCAGCCGTTCGGCCATTGCTGTCAATCGTGTAATTCGTCTGCTTCCGGTCGCCAGTCAGATCAAATGCATTGCCGGTGTAGACACGCACAGTCTCATCTTTGGGAGTATGATCGATGTCGTTCTCGCCGATGAACTCTAATTGACCGTCGGTATCACGCCGGTAGAAGCGCATCCGGCCTTTGGGAAGTGGGATGCCGAGGCCGTTTGCCGCTGAGTTGACGAACTCACGCATCGTGTATATCTTGCGGTTTGATGTGGTGCCGTAACTCGGCTGACTGCGGATATTGTCGTAGCCCCAGCCGCTGTACTGATTCTGGTCTATCTGAAGGCCGTCGTAGACATAGATCATAGACGAGGCGACATTCGCGGCGTGTGCGAACTGGACCTGCTTGATCTCTCGATCCCGCAAAGTAGTTTGGTTCGCCAGCGTGTAAAGATGGTACTCATCGAATGTCTTTTCCGTAACAGATGGTTGTACAGAATCAGCAGACCGGAAGCCACCACTTGCATAAACAGCGCCGAGGTAGGCAGTTTGGTTCTGAACTTTACTCACGTCCCCAGCCATGAGCTTGATGCGGGCGTTTTCGAATGTCCGCCCGCTTTCGTTGTCCATCGTCACCCAGGCGGTCAAATCCAGTGTGTCGCCGACTTCGGGCGAGACGACGTTGTAAGCAGCGGTCCAGGTCATGCCACCAGTGACATAGGCAAGCTCGGCGTTCAGAGGCCCGGCTTTGTCAGTCACAAGCTGCCAATCTAGTGTCGGCTTCAAGATGCTGTCATCGGGCAGGCCAGGGAAGAGAGGCGTGCCGGGAAGCGTAAATTGCAGCCTGCCGCCGACTTCAATAATCGGCTGACCCGCTGATCCGTAAGCAAACGACTGCTGCTGAGACTGGTACTGAGAACCAAACCCGGCGTAGGCGTCGGTATGCGGAACATAACCGCTGCAGATGATCTTGCCGGAGACAATCGAAGTCTGGTCACCGTGCTGCACCTGGAAATCGATTGTCTTGCCCTCATATACAGAAAGCAGGAGTTCTTGAGAAATGGGATCAGCCCGGTAATTCTGCTCACGGATCTGCAGGCTGCGCTTGCCCGACGGGTCACGCAGGACCACAGAGTCCGGCTCAAGATGGTAGGTGATGCCGCTGACCGTCACATGATTGAGGCCGGCTTTGAGGTCAAGTGGGATTGTCTGCCGGACGACGGCAAAGTTCTGATTGTAGATAGTCAGAGCATGATCCGGCGGGGTTTGATCCGGCGCAGCCCCTGCGGGCAGCACGGTAAACATTCCCAGGCCGACGGCGACTGTAAAAACAGCAGAGTGAGAGCGGAAAGTGGATTTGAGACGCATAATTGTTCTTCCTTGCACCATTCGCCGTTCGCCTGCTTGAATCCTGCCTCACTTGCAATCAGCGCCAAAAGACTCCAACTATGCCTGCTAGGCCGATGATACCAAAAACGGGAACGCGGCGGGTGAGGGCTAAGACAATCGCGCTCAGGAAGATCATGCCGGTGCGGAGACTAAACCCGGCACTGTGCAGAATGCCGGCGAGGGCGACAGCAAAGACGCCGACTACGGCAAGGCTCAGGCCCTGCACAAACCCTTCAACAGCGGGGTGGTCCTGGACACGCCGGTACGCCCGTTCTACAGCAAGGATCAAGAGAGGCGGCAGAGTAATCGCCAGCAGTGCCAGCAGGCTTCCGGGCAGGCCACCGGTGAGGTAGCCGAGAGAAATCACCCAGAGACCATTCGGACCGGGAGACAACTGCCCGATAGTCAAGGACTCGGCGAACTGATGGTCAGTCGCCCAGTGACGGGAAAGGAGATCGGCATGAAGGCTCGGCAGATTGCCTATTCCGCCTGTTGAGAACAAAGACGCTTTGAGAAACAGCCAGAAGTACAGCATCCAGTGATAAAAAGAGAAGGTCATCGCGTCCGCCGCCAGTTCTCCGCCGCGCAGATAACGCCCCCGGCAATGAGGATCGCTAGCACCGGCAGATGACCGCGCCAGGCAATGAGAGCACTGCCGAGGAGCACCAGAAGGCTGCACAGAAGGCTTGCAGTTCCTGCCCGGCGGCTGCCACTGAGAAGCGGCTGGGCAATCTGCCAGACAGTCACCAGGCCAAGCCCGACGACCGCTGGGATAATGCCTCGCAGCGCAGCCTGAACCCAGGCGACATGCTGAACATGGGAGTATCCGGCAGTCAGCAGGATCGTGACCACGACACTCGGCAGCAACAGGCCAAGCAGCGCGAGAACCATGCCCGGAACACCGGCGGCCCGCCGCCCGATGAGAATCGTCAGCGCCAGCAGATTGATTCCCGGCGCAAGCTGAACCAGGCCCCAGAAGCGCCCGAACTCGGCCTGCGTTACCCAGCCCTCGCTCTCGACTGCCGCCCGGCGAATCAGTGCCAGGGTGGCAGTGCCGCCGCCGAATGACTGGAAGCTAAGCGCAAGCCAGACACGGAGCAGCCGCCAGGCAGACGGTGGGGTATCTCCGACCAAACTCGGTTCAATCATGCGGGGGTGACTTGAGCCGTGCAGAAAGCGCAGCGCGTCGCTTTGACGGGGATGCTGCTCAGGCATTCCGGGCATTCATGCGTCGTTGCCGCAGGTGTCTCAACCTTACGAAGCGACATCAGATGGTTGACGGGCTTGACGACAAAAATGAACACGACAGCGGAAATCAGCAGGAAAGCGACTACATTGTTCAAGAAATCACCGACGAGAAACTGGCTTCCATGGATAGTAAAATGGAGCTGGTCAAAGCTCACCGGCTTTTTCGGGTTGGCAAAGAAGATACCAATCAAAGGCGTGATAAGGTCGGCAATGAGGGCTTTGACGATGGTGCCGAAAGCCCCGCCGATCACGACGCCGACCGCGAGGTCTACGACATTGCCGCGCAGGACAAAATCACGGAACTCAGTCATAGTACTCATATGTGCGCGTTCCTTTTCGTTGGCGGTATGCCTGGCAGCATTATAGCACGTCGCGACAAAAAAGCGGCCCAGCATCCCTGCTGAACCGCTTTTTACCGAGAGGTCTTATTTGGTAGCGTCGTGGACCGCTTCTTTGGCTTTGCCGAAAAGCTCCTGCGCTTTGCCTTCGACTTGCTTGGCTTTGCCGTCCACGTTGTCACTGGTGCTGCCGGTTACATCCGCAGCGGCGTCCTGCGCTTTGCCTTCTGCCTGCTTGACTTTGCCTTCGATCACATCTTCATTTGCCATGAGCTATTTTCCTCTCGCGTGTGTACTAGGGAGAAATTACCCGAAATAGCAGGCAGACAAACTCTGGAACCTTCATCGCGGGTATAACGTCGTAAATGCACACTATCTGAAGTTTTCAGCATAAAAGGACGAGAGAACATGGCGCACAAAACAGAAAATGAGTTGGAAAACGAAAGGCTTGGACGGCGGCGTTTCTTGCGATCTGCCGCGCTGACGGCTGCTGGAATCGCGGCGGTTCCGCTGCTGCTTCCGTCACCCGCTCTGGCAGGGGGATTCTTTTCTGCTGCCAGCCCGGACGACCAGAAGAAAATAGGAGACCAGGCAGCAGCTCAAGTGCTGAAACAGTACCATGAAGTCTTTGATGGCCGAGCCACGCATTTTAATCAGCTTGGTCAAAGGCTGGTACATGCACTTCCGGCATCGGATCGAAACACCTGGAACTTCCGATTTCATGTACTGGACAGCAAGGAAGTCAATGCGTTTGCACTGCCCGGCGGCAATATGTTCATGTTTACCGGCCTGTATAAGCTGCTTGCGACCGACGATGCTCTGGCCGGAGTGACAGGCCATGAAATGACCCATGTCCGTTTGCAGCACTGGGCGAAAGCCAATGCCAAGCAGCAGGAGCGAGACACGCTGCTGGCGCTGGGTCTGAGCTTCTTTCATGCCGGCACGACAGCACAGTCTATCGCGGGAATGGTAGACAGCACAATCGGTCTGAAATACTCGCGCACGGAAGAAGATCAGGCCGACCAGGGTGGTCTGCAAAACATGGTGGCGGCGGGGTTCAACCCTCAGGGCATGATCCAGCTTTTCCAAACATTAGAAAAGGTCAGCGGCAACGGCGGCAGTGTCGCGGGGGATTTCTTATCGGATCACCCGCTGACTTCTGATCGGATCAAGCGCACGCAGCAGCGGATCGCGGCTCTTCAAAGCACCAGCACTTTTCCGCCACTGACTCCGCTGCATTATAGCCAGTTGTGAGTATTGTCAGACGCAAAAAAGCGGCGCGGCTTATCAAAAAGGCCGCGCCGCTGCTCAGGATGAATAAATGCGATTGAATGAGTGCGTGATCCGATAAAAGGCCGGGACAGCAAACCCGGCGTTCCGTCACGAATGAGGGCATAAAACAGCAGTTTCAGACAGAAGCAATTTCTGCCATGACAACTTTCGTGGCATGGTCGCCGCGAGGACCGCATTCCAGCTCGAATGCGACTTCCTGGCCTTCGCGCAGGGATCGGTAGCCGTCGGCTTCAATTACAGAATAGTGGACAAAGACATCTTTGCCCTGTGTCAGTTCGATAAACCCGTAGCCTTTGGAGTCATTGAACCATTTGACTTTTCCACTGATCATCGTGTGTGTCTCCTCCTCGCCGATTGAGAGTGCATTTTGAGAGTTCATTAATCCCTTTATGCATAAACCGTGCCAAGTAATTCATGCAGGGTATTCGTCTAAAAATATTTTTTTCGCAGTCATTGCAATCTGCGCCAGACATCAATTGCATTTTGCCGCGCTATTCGGGTACAATAACGCGCAGTCACCCGAGGAGCTTTTTTACGCCATGCCAAATATCAAGTCCGTTATCAAAGATGTCAAGCGTTCGCGCGTGCGGCAGCTTCGTAATCAGGCCACCAAATCGCAGATCAAAACCTATGTCAAGAAGACTCGTACTTTGATCTCCGCCGGAGCCGCCCCACAGGAAGAGATCAACGCCAGTGTCGCTAAGACAGTCAGTGTGATCGACAAAGCGTGGAAGCGTGGCATCATCCACAAAAATGCCGCCGCCCGCCGCAAATCCCGCCTGATGAAGCGTGCCGCTGTCGCGGCTGCCTAGTCAGTCCCATTAATCAAGTCTGGGCGGGGCCATCCCCGCCCGCTTCCCCCCCTTTGCCAGCGTTATTCCCCCCAAATCCATGGCAACTTTAACGCGCTTCTGGCCCGCCGTGCTGCTCCTGCTGCTCGGCGCTTCTGCACGCGTCGCCTCCGCCGACGACAACATCTTCCCGCCTGCACCTGCTGCCGCGTCTTCGATTAGCTTTGATGGACGCGGCTTTTTGATTCACGGCAAGCGGACATTTATCGCCTCCGGAGGTATGGAGTATGCGCGTATTCCCCGTGCATTGTGGCGAGACCGGCTGCTGCGGCTGAAACGGGCAGGGTTCAACTGCGTGGAGATCTACACGTTCTGGAACTACCATGAGCCGCGCCCCGGTCAGTTCGACTTTTCCGGTGACAAAGATTTAGACGCGTTTCTGAAGACAGCCAAATCGCTGGACCTGTACGCCATCGTGCGGGTCGGCCCTTACGTCTGTGCCGAGTGGGATAGCGGCGGGTACCCGGTCTGGCTGCGCTTCGTACCAGGCTTGCGTGTCCGCGAAGACAATTTCCCCTTTATAGCGGCTCTCGACCGCTACTGGGATAAGCTCATGCCGATTGTCGCGGCGAACCAGATCAATCATGGCGGCTCGGTCATTTTAGTTCAGCTTGAGAACGAAGATCCGCAGGGCTGGGGCCGGGTCCTGCCAAACTCCTACTTCACTCACATGCAGAGCAAAGCACTCTCGCTGGGCCTGCAAGTCCCCTACTTCTTCAGCGGCCTGCACCACGGCAGCGACCCTGCGGGAGACGCGCCCTGGAGCAGTGCAGGCCGTCAAAGCCCCTGGTTCACTACTGAGTTCTGGAGTGTCTGGTACGACCACTACGGTCAGACTCAGGCCGATGTCGATACGTATGATCGCCGTATGTGGAAGGTGCTTGCCTACGGCGGCAATGGCCTGAACTTTTATATGTTCCACGGCGGCTCGAACTTCGGCTACACCAACAACGATGAAGACGATGCTTCCTACAACTACGGCGCGGCCATCGGTCAGGCAGGCGATCTGCGTCCGACCTACTACCGCTTCAAGCGAGCCGCCCTGTTCGCCCGCAGCTTCGAGTCGATTTTGGAAGACAGCGACAACGCGACCGATACATACAAATCAGTCGCAACTGACCCGAATGTCCATGTCACTGCCCGTAAGTCGCCGTTGGGATCGATCTTATTTTTGGACAATCCAACTGACCATGCCATCAAAGCACAGACTAAAGAAGCAGATGGTAGTCTATTCCCGACATACACAATGACATTGGCTCCGGGACAGATTGCTCCCATTGTCCACGACTTTCCGCTCCTGCCCGGCGTCATCCTTGAGCACTCAACTCCTTTGCTCGGCATTCAGACGCACGGCACAGTGACAACAGTAGTTACTGGGCCGGTCACGAACATCAGCAATAGCATGATAAAGCATGAGGGAAATCTGCTGACAGTGCTGGATCCTCTTGACGATAGCATCACCGTACTTAGCTTCAAGGCCGGTAATCGGACGATCCGTGTTCTCACCATGAGTACCGATACTTCTGATCACACCTGGTTTGTCGGCAACGACATTATGATCGGGTCGGACTATATTGGTGACGTAGCGACAGTCAATAACAATCTGCAAGTGACGGCAGAGGATCGAACTAGCCTGACACCACCTACTTTGCTGTTTGGAATTGGCAGTGAGGCCGAAGCCACTCTGATGCCATTACCTCCGGCAGAACTCCCAAATACCCCTTCTCTTAGCGATTGGCAGACGCTGTCCGGTAGTTTAGAAGCCGTGCCATCCTATTCCGATACCGCCTGGAA
The DNA here is from genome assembly GCA_050954545.1 of Janthinobacterium lividum. Taxonomy (GTDB): domain Bacteria; phylum Armatimonadota; class Armatimonadia; order Armatimonadales; family Capsulimonadaceae; genus JANXMY01. The sequence goes on along the minus strand of JBPBQB010000060.1, from coordinate 13,314 downwards.
AGCAAGCACTGACCCGCTGCCGATGGGCGCGGATGGAGACAGCAGCGCCTATGCCTGGTATCGGTCTACGGTAAGCGTCCCGACTGCTGGAACGTACTCCTTGCGTTTCACCGATGGCGGGGACTGGGCCTCGGCATTTGTCAACGGAAGCCACGCAGGAAGCGGGGCCATTACAAAAGATATTCCTTTGCTTCTTCCCGCAGGAACTAGCCGTCTTACTGTGCTGACCGCGCATTATGGACGGCCTAGAGCCTGTTATGCACTTTGTAGGCTTGTTTGGTCTGATTTGCCCCTGGCGCGGCTGAATTTAGAGTATTTCGGCCAGCAACCCGCGTTATTCGGGTTCGGCTAAGCAAGTAGGCTGATAAACAAAATCCGTAATAGTTGCCTGCTGTTCTAAAAAGTGCATAACAGGCTCTAAAGAGTTTGGCTTTTTGGGGCCGGTTGACACTCTGGATGCAAAGGGTCTGCGGGGACCGGTAGTGCTGGAAAATGGCAAAGCGGCAAGATCATCAATCACTACCTGGCGTGTTCAGACCAACGCCGGTGCAAACCCGACCACGCTACCGACCGACATGACCGGCGCAGGCTGGACAGACGGCACGACCGGGCCGGACATCTTCAATGGACGGCGAGGTTTTGCCTGGTATGTCACGGCGCTCCCGGCACCCACCGGAATGCATCATCGTCTCCACTTCGAGAACGTTGACGACAACGCGACAGTCTTTCTGAACGGCGAACAAGTTGCCACGCATCAGGGCTGGGGCGTGGCTTTTGACGTGCTGCTTGACGCCGCCTGGCACAAGGGCGGCCCGAATACGCTGGCGGTCTTAGTAGAGAACACGGACGGTGCCGGAGGCATTCAGGGGGGAGTTACGCGGGGTAGTGGCCCAAATGAGTCTGACGCTCAAAATAATGCTTGGATGCTAAAGCGCTGGTTTCCCATCTGGCATGCGAATTAAAGTGGCCTGCATTAAGCAATTCGGTTGCGGCTAATCAGACTCATTTGGGCCACTACCAATTATTAGTGTTCTCGTTGAACTGCATACTCGGCTGCGATCTGCCGCCGCAGGTAAGCCGGAGCCTCGGCGGCGTCTGTCTGCTGAAGGGTGCGGCTAGTATAATCCCGTTCCCAGAGCATTTCCTGAAAGACCGGACGGCCATGAAATAATTCGGATTGGTGGGCGATTGCCGCACCGCCGGCCTCCTGAGCCATGCGGGCAACGAGAGAGACTGCGAGGGAAGGGGGGAAACGGACGATCAAATGGATTCTGCCGGGTGTCCCATCGATTGCCAAAACCTGGCACAATTGGGAGCGTGTCCGCATTGTGATCGCGAGGTAGGCAGCTTGCCGAACCTGGTCATCACCGAGTACCGGCAGGCCATCTCTTGTCCCCCACGCGAGGTAGACAAAGAGTGCGGCGTCCTTGCTTTGCAAATAAGGCAGATATGACATGGCTGAAAGCACCTCCGGCTTGTGCGTTCCGAAAGCAAAGAAGCATTGAGATTATTTCTTTGTTGCAATAGCACTGTGCAAGTATCATGCCAATTCGGGCATCTAGCAAAAATACCGGCAAAAGCAGGCAAATATATTAATATATTTTTTGATAAAGCGCAGAATAAGTAAATCTGCTTACAAATCCGCTTCTTGTATATCTTAACTGTTCGCCATTTTCTCTCAACGCTGCACTGTCTCACAACTTCAAACCATGCATTAAAAAGCACGGTCTCTATTTCATCGCTGCTGGGATCGCGCCTTCATAGGCTGTACGAAGGTCTGAAACAGGCAAATTGATTTCTACATCAATAGCATCCGAGAAGATTGTCAGATTGCCCGGAACTACTTCGCCAAGATGCAAACAGGAGACATCATGCGCTTCCAGCAGCGTTCGCAGCGTCTCATCCTTGTCGGGCGAAACGCTGACGACAACCGAAGCCATGCATTCCCCGTAAAGCGTCAATGCAGAGAATGGCTGCAGCGGGACGTAAGCCCCTAAACTGCCGGTGATGCAGCACTCGGCCAATGCGACGGCCAAGCCACCGTCCGACACATCGTGGGCGGATTGCACACTACCTTGCGAAATGGCTTCGCGCAAAAATGCTTGCAGCTTCTTTTCGGCGTCTGTATCCAATGCTGGTGGCGAACCGACTTCCTTGCCGTGAATGACGGCCAGATACTCACTGCCGCCGAATGCCGGTGTCCCGCCGCCGATCAAGTACAGGAAATCGCCTTCATTCTTGAAGCTCATCGTCACGCGCTTGTCGGCATCGGGCAATAAACCGACCATGCCAACCGTTGGCGTAGGGAAGATCGCACCTTCGGGCGTCTCATTGTAGAACGACACGTTGCCGGAAATGACCGGGGTGCCGAACGCTTCGCAGGCATCGGCAAGGCCAGCGACGGCCCTCTCGAACTGCCAGAAGCCCTCGGGCTTCTCCGGCGACGCGAAGTTCAGGCAGTCTGTGACCGCAAGCGGTGTCGCGCCGACGCAGCTTAAGTTGCGGGCGGCTTCGGCGACTGCGATCTGTGCGCCGAGATAAGGGTCTAAATAACAGTAGCGCGGGTTACAGTCCGTGGTCAGCGCCAGTCCTTTGTTGCCGGACTCTCGCAGGCGCAGGACGGCGGCATCGGCAGCGCCGGGAAGCACCGTAGTCTGTGTCTGGACCATCGAATCGTACTGGTCATAGACCCAGCGCTTGGACGCAATCGATGGCGAGGCCAGCAGCTTCAGCAGCACGGCGTTGTAATCGGTCGGCTCGGGCAAATTGGATAGATCGGCGGATTGGACTTCTTTGATGTAAGCAGGCTCTGACGCGGCCAGAGAATAGGTTGGACAATCATCGGTCAGCGACTTAGCGGGAACATCGGCTACGACCACGCCCTGGTCTTTGAGCACGACCCGGCCTGTGTCCGTGACCGTGCCGATGACGACCGCGTTCAGACCCCATTTATGGAACACGCCTGCGACCTCATCTTCACGGCCTTTTTCAATGACCGCCAGCATTCGCTCTTGCGACTCGGACAGCATAATCTCATAGGGAGTCATGCCCGCTTCGCGTTGCGGGACCAGCCGGACATCGACATCCATGCCGACACTGCCTTTCGCGGACATCTCGCAGGTCGAGCAGGTCAGCCCCGCCGCACCCATATCCTGAATGCCGACCACATAGCCCGTCGCCAGCGCTTCCAGAGTTGCTTCGATCAGCAGCTTTTCGGCAAATGGATCGCCCATCTGGACATTAGGCCGCTTACTTTCCGAGTCCGGTCCAAGTTCCACCGATGCAAATGTCGCTCCGTGGATGCCATCTTTGCCCGTCGCCGAGCCGACATACAGCACCGGATTCCCAATGCCTTTCGACTCCGCAGACGCGATCTTATCTAACGGCACCACGCCCACCGCCATTGCATTGACCAGCGGATTACCGGCATACGAGGGATGGAAATAGATCTCGCCGCCGACAGTCGGCACACCAACACAGTTGTGAGTTACGATTCCTGATGTTGTCGCGAAGAGGTGAGTCCCGTCTACTTCGATATCATAGACATTGCACTCGTTGGTTTCGAGAATCTCGACGGACTTGATCTTGACTGCTGCTAATCCGTCCGCCATCTGGAACCGTGGGAACGACCACTTTCCCCCGTTGCCGTCATATCGGGCCAATGCTCCCGCAAATGTCGCTGTCCGTTCGCTGCCGAACATATCTGCTAAAGCGATTAAGCCGGCACGGTTACACACCTCCAGATGGTAAGAAAGCTTGGATTTATGCTGACGCCCCAAAATAAAGCCGTCTTGCTCCGGGCGATTATGCAGAGCTGGGACTGCGCCTTCGTGCTGGATTAAAGCAAGCGTCTGATCGAACAAACGGCGGCTGGTTGAAGCGAACGACACCTTAGCATGGTTCCCATGTGTTTTCGTCGTCAGCGATCCGTCTCCGCGCAGGATTCCTTTAAGCACTTCGCGCCGCAGGTGATGAGGCCACTCAAAGACGCACGCAGGAATAGCTTTATCCGCAGACCCTGCTCCGCACTTCCACACTTCTTTCAGAACATGACCTAAAAGCCATGATGTCGCGTAAACAGCGATCGTGCTGCTTCGAATTTCGACACAGGGATGGAGGCCAAGACTTTGTAAAGCTGCTGCAACCTCCTGAACATACTCAGTTTCATGCAGCGCGAACGTCCAAATAATCTTCTGCGTATTTCCGTTTGCTGAGATACAGCCTTCCGCCAGATAGTAACCAATCATTCGTGCCAAATCGGCGTCCGGCTGAATGACCGCCTTCATATAGTTTGCTTTGCCACTGCGGCGGAACAAACGCAGTTCTTCGCGGGGAACATCCAGCGCAGCTTCCATTTGGAGGAAGTGCTGGAAGGGAAAACGGCCTGATTTCAAATATTGATGCCGACGCATGATCGAAGGTTCCAGCACCCGCAGTGCGCTTCGGGCGGTATCTGTTACTTTCCATTCCGACGGAAGGCGAACAAACACATCTGCTGTCATCTCTGGATGGGCAACTAATACCTCAATTAAATCTAAAGGTTTTGGGATCAAAATGTCTGAATCAGAAGACGCCGGCAAATCAAGCAGTAGTGGCACCTGATCACCTGCCTGAAGAGCTTGTGCGTAACGAATCTGCCATGCGCCTTCTTTGAGCGTAAGCATTGGGTGATCAGGCGTGACTGTCAGTGACCGGCCCATTGCTGTTCGCAAACGTACTAACGACTGAGTCTGCCGCCGGAACACGCGCCGGATAGGACGCCAGCAGCTTTTCAAAGCATCTGGGTCAAGCGATAGCGTCTCGACAAGCGCGGTGAGTTCTGCCGTGTCCTGACCTTCTAGGAGATGCGCCTCAACGAAACTTCCAATAGTGTCAAAATGAACGCCGGAACTATCGCGCCACACGAGAGTTTCGTCGGAGGCTAGGCAATTTCCATAATGAGAAATTCCACCGACCACATGCTCAAATAAGTAGCGCGTGTGCGCGTTCTCTGCTCCCTCAATCGGACCAAAGCGCAGGCTGTTCAGAATAGCGATTGGCCGTGCGCCCATCGTAAAAATGTCTCGCAAAATGCCGCCGACACCCGTAGCCGCACCTTGAAATGGCTCGACGGCAGATGGATGGTTATGCGACTCCATCTTCATCACGACCCCGATGTTATTGCCGATGTCGATGACGCCCGCGTTCTCGACTGCGCCGGTATCCATCGCCTCTTTGTACTTTTTGAACAGTCGCAGCACAGGCCGGGAATACTTATAGCCGCAATGCTCCGACCACATGACGGCGTACATGCCAAGCTCGGTGATACTGGGCTCGCGCCCAAGCGCCTCTAAAATCAGGGCATACTCTGAATCGTTCAAGCCCATTTCACGGTAAATAGTCGGGTCAATCATAATAGCGTTATTATACCTTCACAGCGTTTTCGATACGGGCAAACTGTTCTTCTGTCATGTGTTTCCGGTCAATGTAGGGATTACGCGGAAATCTCAACTCGATATACGGATAATCTTTTAGTTCAGGAACTGCAGCGAGCCACATTGCTCGGCTTCTCATTAGGACAATCTCTTTCTTATCCTTGATTGCTTGGCGCACCAAACCAAAGGAGTATTCTTGCGACGGCAGTATTTTAGGCAATTCTTTATATCGGGCTGAGCAGTAGGGAAAGAACTGAATACAGGCAAACTGATTTGCAACTGCCTTTTGCCCCTGACGCTCTATAAAATAACTCAGACGCTTGCGCCACCATCGATACCCAAGCGTGTACGAAAAACGAGGATCAAGATAGAAAAATGGATAATCGCTCTCAAACGTCAGGCTTTTACGCCGCTGGTCAACATAGACAGGATCATCGGAGAGATAATTCAAAACTTCTGGCGCGAATCCGCCGTTGAGCGCAAGCAAAAGTACGTCAGCGGTTTTCGGATTGCCGAGATAAGGATAGGCTAATGTGTCCAAGCGAACAGCAGTATCTCCAATCAATTTTGGGCTGAATTGGTCAAGAATTGGTTTGTCACATGGAAGGACATATGGTGGGTTTGTCGGCAAATCGCCCCAAGGATCTTGCAGGATTGTCATTTTTTTAGCACCGTTCGCCAACAATTTTTGGGGATTGTTCCTAAAATAACCGCTGTTTTGGAATCGTCCGATTTGATCTGCTTTGTACGGCTTGCACCATTATATCGCACGACGAAGGGCTGATTGCCATTCGCCAGAAAAGCTGCCCGTAGATCAGTCGCAGAGCAAGGAATTTCTATCTCTTTTTCTTTTGCATCTTCTTCTGTACCACTGCGCTCGTAGCTGCCCATGAATTTATTGCCGTCATAAATCTGCAACAGCCACCATTTTGTTTTCGTATCCTTTATACACTCGATTCGCAATATATCAGCGTTGGGCAGAGGAGGGGTCATTGAAGGTGTAACTGTTGATATCGCATTTGCAACAATGGGAGAAGGCGGAGTAGTGCTTGAGACAATGCTTTCAAGCCTTTGCAATTCTGCTTCTACCTCTTCGCTTACATTGATTAGGGATATGCTGGGGGCCTCATTTTTGATCTGGGCTAGTTGTAAATCTTTATTCGCTTCCAGAGAAGCTAGTGGGCGGAACGATACAAGAAGTTGTTCGACTTCCCCCACTTCAGTAGTGGCACCAATACTTTTCAGTAAGTGAAGCATACTATTAATCGCACTGTATGCTTCATCTTTATCTACCGGCTTAGGACTATGGCCTTGGATCCTATGCCGCCAATCAATTAGAGCAGAAACTTTTCCGATTTCTTCCGGTCCACGCAACCTGTCCATTTTGAAAACATTGGTCCAATTAACGCGAATCGTATGAAGCAGAGCCAATGTATCCCAAATTGGTTCTTCTCGTTCCCATTTCACTGAGTTTGCAATGTTATCGAGCCAATGTTCCTTATAAACAGCAAGCATTTCTTGTTTGACAAATGGACGTAGACCTTCATCGAGAGATTGAAATGCCTTAACTGCTTCGTTGTGATATGTATAGTTTGCTTTCAAGAGCTATCTCCAATAGGTTTTAACGGGCCTTGAACATCTGAAATTATTTTGTCATTCGTCTTCTTCCGGCCAGTGTGTCAGCGGAGCTTGTGCGCCGTGGCGCAGCATCTGAACGCGCACGGTCGGCGGATCGTTTTTGTCAGCTTCATGTACGGAAAACAAAATACGCCATGTAGGACCGGTACGTGTGCGGCGATAGGGAATCACATACAATATGTCGCCGGGGCTAAATTTCTGAAAAAGTTCGTCTTCCAGAGAGACATTGCGCCGTTTGGGATAAGTTGCGAGGCCTCGAATGGCGTCAGAGAGGCCATCGCGCCATTCATCGGCAATCTCCAAGCGGGTTATCTGGTTTTGCCGATCATATTCTTGTTCAATCTGCTGGCGAGCAGGATGGGTCAGGCGGATTGCATAGACACGCGCCTCTTTTCCTAGTTCATCTGCCATTATTACTTTTTGCCTCAATGCTGCGCTCAGCACGTTCGGCTTGTACTTCAGCCTCGTAATCTTCTAGAGAAATCCAGTGCCCGGCAGCGTAGTCTTCCACGCTGGCTTGCAGTTCAGCCGTTATCGTTTCTGCTTCTACTGAATTGTAATATCCCGAAGCGTCGGTTACATCCAGAAGCAGTACAACGGCTTCTTCGGGTGGCAGACTATGCTGGGCGGCAAATGAGCGCAGACGTGCTTCTGTGTGTGGGTTTAGAGTAAGTGTCATGGGTTTATTCTCCAATTATTTACAGTATACCTGAATGCCGCACTGCCGATTCCACAGAAATTGCCGCTCTTTTGTTACACTTCACTTCTGCCGATAATTAGAAGCAGTAAAGCGTTTTAAGTACTATGCAAGTCTCATCCACATTCGCGTCTTCGTTCGGACAGCCGGCTGCCGCCGCTCTCAACTTGCTTGGGCGGCTGGCACAATCGGTGCAGATGCCGGGTGGAACCAGTGTCCAGCCGAGGCCCTTGACGGCGGGGATGCTGACACCGGAAGTGATTCGGGTAATTTTGCAGGAAATGGGTGCAGCGGCGGCAGAGGTGGATGTGGCGCTGGCACTGGCTTTGACCCAGACAGGGCTGCCTCTGACACTCGCGACGCTGGCGCAGGCGAATAGCGCTATTGCTTCCGCGCCGGGCGTCTCGCCGGAAGCGTATGCCCTCGCGAAGTCGCTGGCCCTTCCCACGACTCCTGATTCTCTGCGGGCGATCACGGCTGTCCTGGCTGCCCCAACTCAGGGGCTGCCGGAGGGGGCTTCGGCGCTGCCGGAACGGGTCAATGCGTGGCTGGGGCTTGCGCTGGAAGCAGGGACTTCGCCGGAGGCGCTAGCACGGGGAATGCGGGAGATGCTGCTGCAAGTGGGACGCAGCACGGAGCATCGCCTGCTGACCCGGCAGGATAGTCCGCTGCCGGTTGCGGACCTGCGAACTTCTCTGCTGCGATTAGCGGGCGCTTCGAGTGATAGAACAATGCGGCAGGGCGCGAATGGTCTGGCGTCACTCGTGGAAGGTCAGCAGCTTCTCAATCAGGCGTCGCTGGCGGCTCACGCCAATCAAACTGCTGTGCCGCTTTATTTTGCGCTGCCGATGGCATTTGACGGTCTGTCAGGGATTGCGGAGACGCATCTGTGGCTGAGAACGGAAGACGAGGCTGAGGAAGAAGAGGAAACTACTGGCGAGGTTCTGCGCGTGACTGTCCGTTTGACCCCGCCGAAGCTGGGCCGCGTCCAGGCGGATTTGATCGGCCTGCTCTCCGGCAGTCTGAGCTGTCGTTTTGGCGTGGAAAAAGCTGCTTCCCTGCGCTTGATCTCCAAATATACAAGCAGTCTGGCGTCGTCGTTCAGCGCTGCGGGCTGGGACACCTGCGATGTCACCTGCCACTTGCAGACAGACTGGCCTCCGCTGTACCACGGCGGGGCGGCTTTTGCTTCGCCGCGTACCTGTGTGGATCGGCACGTTTAATGCAAGACACAACTCACAATCCTAATACAGCCTTAGTCCTCGGCGCAGCCACGGCCCGCGTCGCTGAAGAGATCCTGCGGATCGCCCAGGAGAACGACATTCCCCTACGCCAAGACGCGGCACTCGCAGGCGCATTGGCGACACTTGATGTCGGTCAGCAGGTTCCGCCAGAGCTTTTCCGTGCCGTCGCCGAGGTGCTGGCGTTTGTCTATAAAATCAACGGGAAGGCGTAGAGCCTACCTCGTATACTTATCCACTGTCATTACTTCAAAGGCCTCACCGATCTGACGAGTTGCCAGAGCCGTATGCAGAGCACGGGCGGTATCTAGCGAAGTCAGGCAAGGGATGGAATGTTCGACGGAGGCCCGGCGAATGAGCGCCGCTTCTTTTTCGATCTGCTTGTCTTTGGAAACCGTGTTGATGAGCAGCGAGACACGACCTCCGCGAATGAGGTCCAGAAGATTGGGCGTCCCTTCACTGATTTTCTTGGCAGTGATGACTTGGAGACCATGTGATTCCAGAAACTGGGCCGTTCCAGACGTCGCATGAAGCTGGAAGCCGAGTGCGGCGAAGTCTCGAATAATCGGCAGGGCTTCGTCTTTGTCCGGGTCCGCTAGAGTGACTAAGAGCGCCGCGCCTTTGCGTCCTGCGGGGACATCGATGCCCGAGGCGACCATGGCTTTGTACAGCGCTCGCGAGAAGTCCGTGTCGATGCCGAGTATCTCGCCGGTAGACTTCATCTCAGGGCCGAGATTTATGTCAACATCAGTTAGCTTGGCGAATGAGAACACCGGAGCTTTGACTGCGATGTTCGGCTGATTTGGGTGCAGACCGTTCGTATAGCCCTGCTCGGCAAGCGTTCTGCCGAGCGATGCCCAGGTCGCAGCTTTGACCATCGGAATGCCGGTGATCTTGCTGAGATAGGGAACTGTGCGCGAGGCACGCGGATTGACCTCAATCACATACGCCTGGTCGTCTTCGATGACAAACTGGATATTCATCAGCCCGATTACGTTCAGTGCCTTAGCGAGCTGAGTCGCATACGACACCATCTGGTCGATTGTCGACTGCTTGATTGTCTGTGGCGGATAGACTGCCATCGAGTCGCCCGAGTGGACACCCGCCCGCTCGATATGCTCCATAATCCCCGGCAGCAGGCAGCCGCCCTGACCATCGGCGATTACATCCAGTTCCGCTTCTTTGCCGAGGATATAGCGGTCGACAAGGATCGGAGCGCCATCCGCAATGTCGGACGCATAGCGCATGTACTCGCGCAGGTCCGTGTCGTTGTAGACAATCTCCATGCCCCGCCCGCCCAGTACGTAGGAGGGCCGGACCAGCACCGGGTAACCGACTTCCCCCGCCACTTCCAGAGCAGATTCAGTCGACATGATTGCCCGGCCCGCAGGCTTGGGAATGCCCAGTTCACGCAGGAGTGTCTCAAACCGGTCCCGATCTTCCGCCAAGTCAATGCTGTCGAACGACGACCCCAAAATCGGAACGCCTGCCTCCGACAATGGCCTTGCCAGATTGATCGCAGTCTGTCCGCCGAAATGACAGATGACTCCTTCGATCGGCGACTCCCGTTCGATTACATTCAGCACGTCTTCAGGAGTCAGCGGCTCAAAGTAAAGCCGATCCGACGTATCAAAATCCGTCGACACCGTCTCCGGGTTGTTGTTGATAATAATCGCTTCATATCCGGCCTCACGTAGAGCGCGGACAGCATGGACACTCGCGTAATCAAACTCGATCCCCTGCCCGATACGAATTGGCCCACTGCCGAGCACAATCACTTTTTTCTTAGAAATTTCTTGTGACATTGTCTATTATTGTCCTTGGCTTATCTAAATTGGGGGTTTCGGCGTGACGATTACTAAGCCTTGATCAATCGCATTGACCGCCTCTTCGAGCGCGTGGCAGAGACGGCGGAAAGAACGTGATCGTTGCCGGACGCGCTCCAAGTTTATCAACTTTGTCATAGAAGTTTGGTGCATTGTTTCTTTATAACTGCGCCCGACCGGCAATTGCCTTGTAATCCAGCCTTTGACTCCAGCAAATCCTTCTACTTCACCAGGATATGTCAGTCCTATAGGTAAATCCAGTTTACTTTCCATCGGCGCATCAACTACAGTTTCTAAACTTGCGAGAAACCAAGTTTCATATTCGCACTTCGCAATGACAATTACAACTGGGAAACGAACACCGATAGCGTGAACACGCTGAGAAAAATCTGTCGCTAGACGGACGGGGCATTTTTTGTCTGCATCCATAAGAACTAAAACAGCACCGCAGTCCCGCTTTGTCCAAGCGTTTGTAACAAACTTTTCAATGCCGCCGGGATTTGTTAAGTTAGTGCATCCATGAGCGTTCTGAGGGATTTCGATCTGAATATCGTTCCTGCTCATTTCCGTCAGCATCTTTTAAGCAGGATGGGAACTGCCTCTACCTCGCCTGGTCCTTCCACAATAGACACGATTCTAGGCATAGTAGTTTACAGGCTCTTCCTGCGTTGAGATATGAAGACCTTCGATTCTCAAAAGATCGCCTGCTGAAAAAAGTTGAGCGTTGATCGCTTCTTGTTGCCCTTCCTCTATTGGCCCAATAAATGTCTCAGTTCCAACCCGCTCCACGATCCGAAGCTGATCTGCTTTGAAACGCGATATTAAATCTGGGCTTTGTGTCGTGATAATGATTTGGCTGCGTGTCGCCGCTTCTTCGATTACTTCGCTGAGCATTGCAAGGGCACCGGGATGAACGCTTAACTCCGGCTCCTCAATCGCAATGAGCGAGTGCGGCACGCCTTGATAAAGCGCGGTGAGCAGTCCCAAAACTCGCAGAGTACCGTCTGACTCCTGTGCGAGCGGAAACCAAGTCTCCTGGCTATTCTGCATTTCATGTTTCAATTCGGTGACTAAGTAGCCGCCAACTTCCTGAACCCGTATATCCCTAACCCCCGCAACGACGCATTTCAACGCCGCCATTAAATCAGCATAAAATGATTTTTGCCGAATTATCCCGCGTAGTATCACGGCTAAGTTTTGCCCGTCTTCTAGTAGTGCAGACTCACTTGTTTGTCGTTGAGGTTCCCTCAGTGTGTTTGGAAAAACGGCATAGAAATTAGTTGCAGTCAGTGTGTCTTGGATTGCCTGTAAATCCTCCAAAACAGAAAGCTTTGAAAGCATTAATGAGTCTGCAACTGGAATATTTATCAGATGAGCGTGATTGACGAGGTAGTCTAACGACTGAATCACCCATTTTCCACCCCTTGTTTCAAACTTAACAACCGGTTGTTGAGAAGATAATGTAAGTTCAAGAAATTCGTGCTTGACTTGAAGCATTCCTGCTTGATTTACACCAATCGCAAAAGAATAACGTACTTTCTGTTCACTTTCTTCAATTTCTAAGCTGATTTCAATATCGCTGGTGGGTCCGTTCGGAGACCAAGAACAAAGAGCATAGAGGCCGCCACGCTGATTGATTGCTGTGCTAAGGCCCAGGCGCAGGGCATCACGGACAAAGCGCAGCACATCTAGAAACGTGCTTTTGCCTGTTCCATTGCGTCCGACGAGCACAGTCAATGGCCCTAGCTGGACATCAATATCACCCAGGTTTCGGAAGTTTTTAACTTGTACGCGGGTAATCATAATGAGTGCGCTTTAGTGAGTGTATTTGCGGGAGAGAAAAGCTGCCAGCATTTCTTCACTCCGATTTGAGCTGTGCTATGAGCGAGAGCACATGTGCGGCGGCGTCACCGACGGGAATGGCTTGTTTGCTGGCGCTGTCCCGGCGCAGGGTGATCTCGACGGTGCCTTCGGAAAGAGATTTTCCGATGACGACTTTTACGGGGATGCCGATCAGCTCAGCGTCCTTGAATTTGCTGCCGGGGCGGTCGTCGCGGTCGTCTAAGAGGACATCGATTCCGGAGGCTTGCAGGGAAGCGTATAAGGACTCGGCGGCTTCGCGCTGGGCGTCGTATTTGGCGTCTACCAGGATCACGACGACTTCAAATGGAGCGATGGAGATCGGCCAGAGCATCCCGGATGCGTCGTGGTGCTGCTCAATCGCGGCGGCCATCGTCCGCGAGACGCCGACACCGTAGGAGCCGCCCTGCATAAGCTGGGTCGTTCCTTTGTCGTCGGCAAAGGTTGCGCCCATCTTGGCCGAGTAGCGGGTTCCGAAGTTGAAGACATGGCCGACTTCGATCCCGCGCTGGGTGTAGAGTCGGCCTTCGGGATCGACCGGACTGACGTCACCGGCAATGGCGGTGCGTAGATCCAAATACTCAGGGGCAGGGAAATCACGGCCCGGCAAGACATGGATCAGATGCGTATCGGCGGCG